>DVHZ01000130.1 GCA_018711685.1 Candidatus Excrementavichristensenella intestinipullorum | reverse complement strand
GCCCCCCCGGCCCCACCGCGCCCCCAGCAAGGGCAGGCGGATCAATCGGGGGATTGGGCAGGCGGGTTATCCTCCTCGTCCTCCACCCCCGCCACAAAGGCGGCGTACTCGGCGTCTAGGTCCTCCTGGCTCTGCGGGGGGTCCATGTCTTGGCCGGAGGGGTTTTGCGCCTCCGCCGGGGCGGTTCCGCTCTGGGCGGGGGCCGCCTGCCGGCCCTCCTGGTTCTGGTTCTCCTGCTGGAACGACTCGATCCTGCGCACCTTGTAGGTCTTGCGGGTGAACAGGTCGTACAGCACCGGCACCACGAACATGGTGAGCAGGGTACCGTAGGTCAGGCCGCCGATGGTGACCAGGGCCAGGGGCTGCATGAGTTCCGCGCCCATGCCGGTGCCCAGGGCCATGGTGGACATGCCCAGGATGGTAGTCAGGGCAGTCATCAGGATAGGCCGCATGCGCAGCTGGCCAGCCTGGCGCAGGGCCTGGCGCTTTTCCATGCCCTCTTCCCGCAGCTGGTTCACCGTTTCCACGAACACGATGCCGTTGTTCACGATGACGCCGGCCAGGATGAGGAAGCCCAGCATGGCCACCATGCTCAGTTCGATGCCGGTGAAGATGAGCACCAGCAAGCCGCCGGTAATGGCCAAGGGGATGGTGAACAGCACGATGAAGGGCATCAGGAAGGACTGGAACTGGGCCACCATAATCAGGTAGATCAGCACCACGGCCAAGGCGATCATGGTGGTTAGGTCCCCCAGGGTAGAAGCGATGGTGTCGCCCTCGCCGGTGATGGTGATGGTATAGCCCTCCTCCAGAGGATATTCGGCTACCAATTCCTCCACTTCCCGGTTCACCAGGCCCACGTTGTGGTCCGCGTCCACGCCGCAGGAGGCGGTGACCACGTACTGCTGTTGAGTGCGGTTGATGGAGGACAAGCTGAGGGTTTCGCTGATATCGCACACGTCGCCCAACCGCACCTGAACGATGGTGCCGTCGGTCTTTTCCACCTCGATGGTCTTGTCCGCCAATTCTTCCCGGGTCAGGTTCAGGTTTTCATTGTCCACGGCCATTACCGCGTAGCTCTTGCCGTCGGCGGTCATGGTGGACACCTCCACCCCGTCGGACACCAGCATGGCCACGTACTGGTAGATTTGGGCCACGGTCAGGTTATTGGCGATGGCCTTTTCCTTATCCACGGTGAGGGTGACCTCGGGCACCGTTTCTTCCTGGCCGTCGGACACGTCCACCGTGCCCTCGATCTGGGCCAGCTTTTGGGCGATATCGGTGGCGTAGGCCCGCAGCTGGTCCAATTCAGGGCCCCGCACCTCCACGCTGATGCCCGAGCCGTACAGGGTGGTGATGTCCATATTGTTGGTCTTGACGCTCAGATCCACCCCCATCTCCCGCATCCTATCCTGGATTTCCAGGGCGATGTCCGTATTGCGGCGGGCCTTATCCTCCTTGAGCTGGATGTAGTAACTGATGGACCCGGCCCCGGCGGTGGTAATGGTGCTCATGGCTCCGCCGGAATCGAACACGCCGATGGTCTCCACTTCCTCCACCTGCAAAAGCTCCTGAAGCACCTGGTCGGCCAGGGCGGTTTTTTCCTCGAAGGTGGCGTCCAGGGGGGTGTTCAGGGTGGCGGTCATCTGGGTGCTGTCCACCTCGGGGATGAAGGCGGTGCCCATGGAGGCGGCGTAATTCAGGGAATAGGCCAACAGCGCCACCGTCAGCACCAGCACCGGCAGCTTAAACTTCAGCACGCTGGCCAGCACCTTATCGTATCCCCGCAGGAAGGCGCCAAACAGGCGGTGTTTGCGCGGCTTTTGCCGCCTGAGCACCTTAGCGGCCAGCACCGGCACCACGGTCATGGCCACCACCAAGCTGGCCATCAGGGAATAGGTGATGGTCAGGCCCATATCGGTAAACAGTTCCCGGGCGATGCCGGTAATGAACACCAGGGGCAGGAACACGCACACCGTGGTCAGGGTGGAGGAGAAGATGGCCCCGCCCATCTGGGTAGTGCCCGTCACGCAGGCCCGCAGGATGGGCACCCGTTCGTTGTGCAGCCGGTAGATGTTCTCCAGCACCACGATGGAGTTATCCACCAGCATGCCCACCCCCAGGGCCAGGCCGGCCAGGGACATCACGTTCAGGGTAATGCCGGTGAAGTACATCACCACGAAGGCCACCACCACGCTGGTGGGAATGGACAGGGCGATGATCAGGGTGGGCCGGTAGTCCCCCAGGAACAGCAGCAGCACCAGCACCGCCAGCACCGCGCCGCTCATCAGGTTGCTGAGCACCGAATCGATCACCATGTCGATGTACACGCCCTGGTCCAACAGGGGGGTAAACCGCAGCCCCGTCACCCGGCCGTGGAGTTCCTCAAATTTGGCCAGGATATTGTCCGCCACCTGGGCTGTGGAGTAGGTGGCCTGCTTCTGGAAGGAGAGCATGATGCCGTCGTTGCCGTTCACCTTGGCGTACACCGTGTCCGCGTTGTTGGTGATTTCCACCGTGGCTACGTCCTTCAGCCGCACCTCTTTCAGGCTGTCCAAATCCAAGGTGAACAGGATGGTGTTAGCCAGCTCTTCCACGCTCTGGAATTCCTCGCCCACCCGCACCAGGTAGTCCTGCCCGTCCTCGGTGAGATACCCTGCGGGCATGGACAGATTTTGGGCGCCGATGATCTGCCCGATCATGGTTACGGTAATCACCCCGTCCAAATCGGCTTCCTCAAAGGCCTCCTCCCGCTTTTCCTCGAATTCCTTGCGGGCCTCCCCCAGCTCCTTCTGGGCAGCTTCGATCTGATCCTCCGCCTTGCTCAATTGGGTCTTTACCTGCTCCCGGGTCTGAATGAGTTGTTCCTCCGCCTGGGCCAGGTCGGTATCCTCGTCGATGCCCTCAATGTACCCCCCGGGCACAATGCCCTGCTCCAGCTTGGCCGCCGCCTGGTCCATCTGCTGAATCCCCGCCTCCAGCTGGGGAATGGCCGCCTGGGCCTGGGCCAGCTGGCTCTCCAGCTGCTGCTTCTGGGCCGCCGCCTGGCTCAGCTGGGTCAGGGACTGATAGCTGCTGGAGCTTTCAATCTGTCGGATCTGCTCCTCCAATTGGGCGATCTGGGCTTCCAGCCGGGCCTTCTCCGCTTCCAGTTCCTCCAGATCCGCATCCAGCTCGGCGGCATAGGCCACCGAGGCGCCCAGCCACTTGGCCGACTCCTCTATCTGCTCGATATCCCCAATGGCCGCGCTGGAGGGCGCGGGCGACGGCTTTGGGGACGGCGCGGCGGTAGCCTGTCCCCCGTGTGATTCTTCCCCTTCATCTCCTCCCGCAGTAGGCGCAGGGGTAGGCGTAGCGCCGCCCACCAAGGCCGCCAAAGCATCCTCCTGCTCCTTAATGGGCCGGGGCGTGGTCCTGGGCTTAGCTGTGGGCTGGGGCGTAGGCTCCGGAGTAACCGTGGGCGCAGGGGTAGGCGTTGCCCCCGCCAGCTGCTGGTTCACCTGATCCAGCTGCGCTTGGGCCGCCTCCTTCTCCTGGCGCAATTGGGCCAGTCTACTCTCCAACTGTTCCAGCATCTGCTGCTCTTGTTCGCCCATGGATATATCGCCCATGGCGTCAAGGGCCGCCTCCAATTGGGGAATGGCGGCCTGGGTCTGCTCCAGCTGCTGCTGCAATTGCTGTTTCTGCTGCTGCAATTGGGCGATCATTTGGGGCATTTGGGTTTGGCCCTGCTGAATCTGGGTCAAGGCGTCGTCGATTTGTTGAAGGCCCGCCTTGCCCTCCTTGGCCAGCCGGCTCTTGGCCTCGTTCAGCTGTTTTTCTCCGTCTATCAGCTCCTGCTCCACCTCGTAGAGCTCTTCGTCTACCTCCTTGAGGATGATGGAATTGACCTGATCGATGAGCTCCTGCTCGATGGATACCGTGATTTCTTCCTCAATAAGGCCAGAGGCCGATACCGACGCCACCCCGTCGATGCCCTCTAGTTCGTTGATCAGCGTACCATCCACATACTCGGACAAAGCGATGATGTCGCTTCCCTCCATGTCCACCGCAGCCACCACCACGGGCAACATGTCCGGATTGATCTTCACCATGGTGGGGGTGCCCACCCCGTCCGGGAAGGAAGGCGCCACGCTGTCTATCTTGGCACTCAGCTCCAGCATGGCCGTATCCATACTGGCGCCGTTGTTGAACTCCAGGGTGATGGTGGATACGTTATCCGCCGAGGTAGAGGTGATGTTCTTTAAGTCCCCCACCGTGGCCATGGCCGCCTCCAGGGGACGGGTGACTTCGTTTTCCACCGTCTCCGGGCTGGCCCCTACGTAGGTGGTATATACCACGATGTAGGGCAAATTCATGCTGGGCAGCAGGTCGGTGGTCATATTCATGAAGGATATGACCCCCAACACCAACACCAAAATGATACCCACCGCCACCGTATAAGGTTTTTGTACGCTCATCTTGGCAAACATGCGCCCACACCTCTTTATTATTCTCCACTTTCATTATATGGCCCCCGCGCCCCTCGGTCAATGAATGGCATTCTAATTCAACTGAAGCGTCAAATTGTGCACACATTTATACAGAAGCCGCAAATTTTCAACCCCCTTCCCCCGCTTCAAAGCCCGGCCTGCAGCGCACAAGCTCCCGCCCCCGGGAATCCCCGCAGCGCACTCACCTCGGCTTTTGCTGCGAGGTTCTCTCTAGCAGCGCTTCGTGGCCACGGTCTTTTCGCGTTAGAGCTGCCGTGGTCGGGCGGCGGCTCTGAGGAGAGCGCGGTCTCCCCGGCCTTGTTCTGCCTCCACAGCTGCGGCGGGGGAGGACTTTCAAAGAGGGGGCGGACGTGGTATAATAAGGAAAAAAGAGGGAGGGCGAGGGCATGATCTACAAGAGCATACAAGGGCTGTCGGACAGGGTAAGCACCCTGTGCCTGGGCACCATGAATTTCGGCGCGTCCCTGGACCGGGAGAGCAGTTTTCAGGTACTGGACGCATTTCTGGAGATGGGGGGCAACTTTGTGGACACCGCCAGGCTGTACGGCGAGCCGGACGGCGTGGGGTTTGGGGCCTCGGAAAAGGTGATCGGGCAATGGATGAAGGACCGGGGCTGCCGGGATCGGGTCATATTGGCCACCAAGGGCGGGCATCCGCCCCTGGACGACATGGGCCACGGGCGGCTGGACCCGGCCAGCCTGCAGGAGGATCTGGACAACAGCCTCAAGGACCTGGCCGTGGAGCGGATAGACCTGTACTGGCTGCACCGGGACGACCCCAAGCTGCCGGTAGAGGAGATCCTGTACACCTTAAACCGGTTCATCCAGCAGGGGAAGATCAAGGCCATCGGGGCGTCCAACTGGCTGCCCCAGCGCCTGGAGCAGGCGGGGCAGGCGGCGCGGCGGGAAGGGCTGGCCGGTTTTTGCGCCGATCAGCCCATGTGGAGCCTGGCCCGGGACGAGGATCAAGGGGACCTGGCCTCCAAGCGGCTGGTGCAGATGGACGGGGAGCTGTACGCCTTCCACAGGGCCGGCGGCATGGCCTGCGTGCCCTTCACCTCCCAGGCCAAGGGCTTTTTCTCCAAGCTGGACCAGGTGGGCGAGGCCGGCCTCAGCGCCAAGGTGCGGGGCCGCTATCTCAGCCAGCACAACCTGGCGCTGTACCAGCCCCTGAAGGCCCTCTGCGCTCAGACCGGGCTGTCCGTGGCCGCCGGAGCGCTGGCCTATCTGACCAATCAGCCCTTCCCCACCTTCCCCATCGCGGGGGTATCCCGCATGGCCCATTTGGCGGACCTGCGCCAGGCGGCGGAGGCGGTGCTGGACGCCGCCCAGGCCGGCGCCCTCCTGAAGGCAGCGGGCCTGGCCTGAAGCAAAGGACGACAGCGCAAAGCGGAAAAACCGGGACGCCCGAAGTCGGGCGTCCCGGTTTGACATGGGGCTGTATTTAATTGATCCACAGGGTGCGGGCGCTTTCCGGGGCCAGGGTGAGCTCCACCGGCTGGGGCAGGAAGCGGTCCGGATTCAGGCGCAGCTTGACCCGCTTGGGGGAGCGGTTGAGGGCGCACAGCGCCAGGCCGTCCTGGGCGGGGTTGCCGAACAGGTCCCGTCCGCCCTGAATGCGCCGGGCGGCCACCAGCACGTGGGGGAGAGGCGCGTACAAACGCATTTCGCCGGTGCGCAGCACGTCGCTGGCCATGCGCTCCCGGCAGATGGCGCCCACCCGCCGCACCAGGTCCTTGTCCTCCCGGCCCCAGGGATAGGTGGCCCGGCAGAAGGGATCGGCCATGCCGGTCTGCCCGGCCTCGTCGGCGTAATAGATGCAGGGCATACCGGGTAGGGCGCAGATGAAGCGCCACAGGGCCAGATACCGCCGCCTGCCCAGCTGGTATTGCTGGGGCGTGAGGGCGCGAACCCGCCGCTCTTCCCGGGGCGGGTCCAGCTCCGGATTGCCCGACAGCACGTCGATAATCCGGGGCTTGTCGTGACTGCCCAGCAGGTTCATCAGGGAATAGAAGAAGGCGGGGGCGTAGTTCTCCTGCAGGTGCAGGTAACGGCGCACGAAGGCGGGGGAATCCAGCTTGCCCAGCATGAAGTCCAGGGACATATCCCGCAGGGGATAGTTCATCACGCTGTCCAAGGTGTCTCCCACGCAGTAGTTGCGCAGTTCCCCATAGGTGAGTTTGTTGCTGGCGTCCTCCCACACCTCGCCCAGCAGGCAGGCGTCGGGATTTTCCTTTTTCACCCGCTGGCGCAGCATGCGCAAAAAGGGCATGGGCAGTTCGTCCGCCACGTCCAGCCGCCAACCCGAGCTGCCCGCCCGCAGCCAGTGGGCGCACACCGCGTCCTCGTCCCGCAGCATGAAGTCCAGATAGCTTTCCGACATCTCCCGCACGTTGGGCAGGGTAGGGAAGCCCCACCAGCAATCGTACTTGTCGGGCCAACGGTCGAAGGTATACCACCCGGCGTAGGGGGAGGCGATAGACTGGTAAGCGCCCAGGCTGTCGTACCGGCCCTTGATGTTGAAGTAACGGCTGTCCGCCCCGGTATGGGAAAACACGCCGTCCAGCACCACCCGGATGCCCAGTTCTTCCGCCGCCCGGCACAGGGCGGCAAAATCCGCCTCGTCGCCAAAGCTGGGGTCTACCGCCATGTAGTCCCCGGTATCGTACTTATGGTTGGACCGGGCCCGGAAAATGGGGTTGAAGTAGAGCACCGTCACCCCCAGCTGCTTTAAATAAGGAAGCTTTTCCATGACGCCCGCCAGGTCGCCGCCGAAAAAGTCGTTGGCCTCGTTGTCCTCCCCGTCCAGGCGCAGCGCCGGGTACTCGTACCAGTCCTGGTGCAGCCACCCGTCGTCGGGCTGGGGATGCTGGGACAAGGGCCGGCCCTGAGCGAACCGGTCCACCATGATCTGATACATGAGCCCATCACGCATCCAGTGAGGGGTGTCGTAGGCGGGGTCGTACACGGTGATCTGGTAGCTGGGGGGCTCCCCGGGATACTCCCCGCCCACGCCGCCCATCCGGTCGGTGGCGTTGCCGTACCACATCCGGCGCAGGCCGGAATCGGCGATGAAGTAATACCACAGGGTGCCGGGGGTGTCGGGCAGGGTAAAGTCCACCGTCCACAGCCCGTCCCCGGCGTGCTGCATGGGCAGCAGCTTCTCCGCGTCCTGCCACCACAGGCGCAGGGTGACCTTTTCCACCGGGGGATGGGCCTTCAGGCGCAATGTAACGGGCGCACCGCACGCCCCCGGGCCGGCGGGCGTGCGGTACATCAGGTGACGCGAGTCGTGGTGCAGCATATTACAAATCCAACGGCTTCAGATGCCAAATCTTTTCATTATATTCCGCAATGGTGCGGTCGGAGGAGAAGACGCCGGAGCAGGCGGTGTTGTGAATGGCCATCCTGATCCACTTCTCCTGATCCAGATAGTCCCGGCCCAGGCGCATCTGGGTTTTCAAGTAATCGGGCAGGTCCTTGAGCACGAAGTAGGGGTCCGCCATTCCGCCGCCGTCGCCGAACAGCAGGGCGTGGTACAGCTCCCGGAACTCGTGGGGATTGTTGGGGGACAGGGTGCCGTCGATGAGCTGCTCCATGGCCCGGCGGATGGCGGCGCTGCTCTCGTACATCTCGTGGGAGCGGTAGGTGCTGTACCCTGCCTCCACCTCCTCGGCAAACAGGCCGAAGATGTAGATGTTGTCCTTGCCCACCGCCTGGTAGATTTCCACGTTGGCCCCGTCCATGGTGCCGATGGTCACCGCGCCGTTCATCATGAACTTCATGTTGCCGGTGCCGCTGGCCTCCTTGCCCGCCGTGGACAGCTGCTCGGATACCTCCGCCGCCGGCATCAGCACTTCCGCCGCCGACACGCAGTAGTTCTCCAGGAATACCACGTTGATCATCTGCCGGGCCCGGGGATGCTGGTGCACCAGCTCCGCGATGGCGTTGATGAGGCGAATGATCAGCTTGGCCCGGTAGAATCCCGGCGCCGCCTTGGCCCCGAAGATATAGGTGCGGGGCGGCATGGTGAAGTTGGGGTCCTCCACGATCTTGTTATACAGCATCAGGATGTGCAGCGCGTTCATCAGCTGGCGCTTGTACTCGTGCATCCGCTTGGCCTGCACGTCGAAGATGGTGTCCGGGTCCAGGGCGATGCCCTGGACGCGCTGCACCCGCTCCGCTAGGCGCAGCTTGTTCTGCCGCTTCACCTGGGCGAACTTGTCCCGGAAAGCCGCGTCCCCCGCAAAGGGCAGCAGCTCCACCATCCGGGCCGGGTCCTTCTTCCAGGCCGTGCCGATGGCCTCGTCCATCAGCTGGGTCAGCCCCGGGTTGGCCTGCATCAGCCAACGCCGGTGGGTGATGCCGTTGGTGATGCCCAGGAACCGGCCGGGCTCCACCAGGTAGTAGTCGTGGAAGGTGCTGCGGCGCAGGATGTCGGCGTGGATCTGGCTCACACCGTTCACCGTGTGGGACATGCTCACGCACAGGTTGGCCATGTGTACGCAGCCGTAGCCGATGATGGCCATGCGGCCGATGCGCTCCCACTGGCCGGTATACACCTTCCACAGCCGGTCGCACAGGCGCCGGTTCAGCTCTTCCAGAATCATGTAAATCCGGGGCAGCAGGCGCTTCACCATGTCCACCGGCCAGCGCTCCATGGCTTCCTGGAGCACCGTATGGTTGGTGTAGGCAAAGGAACGGCGGGCGATGTCCTCCGCTTGATCCCAGGGCAGGTCGTGCTCGTCCACCAGGATGCGGATCAATTCGGGTATGGCCATGCCGGGATGCGTATCGTTAATGTGAAGGGCCACTTTATCCGGGAAGATGTCCCAATTGGGCCCGTGGACCTTGAGGAAATCCCACACTGCGTACTGCACTGTGGCGGAGGAGAAGAAATACTGCTGCTTCAGGCGCAGCTCCTTGCCCTCGTTGTGGTTGTCCTCGGGGTAGAGCACCTTGGAGATAACCTCCGCCAGGGTCTTTTCCTCCATGGCCCGGGCGTACTGGCCCCGGTTGAACTCCTTCATGTCCAGCTGCTTGGGGCTCTTGGCCGACCACATGCGCAGCATGTTCACCATGGTGGAGTCGTACCCCAGCACCGGCATCTCGTAGGGCACCGCCAGCACGGTGGAATGGTTCACCGTGCGGTACTTGGTGCGCCCGTCCTCCTCATAGGCCTCTACCTCGCCGCCAAAGTGTACTTCCCGGGTCTGGTCGGCCCGGCAAATCTCCCACAGATTGCCGTTGGCCAGCCAGTTGTCGGGCAGCTCGATCTGGTAGCCGTCCACGATCTTCTGGCGGAACAGGCCGTATTCGTAGCGGATGGTGCAGCCCATGGCAGGCAGCTGCAGGGCGGACAGGGAGTCCAAAAAACAGGCGGCCAGACGGCCCAAACCGCCGTTGCCCAGGCCGGGCTCCGGCTCCTGCTCGAAGATGACGGACTTGTCGATGCCCAGCTCCTCAAAGGCGTCCAGGTAATTCTGCTCGTTGACCAGGGCCACCATGTTGTTGTGCAGCGCCCTGCCCACCAAGAATTCAGCGGAGAGGTAATACAGCTTCTTGCTGCCGGTCTTCTTGCGCACGCCCCGGGAAAGGGCCCGCCGCTCCATGATCTCGTCCCGCACCGTGGACGCGATCACCTGATAGAGCTGGTCCTGGCTGGCATCTTCAATTTCGCAGCCGTAATGCCGGTCCAGCTTGCTCCTGATGGTGGCGACGATCTTGTCCTTGGAAAAGCACTGGGGCCGGATGGAATCCTGATTCAATGTGTTCATGCCTCCCTACTCAGAAAACCAAAGCGCACAGCTTTAGTATATGAATATCTCCTCCAAACTGTACCAGTTTATCATAAAGCAACGCCGGGTGCAAGGCGTCATGTTACGATGCGATGAAATTTTGCTGTATTTTTGCCGCAATTCCTCCGCACCTCCCCTTTTCTTTGGAAAAAAACGGGAAAACAGGGGGCGTTGCCCCACGGAGCCGGTCCAAGGCGGAAAAAAGCCGGTTTGGGAAAAGGCGATGCAACCGCCCCCAAGGGCGGGTGGGCGCATAGGATGAAGAGAGGGGGTGGCGCTGTTGAGCTTTTCCGATTTGCGGCGCAAGGACGTAATCAATATCTGCGACGGGCGCAAGCTGGGCAAGCCCATAGACCTGATCTTCAACGACCGGGCCTGCGTGGAGGCCATCGTGGTGCCCGCGCCCTGTTCCATGGCGGGTCTGTTCTCCCGGGACCGGCCGGGCACGGTAATCCCTTGGAACCGAATCCGCCGGTTTGGAGACGACGTCATTTTAGTAGAAATAGACCCAAGTATCCTGGAAAATGGGGGTTGAAATTGTTAGAAAAAGCCGAAACCCTTAATATGTTAAGAAATAACAGCCAGGGGGCTTTACGAAAGCGGGCCTTTTGTGTATAATAGAAGCGTATGAGAAATGGAGGCATGGCGCCATGAAATGCGTGTACTGCAATTGCACGGAAAGCCGGGTAATCGACTCCCGGCAGACCGATGACGGATGCACCATTCGCCGCCGCCGGGAGTGCGAGGGGTGCGGCAGGCGCTTTACCACCTATGAGAAGATCGACACGGTGCCGCTGATGGTCATAAAAAAGGACAAAAGCCGGGAAACCTTTGATTCAAACAAATTAAAGGCGGGCATAATCAAAGCGTGCGAGAAACGGCCGGTGTCCATCCAGGCCATAGACGCCTTGGTGCGGGATATCGAAATGCGCGCCTACAACGGCTATGACCAGGAGGTTACCAGCCAGGCCATCGGCGAAATGGTGATGGAAGGGCTAAAGAAGCTGGACGAAGTGGCCTATGTGCGCTTCGCCTCGGTCTATCGCCAGTTTCGCGACATCCAGACCTTTATGGACGAGCTGAATAAGCTGCTCATGGATAAGGAGTTTGGATGATCCAGCGGCGTCGCCGCCGGTTGACATATTTCTCAACGATATCACTGACAGAAAAGGAGAGACGAGCATGGCAAACGAATTGATACTGGCGGTGGATGACGAGGCGCACATCCTTGAGCTGTTATCCTTCAATTTGGAGGCATCCGGATACCGCGTGGTAACCGCCGCTACCGGCGAGGACGCGCTGGTCGTGTGCGCCCATGAGCGTCCTGCCATGGTGCTGCTGGATATCATGCTGCCCGGTATTGACGGCATGGAGGTTTGCCGCCGTCTGAAGGGCGCTCCCACCACGGCGGATATCCCCATCATCATGCTTACCGCCAAGGGCGACGAGGTGGACAAGATCCTGGGCCTGGAGCTGGGCGCGGACGATTACATCACCAAGCCCTTCAGCGTGCGGGAGCTGATCGCCCGGGTCAAGGCGCTGCTGCGCCGGGCCGCGCCCCAGAACGAGGAGGAGGGCATCCTCCACGTGGGCAGCCTGACCATCGATGTGGGCAACTACGAGGCCTTCCGCAACGGGGAAAAGTTGTCCCTCACCCTGAAGGAGTTTGAGCTGCTCAAGCTGTTGGTGATCAGCCGGGGCAAGGTGCTCACCCGGGATTTCCTGCTGGATCGGATCTGGGGCTACGAGTTCTACGGCGAGACCCGTACCGTGGACGTACATATCCGCCACATCCGCCAGAAGCTGGGCGACGACGCCCATTACATCGAAACCATCCGGGGCGTTGGCTATAAGTTCAACGACCGGCAGGAGAACCGCCTATGAAGCAAAAGGTTGCAATCATTGCGACCTTGCTGACGCTGTTTCTGTGTATCGGCTTTCTGGGCGCGGCGGCGGGCATAGCCCGCTCCGCGCTCAACGAGAGCGCACTTGAAGAGATCGACGCAATATGCCGCCTGTCCGCCCAGCAACTGGACAGCGCGGCATTTGACAATGAGGAAGGGCTGACCTTCCTCCGTCAGGTCGCATCGGCATCGGGCATGGTGTTCACCATCTACAACCAGACGGGGGAGACGCTGTACACCAACCGCCCCTATATTTCCGATACCCTGCCCCAGGCCCGGCTCAGCGGGGCCCGGCAGGGCGAGGTGACCACCTTCACCAGCGCCAACGCCCTGGTGGGAGGCGAATACCTCTACGCCCTGACCAAATTGGCGGAGGGCAGCTTTTTGTGCCTGTCCCGCTCCGCCTACAGCTTGTACGACGCCCTGGGGGGCAATACCCTGCTGCTGGTGTTGGCCGCTATGGCCGCAGCCCTGGCGGTGCTGGGCATGATGCTCATGGCCAACAACCGCACCGACCGGCTGGTGAACAGCGTCATGCGGGTGCTGGAGGACTTTTCCGAGGGCCAGTTTGACAGCCGCATTACCGGAGAGCAGGGGGATTCCCTGGAGCAGGTGGCCCGGTTCAACGAGATCATCGGCCGCATTCAGGACCGGGTGTTCCGGCAAAAGACCCGCAACCAGGCCCTGAGCACCGTGCTCAACGGGATGCAAAACGGTATCCTGGCGGTGGATAAGGACCTCAACGTGATCCTGGTCACCCCCTCGGCCAAGCAGCTTCTGCGCATCGTAGGCTCGCCGGAAGGAATGCCCATCCAGGCGGCCAGCAAGGACGTGAAGCTGGACGCGGTGCTGCGCAGCGGCATGGAGCAGGAGGGGGTCTATACCAAGGAAGTGGCGGTGCGGGCCAGCGTGGGCCGGGGCCAGACCCCCATCCGGCTGTACATCACCCCCATGATGAAGGACAACCAGGTGGTGGGCGCGGTGGCCCTGGTGGAGGACGTGACCGAGCTGCGCAGGCTGGAGCAGGTGCGCACCGACTTCGCCGCCAACGTGTCCCACGAGCTGAAAACCCCCTTGACCTCCATCAAGGGCTTTGTGGAAACGCTGCAGAACGGCGCCATCGAGAACCCGGAGATGGCCCAGAAGTTCCTGCGCATCATCATGCTGGAGGCCGATCGGCTCACCCGGCTGATCAACGACATCCTCACCGTGTCCAAGCTGGAATCGGGCAAGGACGCGGCGCCCAACGAGCGCATCAAGCTGGACGAGATGGCCGACGACGTATCCGAAATGCTGCGCATCCTGGCCTCGGAAAAGCAGGTGGCCATCTCCTGCAATCATCCGCAAGAGCACAGCGTGGTGATGGGCAACGCCGACCGGGTGGAGCAAATGCTCATCAACCTGATCGAAAACGCCATCAAGTACAACAAGCAGGGCGGCTCGGTGACCGTGTCCCTGTATAACACGCCCCAGAGCGTGAACCTGTCCATCTCCGATACCGGCATCGGCATCCCGGAGGAGAATATCCCCCGGCTGTTCGAGCGGTTCTACCGGGTGGACAAGGGCCGCTCCCGGGCCATGGGGGGCACCGGATTGGGCCTGTCCATCGTCAAGCACATCGTCAAATCCATGAACGGCATGATCGAAGTGCACTCCAAGGTCAACGAGGGCACGGAGTTTTTGATCACGCTGCCCCGAGTGGATGCGGCGGCGGAGACCCAGGTCGAGGAACAGCTCAATGGCTAATCGAGAGGATTTCCGGGGAATATCCCGTAAGAAGGTATGGGCGGCGCTGGCCGCAGTCCTGGCAGGGCTGCTGGCGGCGCTTCCCTGTTTTGCCTTCGCCGCCGGGGACAGCGGCGAGGCGGTAACCCAGCTGCAAACCGTGCTGTACGCCATGGGATATATGGAGCAGGTCCCCGACGGGCAGTATGGCCAGCGCACCCAGGCAGCGGCCCAGCGGCTGCTGAGCTACGCCCAGAGCCAGGGCCTGAACATCGGGGAGGAGGACTTGGCCGGCGCCTGGGCGTCGGGCCAGCTCAAGCCCATAACCGGTCCCGTGTCGGAAGGGGACGTGAGCGAGGCGGTGCTGCTGGTGCAGCGGCGTCTGCGGGCGCTGGGCTACCTGTCGGATGCGGCGGACGGCCGGTTCGGCGCCAATACCCGGCGGGCGCTGCTGGTGTTTCAGCAGGACCAGGGCCTCTCCCTCACCGGGGAACTGGAAGCGGACACCAGCGCCGCGCTGTTCAACGCCCAAACCCAGGCCGCCCAATATCCGGTGCTGTCCAAAGGCATGCAGAACAAAAGGGTGCTGGAACTCCAGCAAAGGCTGTGGCAGCTGGGCTTTTTCAGCGGCGATCTGGACGGCCAGTACGGCAGCCAAACGGTGCTGGGAGTAAAGGCGCTGCAAACCTATATCCAGTCCTCGGGCCGGTTCGATTGGCCCGGTATCCTGCTGGGCATGGACCTGAACGGCGTGGCCGATCCCCTGGTGCTGGCCACGCTGTACAGCGATTTCCCCCTGCCCCAGGCCATGGCGGAGGGGGACAGCGGCCAGGACGTATACCGGCTCCAGCGGCGGCTGAGCGCCCTGGGCTACCTGGACCAGGACGCCGACGGCGGGTACGGGGCCAACACCCAGGCGGCGGTCAAGGCCTTTCAGGAGCGTGCCCAGCTCAAGGCCAACGGAAACGCCAACCAGCAGACGGTAGAGCTTCTCTTTTCCAGTGAAGCGCCGGAAGCGCTGAAGCCCTATAAACTGGTGGTGGATCTGAGCGAGCAAAAATTATACGTATACCGTTGGCAGCAAAATGCGTACAGCAAGCTCAGCTATACCATGAGCTGCTCCACCGGCCCGGAGGTGTCGGCGGGCAGTTACCAGACCCTGACCCGACCGGACCAGCAATGGCGGCAGGTGGATGGCCTGGGATGGGTTGCCTACAATTTCTGGCTGGGAGGGGACCTGTACATCCACTCCGTGCCCTACGACGCCAAGGGCGGCCAGGTGAACACCGCGCTGCTCTCGGCTCTGGGCTCGCCAAGTCAAGGCGGCGGCATCATGGTCAGCCTGGAAAACGCCCGGCTGATATACGAAAAATGTCCGGCCCGAACGCCGGTAGAAATCCAAGACTAGCCGGCACGGCATCGTCTCAACGCGGAAGCACTGGTGCTTTCGCGTTTTTCTTCACCAGTCAAGGAACCCGCCAACCTTCCGGCGGGTGGGACGCCGTATCGGAGGGGGAGCTACGCCCCCACCAAGGGGGATAGCTCCCTTGGAATTGCCATCTGCGCTGGCATATGGGTAGAGCTACGGCCTTTCCGTGCCGGGGGCGGCAGGTAGGCGGGGGAAGAGGAATTGGGCCGATGGGCGCTGCTGATGGAGCGATATATCGCAAAAGCCTCATTTCAGACGGCGATGGAAATCGCTGTGTCTGAAATGAGGCCTTGGAAGGCTGGAAAGGCCATGGCTAGAGGAGAGGCTGAATGAGGCTTTCCAGCAGTTCGTAGGTGACGCTGCCCACCTGGTTATATACGATGCGGCCCTGGGCGTTCACCACCACCGTCATGGGCAGCATGGTGGAGCCGCCCAGGCTGGTTATGACGCTGCCGTCCTGATCCAGGGCAAAGGGGATGGAGAGGCCGGTCTGGGCGATAAAGGCGGGTACGTCGTCGGTGACCAGGTTGGAGTGAATGGCCACCAGGGCGATTTGATCGCCGTAGGTCTGGGACAGCTGGGCAAAGTGGGGCAGCTCCGCCACGCAGGGACCGCACCAGGTGGCCCAGAAGTTGATGACCCGCACCTTGCCCGCCGTGCCGGACAGGGAGAATTCGCCGCCGCCATACAGCGGCACGGTGAAGTCCGGGCAGAGCATCCCCACCTGGCTGCCCACGGACAGGGCCTCATCTTCCGCCGCGCCGGGCGAAGGGGAGATATCGGCCGATGTCCCGCTTTCCGCCGGAAAATCCTGGGGAGAGGGGCTGGCGACGCCGGAGGCGGCGTCCTGCGCCGGGGCGGTTACGGGTTGGGCGGGGCGGTTTACATACCACAAGACCCCGGCCAGCAGGGCCAAGGCACAGGCCCAGGCAATGACCCGGCGGGCCCTGGAAGCGGGAGCGGCGGCCAGCGTCCGCCTGCCCACATGCCATTGAATGGCCCCGGTGGGGCAGCAGCCGGCGCATTCGCCGCAATGGATGCACTCGTGGTCGCCCACTCGCCTGACGTCCATTTTGCATTGGGAGACGCACCGGCCGCAGTGGGTGCAGGCCGACGGTTCCACCCGCACGCCTGCCAGGGAAATACGGGCGAACAGGCCGTAGATGGCGCCTAGGGGGCACAGAAAGCGGCAGAAGGCCCGGTAGACAAAGACGCAGGCCAGCAGGATAACCACCAGGATGATGAACTTGCGGGTAAACAGAATGCCCAGCATGGAGAATTTGTCCCCGTTGACCGGGTTGGACAGCAAGCCGATGGCCCCCTCCAGGGTGCCCGCGGGACAGATATACTTGCAGAAAGCGGGCAGGGGGAAGCGCGCCAGGGCGTAGGCCAGGGGAAGGGCCACCACGAACAGGGCCAGGATCACGTACTTGAGCCAGCTCAGGGCTCGGGTAAAGCGTCCCTTGCCCAGCTTGGGGGTGGGCAGCTTATGCACCCATTCCTGGATGAGTCCCAGGGGGCACAGCCAGCCGCAGATGACCCGGCCCAAGGATAACCCCAGCACCATGAGGATGCCCAGCACGTACCAGGGGCCCCGGTTTCCCGAGGAGGCTAGGGCGTTTTGCAGTGCGCCCAGGGGACAGGCCCCGATGGCGCCGGGGCAGGAGTAGCAATTGAAGCCCGGCACGCACAGGGCCTTGAGGGGGCCGGTATAGATATCGCCCTGGATGAAGCCCTTGAGATGGGCGTTGTACAGCAGGGCGGCATAGAGCTGGATCAGCCGCCGCCGGGTGGGAATCAGCCGGGCGAGGCGGGAAGGCTTATGTTGTCTATCCAAGGCCAATACACTCCGTACAGATATTCACGGCCTTGACCAGCACGTCGTGCAGGCCGCCGTTGAGGACGCCTGCGGCGATGAGCGCCGCGGCGCAGAGCAGCAAGAGGCCCCGCCACAGGCCGGCATTATCCCGGCGCGCTAAAGGGCGATCGGGGCCGGGGGCCGGGCCGGACGCCCTGGGCGCCTGGGCGGCGGCCTGGAGCTCCCGGGATAGGCTGCGGCAGCGCAGTTGAGCGGCGGCCATCAGGCCCAGCAGGATCAGGGCCAACCAGGGCCCCAGGGCCAACAGCATCCCGCCCATGGCCCCTTCCAGGTCGCCGGTGGGGAAATGGGCGGAATCGGTCAGGTACAGGATCATGGGGCAGGCGCACGCCAGGATCAACGCCCCCAATCCCCAGTTCAGCCCCCGGCGCAGCCGGCGTTCCCGCTCCATGGCGGGGGTAGGCTCCGCCCGGCGGGCGGCCAGGTACACCCGCTCCTCCAGGGGAGGCGGAGCCGGCCGGGAAGGGACGGAGCGATGGGCGCCCGAGATCAGGGCCAGGGCCAGGCAGCCCAGCCACACCCACAGCGCCCAGGCCATATCGCCCAGGTGTTGGGCTACAATCTGGGGGGAATAGATGGGGCGCAGGGCGGAAGAATCCGAGGCGCCCGCCAGATAGATAGCGGCGCAATGGCCGGTGAGCAGCGCCGCCAGCAGCAGGGTAGCCGCCGCCAGCAGCCATCTGGCCAGGCGCGTCAGCGTATTTTCGTTCATGGACGGGGCTCCTTTTTGCCGCCGCCCTGCCGGGGGCAAGGCGGCGGACCGCTTTTTCGAGGCGGCCTGAACCGTGCCGCCGCATGGGGACTATTGCTTTTCCAAGGTGAGCTGGAGCACATCGCCGCCGGGCGTCATCAGGTAATTTTGGTCCGGGAGGGCATAGCCGTCGGGGGCCTTGAGCACATGGACCTCATAGGCGAAATCCACGCCCACGAAGGTGGCAGCCCCGGTTTCGTCGGATACCACCACGGTGCAGGTGCCCGCGTCGCAGAACTGGGTCATCACCCCGGGCACCGGGTCGCCGTTCTGGTCGGTATAGATGACGGTGTACTCTCCGGGAACGATGGCAATCTGGGTTTGAACGCCCTCCTGTTGCTGGGCGTCGGGTGCGGCCTGATCATCCAGATAGTGCCAGGAGCAATCCATGTCCAGGCCGTACAGCGCCGCTTCATTCCGAATGCGCTCCACGAAGGCATCCAGGTCTTGCGCACTCTGGTACAGGGTGACCATGTCCATGCCGTCGTTGGTGTCGTAGTCAGGACCCATGGTCAAGGAGATGGGGATGCCGTCCTCATAGGGGATTTCCACGTCCACCAGGTAGCCGGTCTGGTCGTAGGGAAGATTGCCCACCATGCGCAGGTTCTGGTCATCGAAGAAGAAAGCCTTGTTGGGGTCCACCTCTTCGCCCAGCAGCAGGCGCAGGGACAGGGCGCTGCCGTCGTACACCAGCACATCCATGGACTGGGCCACCAGCAGGTCCCCGCTGATCTCCACCACGGCGGGCCTGGCGTCCTGGCTCAGGGGCTGAATTTCCACTTGTCCGCCTGGCAGGGTACGGGGACGGGGGTCTTCCGGCACTTGATTCACCAGGGACACGTCCTTGATCTGGACGTAATGATCCGGATCCAGGGTGCCGTCGGAGAAGAGGAAGGACACGGTATGGACGCCGCCGGTGCTGAAAGGGATGTATCCCACGGTCCATTCCGGGGCGCTGCCCGAGAAAAACCAAGCGTCCTGGTTGTCCACCCGGGCCCGCAGCGTGTCGATTCCCTCCCACATACCGGCCTTATAGGAGAAGGCCAGGGCCTGACCGGCCTGGGCGTTCACCGAGACCTGGACGCAGCTGGTGCCGCCGCTGCCGGCGCCGCTGGCGCTGGCCCCTTCATCTCCCGGCAGGAAGGGCCAGTGGAAGGGATTGCTGGAATTGGAGAAGGCAAGATTGCCGCCCGGGGCGTTCAGCGCCTGACTGAGATCGGCCTCGGAGGGGTTTTCCACCGTGGGCATTTGCTCCGGAATTCCCTCCAGCAGCAAGGGTTCATCGTAATCCTCGCTGGCGAACACGCTGAACAGGTTCAGGAAGGGCTCCGCCTCCAGGATGGCGCCGGCGTCCATCCAGCAAATGACCCCGTTGCGGTCCACCATCACCGAGGTGGGGATGGCGGCCACCCCAAAGCGGTCGGCGATGCCCGGGTCCTGGCCCATGGGCAGGGTGGTCAGGCCGTTGTCCTCCTTGAACTGCTGGATCACCTCGCAGGTGTCGGTGGGCTCAATGGACAGGGCCACCACGGCGATGTCCTGGGACATCTGGTCGTAAGCCTGCTGCATGTAGGGGAATTCCATCTCGCAGGGCCCGCACCAGCTGGCCCAGAAATTGAGAAACACCGCCTTCTTTTCCGACAACAGGCCGGACAGGGAAACCTGGGTGCCGTCGCACAGCTGGGCGGTAAAGTCCTCCATAGTGTCGCCCAGGGCGTACAAATCGCTTTCGGCCCAGGCGGGGCCCTGCAGGCCCAAGGCCAGGGCCAGGATCAGCACCATGGCGAAAACCGTGCGGAGAGATTTGTTAAATTTCAAAATTGCGCACCTCCTGTTGCAAATTGAATGGAGTTAATGTAGCAAAACCATGTGGCCCAAGTGTGAACCAGTTGTAAACAGTAGGCCGGGCGCCCGGCCCGGCAAGGCAAAACAGAAAAAGCAGATGAAGGCGCTCCTCCATCTGCCCGATGACACAAAATTGGCTCGCCTGCCCGAAGATGTTCAGAATTCCCACAAGGGGAAAATCGGTCACGAAACTCAACGCAACGTCATCAGATTGTGAAAGGGTTCCTTCCAAATCAAAGTCAGTCGTGTGAAAACAGCCGATCTATTTTGAAGGGCGAGGCGGGCCAAACCGGATTCCAACCGCAGGACACAGCTTCTATATTTTATTATACACGAAGGCGGGGGCTTTGTCAAATCCCATGGAAGGCGGTGTAGGCCCTTGGGCGCGAGACGAAAGCGGAGGAAGCGGCGCTCTGTGCCGCCGTGACCCGGCGGGGGGGGTCCAGGGGGGCGAAGCCCCCCTGGTGTGGGGGGACCGGGGGGAGCGAAGCTCCCCCCGGCGGGGCGAAGGGGCGGCCGTCCAGGGCGGACTGGCTCAGGCCGTCCCGGGCCATCATGGTCTGCATCACCTTGATGTCGGACTGAATGTCCATGGCGTCGGCGGCGAACATCTGGTCGTTCTGCCGCTCAAAGGCCCACACCAACTGATCCAGCAGCTTTTCAATGGCTTCCTTAGAATTTTGAATATTCTCGCCCGCCACCTTCTGCTTTTCCAGCCGGGCGTAGGCGCACAGCAGTTTCAGGGCGGTGGGCAGGTAGTAATTCATGAAGGTATGGATCTGCCCCCGCTTTTCCGGATGCTCCACCACGATGTCGAAGATGTTGCCGGTGATATGCTGGATGCGCTCAATCTGGGCGGACACCTTTTCGCTTTGGATGGACTGGTTTACCTGGCGCAATTGGGCCAGCTTGTCCAGGTATTCCATCTCTTCCGGGGAAGGGACGCCCTGCTGGGCCGCCCCGGAGGCCTGAGCGGCCTGGCCGGCGGATTTCGCCTTGCCGCCGGGCTGATCCTTGGGCGCCGAAGCGGCCTGGGGGGCAGGGTCCGGCGCCTCCTGGGGGGCGTAACGGCTATGGCGCACGTACAGCCCCCGGCCCACGTCCAGGTAAGCGCCCTTGGGCAGGACCCCCTCCTGGAGCATGGCTTCCAGGGTGTTTTGGCAGGCGGAGGGGCTTACGCCCATGGCGCTGGCGATATCCTCCAAAGAGGCGGTGGGCCGGTCGCCCAGGTAGGCCTTGAAGCGCTGGAACCTGGCGTCCCGGCGCTTTAAATAGAATTCGTAGGCCAACAGCGCCGCGCCTCCGGCCAGCAGGAAGATGCCGGTGGCCGGGCGGGAGCTGTAGGCCGTCAGAAGGCCCAGCAGCACCATGGCTATCGCGCCGTTGGTCATGCGCCGGTTGCGCTTTTGAGAGTTCACCGATTGCATGGCGCACAGCTTGCGCCACAGCAGGTACAGGCCCACCGGCCAGAAGGCCGCCAGCATGATGATGATCAGGGCCCAAGGGGGATTGAAGGACTTTTCACCCTTCGCCACGTTTTACCGCGTCCTTTCCAACAGATGGTCACATTTTATCACACTTCCCTCCCTTGCGCAACTGGGCTTTGATGTGGTAAAGTAGAGGCAGGAAGAAACATGGCCATTTGGCAGAAACGGGGGGGAGAGCCATGGGCGTGTCGCACAGCCCACAAACCGATCGGTTGGTGCGGGCCCTGCTGTCGCTGCAGGACGAAGGGGAATGCTACAAGCTGCTGGAGGATTTGCTCACCATCCGGGAGATGCAGGACCTGGCCCAGCGGCTGGAGGTGGCCCAACTGCTGCGGGAAAAGATCACCTATAACGAAATCGCCCAGCGCACCCGGGTGTCCACCGCCACCATCAGCCGGGTAAACCGCTCCCTGAGCTACGGCGCGGGGGGCTATGAAATGGTGCTGGAAAGGCTGGAACAGGACCATGCTTGATTTGACGAAGCTCAATCCCCCCCAGCGGGAGGCGGTGCTGGCCACCCAGGGCCCGCTGCTGGTGCTGGCCGGGGCTGGGTCGGGGAAGACCCGGGTGCTCACCTACCGCATCGCCCACCTGATCCAGGAGGGGGTGCCCGCCTGGCGCATCCTGGCCATCACCTTCACCAACAAGGCGGCCCGGGAGATGGGCAGCCGGGTGGCCCAGCTGTGCGGGGAGGCGGCTCAGGACGCCTGGATATCCACCTTCCACGCCTGCTGCGCCCGCATCCTGCGCCGGGACATCGAAAAGCTGGGCTACAAGCGCGCCTTCACCATCTACGACGACGACGACCAGTCCACCCTGATCAAACGGCTGCTCAAGGAGATGGACCTGAGCGACAAGCAGTACTCGCCCCGGCTGGTGAAGACGGTGATCTCCGGGGCCAAGAACGCCATGCTCACCCCCCAGGAGTGGCTGGACAGCCAGCAGGACCGGGACCAACCCAGGACCCGCAACCTGTATCAGCTGTACGAGGGCTACGAAAAGCGGCTCAAGGCCTGCGACGCCCTGGATTTTGACGACCTGCTCATCAAGACCTTGGCCCTATTCGCCGAGCATCCGCCGGTGCTGGAAAGCTATCAGGCCCGGTTCGATTACGTGCTGGTGGACGAGTACCAGGACACCAACCGGGCCCAGTACGAGCTGGTGCGGCTGATCGCCGGGCAGAAGCGCAATCTGTGCGTGGTGGGGGACGACGACCAGTCCATCTACGGCTGGCGGGGCGCGGACCTGCGCAACATCCTGGACTTTGAAAAGGATTACCCCGACGCCAAGGTGGTGAAGCTGGAGCAAAATTACCGCTCTACCGGCAATATCCTCACCGCCGCCAACCAGGTGATCGCCCACAACCAGGGCCGCAAGGAAAAGGCGCTGTGGACCCAGGCCGAGGACGGGGAGAAGATTCAGTACTATCAGGCGGTGGACGAGCAGGACGAGGCGGCGTGGATCTGCGGCCAGGTGAGCGCCCTGAAGGCCCAGGGGCTGTCCCCGGGCGGCTGCGCCGTGCTGTACCGGGCCAACGCCCAGTCCCGGGTCATCGAGGAAGCGCTGGTGCGCTCGGGCATTCCCTACCGGGTGTACGGGGGCCTCAAGTTCTACGACCGCAAGGAGGTCAAGGACGTGGTGGCCTACCTGCGGGCCCTGGTGAACCCGGACGACGACATCTCCCTGCTGCGCATCATCAACGAGCCCCGGCGGGGCATCGGCGAGAGCACCATCGACAAGCTGCGCGCCTACGCCCAGGAGCAGCAGCTGCCCCTGTACGTGGCGGTGATGGACTACATGCAGGCCGGGCTGGGAGGCCGGGCCGCCCTGGCGGTGGCCGGGTTCGCCCAGGTGCTGGAAAAACTGATGGTGCTGCGCTTTGAGCAGACCCCCCAGCAGTTCGTTAAGTCGGTGCTGGAGGTCAGCGGCTACCTGGACCAGTACAAGAAGGAGAAGAACGACCAGAACCAGCAGCGCCTGGAGAACATCGACGAGCTGGTGGGCGCGGTGGGCCAGTACCAGCAGCAGAATCCCCAAGGCGGGCTGGAGGGCTTTTTGGAAAATGTGGCCCTGGTCACCGACCTGGACAGCATGCCCGAGGAGCACAGCGCCCTCACCCTGATGACCATTCACTCCGCCAAGGGCCTGGAGTTCCCCGCCGTGTTCGTGGCCGGGATGGAGGAATGCGTGTTCCCCATTACCCGGGCGGTGTACGACGAAAAGGAGCTGGAGGAGGAGCGGCGGCTGTGCTACGTGGCCCTCACCCGGGCCCGGAAAAGGCTGTACCTGTCCTGCGCCCACAGCCGCACCCTGTTTGGCCAGCGCCAGAGCAATCCCCCCTCCCGCTTCTTGGGGGAGATTCCCCAGCGGCTGATCCAGCAGGCCGGCCTCCGGGCCGGGAGCGCCTCCCGGCCGGAGTGGCGGCCCTCAAGGGCGGCGGGGCCGGGCCCTGCCGGGGCCCGGCAGCATGGAGCAGGGACGGCTGCTCCGGGGCGCGGGTCCCCAAGCGCCAGGGGCCAGGGCCGGGGCCAGCGCCAGAGCTGGGGCGGCCAGGCCCCGGCAGGCGGAAACGCCCTGGGCATACCCGGCCTGCGCAAGGGCTTCGTGCCCTCGGCGGCCAGGCAGGTGGAGGGCGTGCAGCTGTTCAGCCAGGGGGATCGGGTGCTGCACCGGTTTTTCGGCAAGGGCGTGGTCACCCAGGTCACCGGGGTGGGCGACCAGGCCCGGGTGACGGTGGCCTTCGACCAGAGCGGAGAGCGCACCTTTCCTGCGGCCACCGCCCCCATCGTCAAGGCGCGGTGAGAGGGCCCGGCCCCGGCGGCGGGTCCTAGCGCCGGGACGCGCCCATAAACCGGCGGCCCCGGCGGCGGACAAGCGGCCCCGCTGCCGGGGAGGGAACGGTGGGGCGAAATGGGCTCATTGAGGAAAGATGACATGGGATTCGAGGTGTTTTGCGATGAAATGCGGGCATTGCGGAAAGGATATGCAGGCCGGTTTTTTGCAGGCGGGCAATCTCATCGCATTCAATAAAACCAGGCACAAAATATTCCTAAATCCCAAGGACGAGGAAGATGTGATGATCGCCAAGAGGCTATACGCCAGTACGGATTTCCGCGGCTATATCTGTAAGGAATGCGGCCTTGTCACGTTTGATTACCAGCATCCCCTGCGGCGTTTTTGACTGCGATAGGGGGACCGGTTCCGGCGGGAGAGAAGGACGGGCCCAGGGCAACCGGCGAAGAGAGGGAAAATGCCCATCCCGGCGGGGCCGGGCATTTCCATGAATCCGACAGGAGGAAAAGACCCTTGGAGTTGGAGAAGATGCGGGAGCTGGTGGACCGGCTCAATCAGACCGCCTATGAATATTATACCCTGAGTCAGCCTACCCTCACCGACCAGCAGTGGGACCAGATGTACGACCAGCTGGCGGCCATGGAGCGGGAGAGCGGGACGGTATTGCCCGACTCGCCTACCCATCGGGTGGGCGCGCCGCCCTTGAAGCAGTTCGAGAGCCACCGGCACCTGGCCCGGCTGTGGTCCATGGACAAGGCGCAATCGGAGCAGGCGGTGCTGGACTGGGCCCGCCGGGCGGAGAAACTGCGGCTTCAGGCACGGGAGGCGGGGGCGGAGCTTCCCCCTCTTTCCTTCGTGGTGGAGCACAAGTTCGACGGGCTGACCATCAACCTGACCTACGAGGGCGGGGTGCTGGTCCAAGCGGCCACCCGGGGCAACGGGGAGGAAGGGGAGGCCATTCTGCCCCAGGTCCGAACCATCCGCTCCATCCCCCTGGCCATCCCCTTTCAGGGCAGGATGGAGGTACACGGGGAGGCCTTTATGCCCCTTTCGGTGCTGGAGGAATACAACAAGACTGCGCCGGAGCCCCTGAAGAACGCCCGCAACGGGGCGGCGGGGGCGCTGCGGGCCCTGGACCCGGCGGTGACCGCCAGCCGCCATCTCAGCGCCTGCTTCTACGACGTGGGCTACATCGAGGGCAGGAGCTTTGCCAACCAGGGGGAAATGATGGATTTCTTGGGGGAAAACCGCTTTCCCGTATCCCAGTGGGAGGTATTCGCCCCGGATATTCAGGCCGCTTTGGCGGCGGTGGAACAGGTGGAGGAGGAGCGAGGCGCTCTGGATTACCTGATCGACGGGGCGGTCATCAAGATATGGGATTTTCCCACCCGCCAGGCCCTGGGCTATACCGACAAGTTCCCACGCTGGGCGGTGGCCTATAAGTTCGAGGCCCAGGAGGCCGAGACCAGGCTGCTGGAGGTAACCTGGACCCCGGGCCGCACCGGCAAGCTGACCCCCCTGGCCCACGTGGAGCCCGTGGAGCTGGGAGGCGCTACGGTGCAGCGGGCTACCCTGAACAATTACGGCGACATCCTGCGCAAGCGGGTGCGGGTGGGGGCCAAGGTGTGGATACGCCGGTCCAACGACGTGATTCCCGAGATCATGGGCCGGGCGGAGGGCTTTGAGCCGGAGGAGCAGGAAATCGAAAAGCCCTCCCGCTGCCCCGCCTGCGCCAGCGCCCTGGTGGAGAGGGGGGCCAACCTGTTCTGCCCCAACCGGGACGGCTGCCAGCCCCAGATCGTGGCCCGGCTGAGCCACTACGCCAGCCGGGACGCCCTGGACATCGAAACCCTGTCGGAAAAGACGGTCCTGCAGCTGTACCAGGCCCTGGGGGTGTGCGAGCCCGCCCAGCTCTACGGCCTCACCCGGGACCAGCTGGCGGGGCTGGACCGGTTCGGCCCCAAGAAGGCGGACAACCTGGTGAAGGCCATTGAGAACAGCAAGGCCCCCGCCCTGGACGCCTATATCTACGCCCTGGGCATTCCCGGCGTGGGCCGCAAGACCGCCCGGGTGCTGGCCCAGCGCTACGGCGGCCTGGAGGCGCTGGCCAAGGCAGGACGGGAGGAACTCACCCAGATCGAGGACCTGGGCGAGGTGCTGGCCGGCAATATCGTGGATTTCTTCGCCGACCCCCAGAACCAAGCCCAGCTGGAGGCCCTGGCCCAAGCAGGGGTCAAGCCGGTATGGCAGGCCGTCCCCCAGGGCGGACCCCTGGAGGGATTGAGCGTGGTGGTTACCGGCACCCTGGAGGGCATGAGCCGCCAGCAGGCGGAAAGGATGATTCAGGACTTGGGAGGCAAGGCCGCCGGATCGGTGTCCCGCCGCACCAGCTATGTGCTGACCGGCGACAATCCCGGCAGCAAGCTGGACAAGGCGCTGGCCCTGGGGGTGCCCGTGCTCACCCTGGAGCAGTTCCGCCAGCAATTCGGCCTGTAAACCGGTCAGGGCCGGGCCGCCGGAGGGGGAGCGGCGCCGGTTCCGGGCCAAAGAATTGGCACAGCAATTTAGCCTTGAAAGTTAACGTTGAAATCCCCCAGGATATGGTATAATATTTTGGATATGAACCCTTCCGCGGCGGATTGGCCCTGGGTCCTGGGCCGGTTCCGGGCCATGCCGGGGCTGTGGAAAACCGGGGCCCGGGCGGAAGGGAAAGGCCGGAGGACGGCGCGGTCCCATGCCGGAAGGGGCCCAGGCGGGCCGAAAGGGCCCGGGGAGGAACGCCATGTACAGTATGACCGGATACGGCCGGGCCGCAGTGGAGCGGGAGGGCCGCCAGCTGACCTTAGAGCTCAAGAGTGTAAACCATCGTTTTTTGGACATTGCGCCCAGGATTCCCCGCTCGCTGGGGTTCCTGGAGGACGAGATGCGCCGCAGGATCGGGACGCGGGTGGCCCGGGGCCATGTGGACGTGTTCGCCACCTACCGCAACCTGCGGGAGGACGCCCGCACGGTGCAGGTGGACCGGGGGCTATTCCTGGCCTACCGGCGCGCCCTGGCCCAATTGGCCGGGGAGCAGGGCCAGGAGGGGGAGGCGCTGGCGGACGACCGCTCGCTGATGAAGCTGGCCAAGCTGCCCGACGTGCTGGTAGTCACCGAGGCGGAGGAGGACCAGGAGGCCCTGGCTGCGCTGATGGACCAGGGGCTGGACCAGGCGCTGGACATGCTGTGCCAGATGCGGCGGCGGGAGGGGGAAGCCCTGAAGGCCGACATGCTGGGGCAGCTGGAGGGGCTGAGGGGCCTGGTGGAGGCGATTCGGGCCCGGTATCCTCAGACGGTGGCCCAGTATCAGGTCCGGCTGAAGGAGCGCATGGAGGAGCTCTTGTCCACCCCGGTGGAGGAGGCGCGCTTGCTCCAGGAGGTGGCCCTGATGGCCGACCGCAGCGCCATATCCGAGGAACTGGTGCGGCTGGACAGCCACATCGCCCAGATGCGGGAGGCCATGGACAGCGGACAACCGGTGGGGCGCAAGCTGGACTTTATCGTCCAGGAGCTGAACCGGGAGGTAAACACCATATCCTCCAAATCCCAGGATATCCCCATCACCCAGGCGGTGGTGGCGGCCAAGGCCCAGATCGAGAAGCTGCGGGAGCAGGTTCAAAACGTGGAATGACGGGGGCGCGCCGCCGCCCCGGCGACGGGAGGGCGGCCCCTTCCCCGGCGGCAAGGCCGGGGGGGGAAGGCCCTGGGAAGAACCGGGCGTCCGCGCCGTCCGGGTATGGGGGCGCGGGGAACGCGCCCTACAAAGGAGCGATGTCATGAAGGGTAAGCTGTACGTGGTTTCCGGCCCGTCGGGGACGGGGAAGGGCACCTTGTGCAAGGCGCTGCTGGCCCTGCGTCCCCAGATTCAGCTTTCCGTATCCTGCGCTACCCGCCAGCCCCGCCCCGGCGAGGTGGACGGGGTGCACTATTATTTCATCACCCAGGAGGAATTCCTGCGCCGTCGGGCGGAGGGGGATTTCCTGGAGTGTGCCCAGATCAACGGAGGTTATTGGTACGGTACGCCCCGGGGCGTGGTACTGGAAAAGCTGGAGCAGGGCGAAAGCGTACTGCTGGAAATTGAGAACAACGGAGCCCAACAGGTAATTAAGCGGTATCCCCAGACGGTGAGCGTGTTCATCCTGCCTCCGGACCGGATGGCCCTGATTCAGCGGCTGGTGGACCGGGGCACCGAGGACCTGGAGCGGCTGGAAAAGCGCATCGGCAAAGTACCCAGCGAGCTGGAGGCGGCCAAGGGATATACCTGCCTGGTGGTGAACGACCAGGTGGCCCACGCCACCGCCCGGCTGGCCCAGATTTTCGACGGGGACCTGACCGTGCTGCCCCGGGAGCGGGAGACTCTGGATAGGCTCGTCCAGGAGTTTGCCGATCCCCAGCGCTCCTTGGCGCTGCTGCGGGACTACTATCAAAAGAGCCGGATGGATTTTGAACTGGAAGTTAGGAGGTAACGCTGTATGATGACCCAACCCCCCATTGAGGAACTGTTGAGTAAGGTGGACTGCCGGTATACCCTGGCGGTGGAGGCGTCTAAGCGGGCCAGGGAGATCATTGGCGGCTCGGAGCCGCTCATCGACACCAAAGAAGTCAAGCCCTTGGCGGTGGCCATCGACGAGATCAACCGGGGCCTGCTCACCTACACCCGAGAGGAAGAAGAGGTATAAATGGGGCGCAGCCTGGAGGGCCGCACGGTGGTGCTGGGGGTCACCGGCGGCGTGGCGGCCTATAAGGCCGCGGATTTAACCAGCAAGCTGGTCAAGGAAGGGGCCCAGGTGCGGGTGGTGATGACCGGGCACGCCTGCCAGTTCGTGTCCCCCGCCACCTTTGAGAGCTTGTCCGGCGGGCCGGTGTACACCCAGCTGTTCCACCAGGCCTATGAGATCGGCCACATTTCCCTGGCCAAGTCCGCCCATCTGCTGGCGGTGGCCCCCGCCACGGCCAATATCCTGGCCAAGATGGCCGCCGGCATCGCCGACGACCTGCTGTCCACCACCTACCTGGCCGCCGCCGCGCCGGTGCTGGTGGCCCCGGCCATGAACGCGGCTATGTGGCGGCATCCGGCCACCCAGCGCAACCTGGACATCTTGCGGCAGCGGGGGGTGGAGGTGGCGGGCCCCGCCAGGGGGCATTTGGCCTGCGGGGACGAGGATGTGGGCCGCATGGAGGAGCCCCAGGCCATCCTGGAAAGGATAAAGCAGCTGCTGTGCCGGGAGAAGGACCTGGCGGGCAGGCGGGTATTGGTCACCGCCGGGCCCACCCGGGAGATGATCGACCCGGTGCGCTTTTTATCCAACCGCTCCACCGGGCGGATGGGCTACGCCATCGCCCAGGCAGCCCTGGACCGGGGCGCCCAGGTGACGCTGGTGTCCGGGCCGGTGTCCATTCCCGCGCCCCAGGGGGCGCGCTTGGTGTCCATCACCAGCACCCAGCAGCTGTACGGCCAGGTGACCGCCCTGGCTCAGGACTGCGACGCGGTGGTCCAGGCGGCGGCCCCGGCGGACTTTACCCCGGAGCGCTACAGCCAGGACAAGATCAAGAAGACCGGGGAGGACATGGCGCTGCGCCTGACGCCCACCCCGGACATCGCCAGGGCGTTGGGGCAGCAGAAGCGGCCGGGGCAGGTGCTGGTGGCCTTTGCGGCGGAGACCGGGGACCTGACCGCCAACGCCCACAAAAAGCTGCTGTCCAAGAACGCGGACTTCGTGGTGGCCAACGACGTGACCCAGCCGGGGGCCGGGTTCGCCGTGGACACCAATCAGGTGACCCTGGTGAGCCGGGAGGGGGAGACCCGGCTGCCCCTGATGAGCAAGGAGCAGGTGGCCCACGCCATATGGGACAGGGTGTTGGCCCTGTGGGAAGGGCGATGAGCTTGTACGCCGGGGTGATCGTGGACCTGGACCTGGAGCAGACCGACCGGGTGTACACCTACCGGGTGCCCCAGGGCATGGAGGTGGCGGTGGGCCAGCGGGTGCGGGCCCCCTTTGGCAAGCGCCAGGTGGAGGGCTTTGTGGTGGAGCTAAGCGACGCCTGCGCCATGGACCCGGCCCGGGTGCGGCCCCTATCCGCGCCCCTGGAGGATTATCCCCTGCTGCTGCCCCAGATGCTGGAATTGGCCCGGTGGATGAGCGAAAGGTACCTGTGTACCCTGTCCGCCGCCCTGCGGCTGATGATCCCCGCCCAACTGCGGGGGGGAAGGGTTGGGGTGAAGCAGGTGCGCATCGCCGCCCTGGCGGTGGACCGGCAGGCGGCCCAGGCAGCCCTGGCCCAGCGGGCCCGGTTCCCCCGGCAGGTAAAGGTGCTCCAGGCGCTGATGCAGGGGCCCCTGCCCGTGCCGGTGCTGGAGGGCGATGTGCCAGGCGCGGGAGCGGTGCTGCGGGCGCTGGAAAAGAAGGGCCTGGTGCGGGTGAACAGCCAGGAATCCCTGCGCAGCCCCTTTAAGGGGCCGGTGACCCGGGCCTCCAGCGATCCCAAGCTCACCCCCCAGCAGCAGGCGGCGGCGGACCAGGTGGCCCGGGCCATGGCCCAGGGGGGCGGTAGCTTTCTGCTGATGGGGGTCACTGGCAGCGGAAAGACCGAGGTCTACATCCGCCTGATCCGCCTGGCGCTGAAGGCGGGCAAGGGGGCCATCGTGCTGGTGCCCGAAATCGCCCTCACCCCCCAAATGGTGGATTGGTTCCGGGCCCGGTTCGGCCAGGGGGCGGCGGTGCTCCATTCCCAGCTGTCGCCGGGGGAGCGGTTCGACGAGTGGCGGCGCATCCGCCGGGGCCAGGCCCGGGTGGTGGTGGGCGCCCGCTCGGCGGTGTTCGCCCCGGTGGAGGACCTGGGCCTTATCGTGGTGGACGAGGAGCACGAGCATACCTACCAGTCGGACAAGCGGCCCCGGTACGATGCCCGGGAGGTGGCCCAGTTCCGCTGCCGCCAGGAGGGGGCCGCCCTGGTGCTGGGCAGCGCCACCCCCTCCATCGCCACCTTCATGCGCACCATGCCCAAGGTGCGCCCCCAGAACAAGCTGGAGCTGCTGGAGCTTACCCAGCGGGTGTTTCAGCGGCCTCTGCCTCAGGTGGAGGTGGTGGACATGTGCCGGGAGCTGGAGCGGGGCAACCACTCCATGTTCAGTGCGCCCCTGCGGGATGGGCTCAAGCAATGCCTGGAGCGGGGGCAGCAGGCCATGCTGCTGATCAACCGGCGGGGCTACTCCACCTTTGTCAGCTGCCGGTCCTGCGGGTATGTGGAAAAATGCGGCAACTGCGACGTGTCCATGACCTACCACCAGGCCGAAGGAGTGCTGAAGTGCCACTACTGCGGCCAGACCCGGCGGCCGCCGGATAAGTGTCCCCAGTGCGGCAGCATCTTCATCAAGTACTTTGGGGCGGGCACCCAGCGGGTGGAGGAGGCGGTGAAAAAGCTGCTGCCCCAAGCCCGGGTAGCCCGGATGGACGTGGACACCACCCGGGGCAAGGACGCCCACCAGCGCATCCTCTCCGCCTTTGGCCGGGGGGAGACCGATGTGCTCATCGGCACTCAGATGATCGCCAAGGGGCTGGATTTTCCCAAGGTGACCCTGGTGGGGGTGGTGGCGGCGGACATGACCTTGAACCTGCCAGACTACCGGGCCCCGGAGCGCACCTTTCAGCTGATTACCCAGGTGGCGGGCCGGGCGGGCCGGGCCCAGTATCCGGGCCGGGTGGTGATCCAGACCTACGAGCCCCAGCATTACGCCGTGCGCCTGGCCGCCCGGCAGGACTACCGGGCCTTCTACCAGGAGGAGGTCAAGGTGCGGCGGCGGGGGCTGTACCCGCCCTTTACCCTGATGGCCCGGCTGCTGGTCACCGCCAAGGAGGCGGGACAGGCCCGGAGCCTGGCCATGGTGTTGGAGGAGGCCCTGGGGCGCTTTTTGGATCAGCGGCCTGAGCGCAGGCGGCTCACGGTGCAGATGCGGGCGCTGGAAGCGCCCATCGGCCGGCTGCGGGGGGAATCCAGGTGGCAGGTGTTCATCAAGCTGTACGCCAAGGCGGAGGCGGAGGAAATCCTGGAGGAGATGGACCGGCTGTGCCGGGAGCAGGAGGAAAGGGAAGCGCGGGTAGAGCTGGAAGTCAATCCGGCCAACATGTTTTAGAGAATGGCGAGGATGCTGAGCTTAAAGATTTCAAAGATCGTATTTTGAGGGGGAGCGCAATGGCGGTCAGAACCATTTTTACCATCGGGGACGAGGTGCTGCGCAAGCACGCCAAGCCCGTGGAAACCATCGATAAGCGAATCAAGACGTTGCTGGACGACATGGCCCAGACCATGTACGCCGCCGACGGGGCCGGACTGGCCGCGCCCCAGGTGGGCATTTTGCGCCGGGTGGTGACCATCGACGTGGGGGAGGGGCTCATCGAGCTCATCAATCCCCAGATCATCAGCCAGGAGGGCAGCCAGGTGGGGCCGGAGGGATGCCTGAGCATCCCCGGCCGCCGGTGTACCGTGGAGCGGCCCATGAAGGTGAAGGTGCGGGCCCAGGGCCGGGACGGCAGGACCTTCGAGCTGGACGCGGAGGGCTTTCTGGCGGTGGCGGTGTGCCACGAATTGGACCATTTGGACGGCATCCTGTACGTGGACAAGATGATCGAGGACGTGACCGGCAAGACCGAGGAAGCGCCCAAGCGGGGGGAGGACGAGGAATAAATGCGGGTGGTGTTCATGGGCACGCCCCAGTTCGCCGTGCCATCCCTGGAGGCGCTGGTCCAGGCGGGGCATCAGGTGGCGGGGGTATTCTGCCAGCCCGACCGGCCGGCGGGCCGGGGCAACCGGCTGGTTTGCTGTCCGGTGAAGCTGCGGGCGGAGCAGTTGGGCATCCCGGTATACCAGGTGGAGCGCATCCGCAGCCCCCAGGGCCTGGAGGCGCTGAAGGCGCTGAATCCCCAGCTGTGCGTCACCGCTGCCTTCGGACAGATCCTGTCCCGGGAAAACCTGGCGGTGCCGCCCCTGGGCACGGTGAACGTCCACGCCTCCCTGCTGCCCCGGCACCGGGGCGCCGCGCCCATTCAGTGGGCCATCCTCATGGGGGACCAGGAGACAGGGGTCACCACCATGTTCACCGACCCGGGGCTGGATACCGGGGACATGCTGCTCAAGGCCAGCACCCCCATCGGACCCCAGGAAACCGCGGGGGAATTGACCCAGCGCCTGTCCCAGATGGGGGCCCGGCTGCTGGTGGAAACCCTGGAGGCCATCGGGCGGGGGGATTGCCCCCGCACCCCCCAGGATCCCGGCCTGGCCACCTACGAGCCCATGCTGGATAAGGCTATGGGCCGGTTGGATTTCACCCGAAGCGCCCAAGAGCTGGAGCGCTGGGTGCGGGGCCTCAATCCCTGGCCCGGAGCCTGGGCCCAAATGGAGCAGGGAACGCTGAAAATATGGGCCGCCCAGGCCCTGGACCAGACATTCCCGGGCCAGCCGGGACAGGTGGTGGTGTCCAGCCCCAAGGAGGGGCTGACGGTGGCGTGCGGACAGGGCGCCCTCAAGCTCACCCAAATTCAAGGACCCAACGCCAAGCGCATGGATGCCAGGGCCTACCTGATGGGCAAGGCCCTGCCGGTGGGGATGGTGCTCAATGGATAAGCGGGACAAGCCGTTCCGGGATTCGCCCCGGAATCAAGCCGAAAAGCAGGGCCAGGGCCGGGATACCTTCCGGGAGGCAGGCCGTAGCCAGGCTCAATCCCTCCGCCGGGGGGATTCTGAGGACCGGAGCCGGAACGCCCGCCGGGAGGATACGGGGGGCCAGGCCCGGAACGCCCGCCGGGCAGAAAGGGCGGGCGGCGGAAACCGGCGGGGGCCAGGAGGACCGGACGCCCGGCAGGTGGCGCTGATGGCGCTGTCCGACGTGATGCATTCGGGGGCCTACGCCCAGCTGGCGCTGAGCGCCCACCTGCGGGCGGCCCGGGGCCTGTCCCTGGAGGACAAGAAGCTGGCCACCATCATCTTTTACGGGGCGCTGGAGAACCGGCTGCGCATCGCATGGGTGCTCAAGCAGTTCGTGGAGGACATCCCCCAGCGGGCGGTGGAGGACGTGCTGCACATCGCGGCGGCCCAGCTGCTGTTTTTGGACCGGGTGCCGGACCACGCGGCGGTGGACCAGGCGGTGCGCCAGATCAAGGCGCTGGGCCGGGAGCAGTACGCGGCGCTGGTGAACGGCGTGCTGCGCAGCCTGATTCGGGCCCGGGACCAGGGGGATATCCGCTATCCCGATCCCCAGCAGGACCCGGTGCGCTATCTGTCGGTGATGCACTCCTTGCCCGAGGCCATCACCCGGCGGCTGGCCAATCAGTACGGCCTGGAGGAAACCCGGGCCATGATCGCCTACAGGCCGGACCAGCGCACCCAGACGGTGCGGCCCAATTTGCTGCGGATGGACGACCGGGCCTTTGAAGAGTACCTGGACCAGCGGGGCTGGACCTGGGAAAAGGGCTTGGTCCCCCACGCCTACCGGATACGGGGCGGCGGGGACCTGGCGGGGGACCCGGGGTTCCGGGAGGGGCTGTTCAGCGTGCAGGGGGAGGGCAGTATGCTGCCCTGCTACGCGGTGGCGCCTCAACGGGGCTGGCAGGTGCTGGACGCCTGCGCTGCGCCGGGGGGCAAGTCCTCCCTGCTGTGCGAGATGATGGGCCTCACCGGCCGGGTACAGGCCTGGGACAAGCACGAGCACCGGTGCGAGCTGCTGCGGGCCGCCAAGAAGCGGCTGCGGCTGGACAACCTGCGGGTGGCCGCCCGGGACGCCACGGTGGGCCGGGAGGAATACCGGGATTTCTTCGACGCGGTGCTCATCGACGCCCCCTGCTCCGGCCTGGGCGTGATGATCGACAAGCCGGACATCAAGTACCGGGTCAGCGAGGCGGGGATCGAAAGCCTGGTCCAGACCCAGAAAAAGATTCTGGACGCCTGCGCGCCCCTGGTCAGGCCGGGGGGACGGCTGGTGTACTCCACCTGCACCGTGCTCCAGGAGGAAAACCAGGACCAGATTGAGGACTTTTTGGGGCGGCGGCCGGACTTCCGCCTGGACCCCGACGGCAGCTTTCTGCCCCCCGCCCTGGCGGACCGGTGGCAGGACGGCTTTATCCAGCTGCAGGCCCACCGGGACGGCGTGGAGGGCTTCTTCATCGCCCGGCTGATCCGGGAAGAGGGCTGAGATGGGCGAAAGGGCCGGTCTCTGGAGACTGGTAGGGGGCCGGCTGGCTCCGGCAAGAGGCTGAGAAGGGCGAAAGGGCCGGTCCCTGGAGGGCCGGTGAAGGGAGGCGCCCGGCTGATCCGGCAAGACCGATGAGGAGGGCCGGGACGCCCAAACCCGGGAGCGATTGGGCGAAAGGCGGAAGGCCGGACGGGAACGGCCGGTTGCAGAACCGGGCCGGGGGCCGGAAGCGTCAACGGCGGACAAAACCGGGCCGGGACGGCAAGGCTAGCGGGGACGCAGCCGCAGTCCGGCGGGGGAGGAACCATGATCCAGCTGTGCGGCATGACGCCGGAGCAATTGACCGGCTATATGGTGGACAAGGGCCAGAGCGCCTTCCGGGGCGATCAGCTGTCCAAATGGGTGTGGGCGGGGGCGGACATCGGCCAGATGAGCAACCTGCCCGCCGCTCTGCGGGAGCAGATGCGCCGGGAGGCGGTGGCCAATCCGGTGCAGATTTGCCAGGAGCGGGTCTCCCAGCTGGACGGCACCCGCAAGTTTCTGTTTCAGCTGATGGATGGCAACCTGGTGGAAGGGGTGCTGATGCGCTACAAGTACGGCTACACCCTGTGCCTTTCCACCCAGGTGGGGTGCAGGATGGGCTGCGCTTTTTGCGCCTCCACCCTGGAGGGCTGCGCCCGGAACCTGACCGCCGGGGAGATGGCGGGGCAGGTGCTGCTGGCCAACCGGGTGCTTCAGGGGGAGGGAGCCCGGGTGGGCAACCTGGTGCTGATGGGCAGCGGGGAGCCCTTTGACAACTACCAGAACGTGGTGGATTTTTTGCGGCTGATCACCCATCCCCAGGGGCTGAATCTGTCGGTGCGGGGCATCTCCCTGTCCACCTGCGGGCTGGTGGAGAAGATGGACCGGTTTGCCGGGGAGGGCATACCGGTGACCTTATCCCTGTCCCTTCACGCCCCCAACGACGCCATACGCCGCCGGATCATGCCGGTGGCCCGGGCCTATTCCATGGAGGATACCCTGGCGGCCCTGAGCCGGTATATCGGGCGGACGGGCCGGCGGGGGGTGATCGAGTACGCGCTGATCCGGGAGATCAACTGCCGGCGGGAGCACGCGGCGGAGCTGGCAAGCCGGCTGCGGGGCATGCGCTGCCACGTGAACCTGATCCCCCTGAACCGGGTGGCGGAGCGGGGACTGGACGCGCCGTCCAGGAAGCAGGTGGAGGAATTTATGGAGGAGCTGGAGCGGCGGCACATCTCGGTGACCCGGCGGCGGGAGATGGGAGCCGATATCCAGGGCGCTTGCGGCCAGCTGCGCAGGCGGTTCCTGGCCGAAGCCGGGCGGCAGGCGGGAGATGAAGGGACGGAAAAGCCGGAATAAGGGAGGTGCGGGGCGATGAAGGCATATGGCTTGAGCGACGTGGGCAAGGTGCGTCCCCTGAACGAGGACGCCTATTACCTGCCCAAGGAGCGGGAGCGGTTCGCCGCAGTGGCCGACGGCATGGGCGGGCACAAGGCGGGAGAGGTGGCCAGCGCCCTGGCCATAGAGGTATTCACCCAGGCCCTTCGGGAGGCGGGCGAGCGCGTGGAGGAGGCCAGCCTGGTCCAGGCGGTGGAAAAGGCCAACGCGGCCATCTACCAACGGGGTCAGGGGGACCGGAGCCTGCGGGGCATGGGCACCACCCTGACCGCCCTGTGGTTCGGGCCGGATTACGTGTACCTGTCCCATGTAGGGGACAGCCGGGCGTACCTGCTGAGGAACCGGGCGCTGATGCAGCTGTCCAACGACCATTCCCTGGTAAACGAGCTGGTGGAGAAAGGGGAGATCACCCCCCGGGAGGCCCGGAACCATCCCCAGCGCAACTTCATCACCCGTGCCCTGGGCACCGGGCGGCGGGTGACCCCCGACGTGATCAAGCTGGATTTCCAGCCCGGAGACGCCTGGCTGCTGTGTACCGACGGGCTGACCAACTACCTGCGGGGCGTGGAGCTGGCCCGGATCATGAATCAGTCCCTGTCCTGGGAGGACAAGCTGCGCTGGATGGTGGACGAGGCCCTTAGGCGGGGCGGCGGGGACAACATTACCGCCCTGGTGGTTCCCTATGAGGAGGAACGGCCATGAGCGACAGGATATTGTCCGGCCGTTACGTGCTGGGGGACCAGATCGGGTCCGGGGGCATGGCGGTGGTCTACCTGGCCTGGGACAAGGAGCTGGGCCGGGAGGTGGCGGTGAAGATCCTGCGCAGCGAGTACAACGAGGATCAGGACTTCGTGCGCCGCTTTAACCTGGAGGCCCAGGCCGCCTCCAAGATGAGCCACGAGAACATCGTGGGCATCTACGGCGTGGGCCAGGACGGGGATACCCGCTATATCGTCATGGAGTACGTGCGGGGGCGCACCCTGAAGGAAGTCATCCGCCAGGCCGGGCGCATCAAGCCCGAGCGGGCGGTCCAGATCACCCTCAAGATACTGGCGGCGGTGGACTGCGCCCACCGTTCCCACGTGGTGCACCGGGACATCAAGCCCCAGAACATCCTGGTGGACGTGGAGGGCAACATCAAGGTGGCCGATTTCGGCATCGCCCGGGCCACCAACGCCTCCACCCAGACCTATACCGACGGCAGCAACGTGCTGGGCTCGGTACACTACTTCTCCCCGGAGCAGGCGTCGGGCCAGGTGGCCGACGAAAAGAGCGACCTGTATTCGGTGGGGGTGGTGCTCTACGAGATGGTCACCGGAGAGGTGCCCTTCGACGGGGAGACCCCCATCTCGGTGGCCCTGAAGCACGTTCAGGAGCCGCCCCGCAGCGCCCGGTCCCTGGAACCCACGGTGTCCAAGGGCCTGGATGAGGTGATCCTGAAGGCGCTGGACAAGGAGGCGGCCTTCCGCTACCAGAGCGCCGCAGAGATGGCCCGGGACCTGAAAAAGGCCATCCGCAACCCCAGGGGCGGCTTTGTGGACAAGCCCGACGTCCCCAGCGGGCTGCGGGCCCGGATCAAGGCCATGGGCGGCCGGGCCGGGCTGTGGCGCAAGGCCCGGCGCTGGGCCATCATCCTGGGATGCCTCATCCTGGTCACCGGCGGGCTGTACTACGGCAGCAGGCTGTACCGGTACTTCTTCGTGCGCCTGGATATGCCCAACCTGCTGCAGCTGGACCTAGAGGAAGCGGTGGAGTACCTGGAGGAACTGGACGTGCAGTACACCCTGGAGGAGCGCCACGACGGCCAGGTGCGCTACGGCCATATCCTGGAGCAGTACCCCCAGCCCGGGGAACCGGTGTGGCCCGGCGACCGGGTTAGGCTGGTGGTGTCCATGGGGGTGGAGGGGCTGATGATGCCCAAGCTGCTGGAGCTGACCCGCTCCGAGGCGGTGCGGGTGATCGAGGAGAACGATTTGGTGCTGGGCGACGTGCGCCTGGAGATCTCCGGAGCGGAGCCGGGCATCGTGGTGGGCCAATCCCCCACGGTAAACCAATGGGTGAAGCCCGGCGACCGGGTGGACTTGACCGTCAGCGGCGAGAGCGCCAGCGTCCCCGACCTGTACGGCTATACCGTGGAGGAGGCCAATGGGCTGCTGGTGGCCAGCGGATTCGTGCTGGGCCAGGTCACCGAGGCCATCGACGAGATGGACGCGGGGCTGGTGGTGGATCAGAGCGTGGAGGCCGGCACATTGGCGCTGATGGGGGAAAGCATTGACGTGACGGTGAGCCAGGCCATGCCGGTTACCTGCCGTGCCCAGGTCACCATCGGCGTGCAGGCCTCGGAGCACGGCGTGGAGGTGGTATGCACCCTGCTGGAGTCCACCGGGGAGCGGGAAGTGTACCGGGCGACCCTGGAGGAGGAGCAGCAGGAGATTACCCTGAACCTGGACAGCTTTGAGCCGGGGATGCATACGGTGCGGCTGTATTTGGACGGAGAGTTGGTTACGGAAAAGGATATCGAATTCGTGGCCGACGAATAAATGGGCCCATCCGGCCCCGGCCCCCTGCCGGGCCGCGCAGCGGCCCGGCAGGGGGCCGGGGCCGGATGGGCCGGGGCCCGGCTGAAGCCGGGCCCCAGGGCCGCTCCGGCGTTGGGGGTTGGCCGGGCGGAAAACCGAGAGGGGAAGCGGGCAGGACCGCACCGGAAAGGAAGTGAAGGGCGCGGCGTGGAAGGACAAATCTTGCGGGGCGTAGGCGGATTTTATACGGTGATGGACCAGGCGGGGCGATGCTATACCCTCAGAGCTCAGGCCAAGCTCCGCCGCCAGCGCCTCACCCCCCTGGTGGGGGATTACGTGCGCTTCACCCTGGGGGAGGGAGAGGAAAACAGTTGGCTTACCGCCATCCTGCCCCGGCGCAACAGCCTGGTCCGCCCGGCGGTGGCAAACATAGACTACCTGGTGATTACGCTGTCGGCGGGGTTCCCCAAGGCCGACTTGCTGTTGGCCGACCGGCTGCTGCTGCTGTGTCGCCAGGCGGGGATATCGCCCTTGGTGGCGGTGAACAAGGCGGAGGAGGACCCCCAAGGGGCGCTGGCCCTGGCCCAGCAGTACCGGGGCGGCGCGGCGGGGACCTTTGTGCTGTCGGCGGCCACGGGGCAGGGCGTAGAGGCCCTGGGGGAGGCCCTGGGGGGCACGGTACACGCTTTCGGAGGGCAGTCGGGGGTGGGCAAGTCCACCCTGATCAACCGGCTGTACGGGCTGGAGCTGTCCACCGGGGCGCTGTCGGAGAAGATCGACCGGGGCAAGCACACCACCCGGCACACCCAGCTGATTCAGGTGCCTGGGGGCGGCAAGGTACTGGACACCCCCGGATTCAGCCTGCTGGAGATGAAGACGATGGACCCGGCGGAGCTGGCCGGGCTGTATCCGGAGTTTCAGCCCTATGGGGACAAGTGCCGCTTTCAACCCTGCGCCCACTACAAGGAGCCGGGCTGCGCGGTGAAAGAAGCGGTGGAGGCGGGACTGGTAAGCGGGGAGCGCCACGGGCGCTATTGCGAGCTATACGAGGAAATGCGGGAAAGGTGGAGGGAACGCTATGATTAAGGTGGCGCCGTCTCTGTTGTCGGCGGATTTTCTGGAACTGCGCCGGTCCATCGACCTGGCGGTGAAGGCGGGAGCCGATTACCTGCACTACGACGTGATGGACGGGAATTTTGTGCCCAACATCAGCTTCGGGCAGGGCATCCTCAAGGCGGTGGCCGGGTACGGTGCGCTGCCGGTGGACGCCCATTTGATGGTGGATAGGCCGGAGCGGTATATTGAGGACTTCGCCAAGGCCGGGGCGCGGATCATCACGGTTCACGCCGAGGCCACCTGCCATCTGCAGCGGGCGTTGAGCCAAATCCGGGCGCTGGGCTGCCTGGCGGGGGTGTCCCTCAACCCGGCCACCTCGCCGGAGTGCCTGCGCTATGTGCTGGGCGACTTCGACCTGGCCCTGGTGATGACGGTGAACCCCGGGTTCGGCGGGCAAAAGATGCTGCCCCGGGCGGTGGAGAAGATCGGCGAGATCCGGCGGATGTTGGAGAGCGCCGGGGTACAGGCCATGATCCAGGTGGACGGCGGGGTGAGCCTGTCCACCGCCGGGGCCATGGTGGCCCAGGGCGCCGACGTGCTGGTGGCGGGCAGCGCCTTCTACGGAAGCGACGACCCGGCGGCCTTCGTCCAAGGGCTCAAGGCCCTGGGCTGACCCGCCCCGCCCCACGGGCCGCGCGCCGGGGCCCTGAATGGGCAGGCCCGAACGCGCTGCGTCCCGGCCGCCCCCATGGGCCCCGGACGGGCCGGGGGGGGGGTTCAAGGGGGCGGGCGTGTGAAGGAAAGGTGCCAGTTTTCATAATCTTTGCTGGAAGTTTGGGGCGAGGCGTGGTATAATAAGCCGGATAACTGGGTGCGAGGGACGAGATGAGGAAGAGAAGAGAGAAGCTGCGGGCCTTGATGGCGCAGCGGGGCATACCCGCCGCCCTGATTACCAAGCCCGAGAACATGCGCTATCTGACCGGATATACGGGGGAGGGCGCGGTATACCTGGACCAAAGCCAAGCGGCCATTCTCACCGATTTTCGCTATGTGGAGCAGGCCGGCCGCCAGGCGGGGGACTGCCCCTGCCTGAAGACGGACGCCCAGCGCAAGCTGCCCCAAGGGGTCAAGGAGTTGCTGGGGGCGCAGGGAGGCCTGGCGGTGGAGACCGGGCACATGACGGTGAAGGCATACCGGGAGCTGGAGAGCGCCTTGCCGGGGGTTGAGCTGATGGAGATGCAAAACCTGCCGGAAGCGCTGCGGATGGTGAAGGAGCCCTTTGAGCAGGACAAGATCCTGCGGGCGTCGGAAATCGCCTGCCGGGCCTTCGACCAGCTTCTGGGGATCATCGGCCCGGGGATGACCGAGTTGGAGGTGCGCCGCCTCCTGGACGATTTGATGGTTCAGGGCGGCAGCGAAGAGGCGGCCTTTTCCACCATCGCCTGCGCGGGGGTGAACGGGTCGCTGCCCCACGCGGTGGCCTCGGAGCACCGGCTGGAGAAGGGCGAGCTGCTCACCTTGGATTTCGGGGCTCAGGTGGAAGGCTACAAGACCGACATGACCCGTACGGTGGCCATCGGCCCGGTAAGCGGGGCGCTGGAAAAGATTTACGCCACAGTGCTGGAGGCCCAGTTGCGGGCGCTGGAGGCGATCGAGCCGGGCAAGGTATGCCGGGATATCGACCAGGTAGCCCGCCGGGTAATCGACCCGGCATATCCCGGCGCTTTTGGCCATGGATTGGGGCACGGGGTAGGTTTGGAGATTCACGAAGCGCCCAACTTTTCTTCCACCTGCGATACGGTGCTGGAGGCAGGCCATGTGATGACGGTGGAGCCGGGGGTCTACATCCAGGGCCTGGGCGGCTGCCGCATAGAGGATACGGTGATCCTGCGCCCTGGAGGGTACGTGAACGTGATCACCGCGCCCAAGGAGCTCATCACCCTGTAAAACCATCAATTTTGTAAGGAGGAACATATAGCATGATTACCGCAGGCGATTTTAAGAAGGGCATTACGGTAGAGTGGGACGGCGGCGTGTGGACCATCGTGGACTTCCAGCACGTAAAGCCGGGCAAGGGCGCCGCCTTCGTGCGCACCAAGATCAAGAACATCATGACCGGCGCGGTGCTGGAGCGCACCTTCAACCCCACCGACAAGATGCCCAAGGCCATGATCGAAACCAAGGAATACCAGTACAGCTATGCCGACGGGGATATGTATCACTTCATGGACACCGAAACCTACGACGACCTGATGCTCACCGAGGAGCAGTTTGAGGACGCCAAGCCCTTTGTGAAGGAGAACACCAACGTGACCATCCGCTTCTTCAAGGGTAAGCCCTTCTCCGTGGCGGCGCCCAACTTTGTGGAGTTGGAAGTCACCCACACCGAGCCGGGCTTCAAGGGCGACACCGCCTCCAACACCACCAAGCCCGCCACGGTGGAGACCGGATACACCCTGCAGGTGCCCCTGTTCGTGGAGATTGGCGACATTCTGCAGATCGACACCCGCACCGGCGAGTATCTGTCCCGGATGTAGAGGCCGGGGACCAAGCGACAGAATAAGGAGAAAACAATGAGCGCATTGAGCGATAAGGTATCCTACCTGAAGGGCCTGGCTGAGGGCATGAAGATCGACAGCGGCGCCAACGAGGGCAAGCTGCTGATGGAGATCATCGAGGCGCTGAACCTGGTATCGGAAAAGGTGGAGGCTCTGGACGAGGGTTTTGAGGAGCTGAGCGACTACGTGGAGTGCATCGACGAGGATTTGGAAGAACTGGAGATGTGCCACGAGGAGGAAGAAGACGAGGACGACGATGAGGACGAGGAGGACTTCCACGACGATTACGATTTCGACGAGGAAGACTTCGACGAGGACGAGGAAGACTCCCAGTGCGATGACCAGGACGAGGTGGACGAGGAGCATCTGGGCATGTATGCCGGGTGCCTGTGCTCCGAGTGCGGCGGCATGTTCAGCGTGGACGTGAACGCCGGGGAGGACCAGCTGTTTATCTGCCCCCACTGCGGCAAGCGGGTAAAGGCCATCCAGATGAATTGCCAGAACGTGCCCGTGGCCCAGAGCAGTCAGGACGAGGACAAGGAATAACCGGGCGGCAGGCAAACCGGAACGCCCTGGGTGGACCTGGAAAAAGGGCTGCGGAAGGGCGAAAGGGGAGACATTTCGCGGCGGGCTGGCGGCCGGTAGGGCCGGGGGCGCGCCAGACGGGGAGGAAAGAACAATGGCCAGGGGCGGCGGTTTTCCCGGCATGATGGGCGGCGGCAATTTGCAGCAGTTGGCCCGTCAGGCCCAGAAATTACAGCAGAACATGCAAAAGCTCCAGGAGGAGCTGGAAACCCGGGAATTTGAGGCCGCGGCGGGGGGCGGCATGGTGAAGGCCAAGGTAAACGGCAAGAAGGAATTGCTGGAATTGGTCATCGACCCCCAGGCGGTGGACCCTGAGGACGTGGAAATGCTCCAGGACCTGGTGATGGCGGCGGTGAACGAGGCGCTGAAGAGCGCCGGGGACACCGTGGAGCGGGAGATGGGCAAGATGACCGGCGGCATCAACATGCCGGGGCTGTTCTGAAAATGAGCGGCATTGAGCCCATTCAGCGCCTGGTCAATCAGCTGAGCAAGCTGCCCGGGGTGGGGCAAAAGACCGCCCAGCGGCTGGCCTATTACATCATTTCCCTGCCGGAGGAGCAGGTGCGGGAGTTGGCTACGGCCATCTTCAACGGCAAAAAGCAGGTGCACTTCTGCCCGGTCTGCGGAAACTATACCGATAAGGACCCCTGCGCGCTGTGTTCCGACACAGCGCGCGACCCGTCCATCCTGTGCGTGGTGCGGGACCCCAGGGACGTGGCCGCCATGGAGCGGATGCGGGACTACAAGGGGCAATATCACGTGCTCCACGGCGTAATCTCCCCCATGGATGGGGTGGGTCCCGACGATATACGCATTCGGGAGCTGATGGCCCGGCTGGCTTCGGGCCAGATCAAGGAAGTGGTGCTGGCCACCAACCCGGATATCGAGGGGGAGGCCACCGCTTCCTACATCGCCCGGCTCATCAAGCCCCTGGGGGTGCGGGTGACCCGCATCGCCCACGGGGTGCCGGTGGGGGGCGATTTGGAGTATACCGACGAGGTGACGTTGTCCAAGGCCTTTGAAGGGCGAAGGGAGATTTGATCGTGGCGGATTATGAGGTCATTATCCTGGGCGGCGGCCCCGCCGGGCTTACCGCCGGGCTGTACGCCGCCCGTTCCGGGCTCAAGACCTTGCTGCTGGAGGGCAACCTGCCCGGCGGCCAGGCGTCCACCACCAATGAATTGGAGAATTACCCCGGCTGCGGCCGCATCGGCGGTCCCGAGCTGATGATGAAATTCGAGGAACAGGCCAAAGAGGCCGGGCTGGACATCCAGTATCAGGGCGTGATTCAGGCCCGCCTGAAAGAACACGCCCTGGAAACCCGCCGCCAGCGCTACCAGGCTCAGGCCCTCATCCTGGCCACCGGCGCCGCACGGCGCAAGCTGGGAGCCGCTGGAGAGGATATGCTGGCGGGGCGGGGGGTATCCTATTGCGCCACCTGCGACGGCGCGCTGTACCGGGGAAAGCCCGTGGCCGTGGTGGGCGGCGGCAATACCGCCGCCGAGGACGCCCTGTATCTGGCGGGCATCGGCTGTCCGGTCACCGTGATCCACCGCCGGGACGCCCTGCGGGCCGATCAGGCCCTGGGCCGCAGAGTGCTGGACCATCCCCTGGTGACCATGGCCTGGAACAGCGTGGTGGAGCGCATCCAACAGACCGGGGACGGTTTGCAACTGCACCTGCGCCAGGTAAAAACAGACCAAAGTTCGGTTATTCAGGCGGCGGGCTGCTTTGTGGCGGTGGGCACCCAGCCCCAGACCGGGCTGTTCGCCGGACAGGTGGACATGGACCCGGAAGGGTACATCGCGGCTGGCGAGGACACCCATACCAGCCTGCCGGGGGTATTCGCGGCGGGAGACTTGCGGCGCAAGCCCCTGCGCCAGGTGATCACCGCCGCCGCAGACGGAGCGGTGGCCGCCTCCCAGGCCCTGCAATACATACGGGGACTGTAGGCGAGAGTGACCCAGGCCGCAGCCGCCTTCCGCGCCCCGCAATCCATGGGGCGGCTACATGGAAAAGCGACCGGATTCTGGAATGAGACGAGAAAAACGGACCATAGTCTAAAACAAACCGACGGAAGTGGATGGACGGAAGAGAAAGACCCTGTCCCAGGGGCGGGCGGGCCCGGCAAGGCCGGGGACGGCTGTCCGGAAGACGGGCGGGGGGCGGGGAGCCATAGCCATGGAGAAGAACAGCCAAAAACGCACATTGGGGCAAACGCTTCGGCTGACGAAGCGGTTTTTGCCCTATTTTAAACCCTATTGGGGGATGCTGGCGGCAGATTTGGCCTGCGCGGCGCTGACCAGCGCCTGCGAGCTGATCCTACCCCTCATCATGCGCTACATCACCGACGTGGGGGCCCGAGACGCCTCCCTGCTCACGGTCAACGTCATCCTGGGAATCGGGGGGCTGTACATCGCCCTGCGGGTGGTGGATACGGCGGCGTATTTCTACCAGACCAGCCGGGGGCACATCATGGGTTCCCTGATAGAAACAGACCTGCGTCGGGATTTATTTACTCACCTGCAGGCGCTGAGCAACGCCTACTACGACGACACCAAGGTGGGCCAGCTGATGAGCCGGATCACCACCGACCTAAACGACGTGACCGAGTTCGCCCATCACTTTCCCGAGGAAGTGTTCGTGGCGGTGGTGAAGATCGGGGTGTCCTTCGCCATCCTGATGGGGGTAAACGTGCCCCTGACCCTGGCGGTCTATTTAGCCATTCCCCTGATGCTGTTCTGCTCTTCCCGGTTCAACCTGCGCATGCGCCGGGCCTTTCGCCAGTCCCGCCACCAGCTGGGGGAACTGAACGCCCAGGTGGAGGATAGCTTGCTGGGCATTCGGGTGGTGAAGGCCTTTTCCGGGGAAAAGGAGGAGGCCCGCAAGTTCCAGCAGGGCAACCAGGGCTTTTTGCGCATCAAGGAGAGCATGTATACCTGGATGGCCTGGTTTCACAGCACCACCCGGCTGTTCGACGGGCTGATGTACGTGATGGTGCTGGTGATGGGGGGCTTGTTCATCCACAGCGGGCGCATCGCAGCGGCGGATTTGGTGGCCTACATGCTCTACGCCAACATGCTGCTAGCGGCGGTGCGGCGGATGGTGGAGTTCACCGAGCAATTCCAGCGGGGCGTGACGGGCATCGAGCGGTTTGTGGAGGTGATGGACGAGCCGGTGGAGATCCAGGACGAGCCCGGCGCGGTGGACATCGGCACCGCCAAGGGGGAAGTGACCTTCGACCACGTGAGCTTTAGCTACCGGGGCGCTCAGGAGGAGGTGCTCACCGACATCAACCTGCGGGTGGAGCCGGGGCAGTCGGTGGCCCTGGTGGGGCCCTCCGGGGGCGGCAAGACCACCCTGTGCAACTTGATTCCCCGGTTCTACGAGGTGAGCGCCGGGCGGGTTCTGCTGGACGGGGTGGACATTCGCCACATCAAGCTGGCCTCCCTGCGGGCCCAGATCGGCATGGTGCAGCAGGAGGTGTACCTGTTCAGCGGCAGCGTGCTGGACAACATCGAGTACGGCCGGCCCGGCGCCAGCCGGGAAGAGGTGGTGGAGGCGGCCAAGCTGGCAGGGGCCCACGAGTTCATCCAAAAGCTGGAAAAGGGCTACGACACCTGCGTGGGGGAGCGGGGGGTCAAGCTGTCCGGGGGGCAGAAGCAGCGGGTGGCCATCGCCCGGGTGTTTTTGAAGAACCCGCCGGTGCTCATTCTGGACGAGGCCACCAGCGCCCTGGACAACGAGAGCGAGCACTTGGTGCAGCAGTCCCTGGACCGGCTGATGAAGGGGCGCACCACCTTCACCATCGCCCACCGGCTGAGCACCATCAGGGGGGCCCAGTGCATATTGGTGCTTACGGACCAGGGCATCGTGGAAAAGGGAAGCCACGAGCAGCTGATGAAGAAAAAAGGCGTATACTATCATTTGCAGAAGGCCAGCGGCGCCGCGGAAGAATTGGACGTAGTTTAAGCGAATTTTTGCCGCTAAGATTGCGTTTATAGCAGCCTTATGCTACAATGAGGAGCACAAGGAGGATGGAGCATGTTTGAACGGTTTTTGATGACGCTGCCCGCGTTCGTCGGCCAAACGCTGAAATTTATCTTTATCGTGCTGGTGGTGGGCTCTATGGCGTTTCCGTTCGGACAGATGCTGCCCCGCAAAAATTTCGACTACCGGCATCACCCCTTCGCGCCCTACCGGTGGGAAAAACAGGGCATGGTGTATACCAAGCTGCGCATCCAGTACTGGAAGGACAAGGTGCCCGACATGAGCCAGCATGTGAAGAGCGCCTTTCGCAAAAAGATCACGGTTTTTCGAAGCTCAGAATATTTGGAAATGCTGATCCTGGAGACCTGTGTGGCGGAATTCGTGCATTTCGTGCTGATTCTCATCAGCCCCATGTTCCTGATCATGATGGAGGGAACCGCCGGGTGGATTTGTATGGCGCTGTACGCCCTGGGCAACCTGCCCTTTATCATGATCCAGCGCTATAACCGGCCCCGGCTGGTGATGCTGATGGAGCGCCAGGAGAAGCTGGAGGCCCAGGCCGCTAGCAAAAAGGCCGGCCAGGCCATTTCAACACATTGAGGGGAACGCAGTCTATGCTGTGGATTATTTGGAGCATAAGCCTATTGGGCTTGATCTATTGCGCCTATCACGCCTATATTATCCTACGGGGCAGCTTGACCAAGCTGGATCCCATCCCTTACGCCCGGCCGGAAAAGCGCTTGGCGGTGGTGATCCCCGCCCGCAACGAGGCTCGGGTGGTGGGCGGGCTGGTGTCCAGCCTGAAGCGCCAGCACTATCCCAAGGCGCTGTACGACATTTATGTGGTGCCCAACAACTGTACCGACGACACCGAGGCGGCCGCCCGTAAGGCGGGGGCCCGTATCCTGCATTGCCAAAGCCCGGTGCACTCCAAGGGCGAAGTGCTCAGCGCCACCTTTGAACGGCTGCTCAAGGCGCCGGAAAAATACGACGGCTTCATCATCTTCGACGCGGACAACGTGGCCGACAGGGGCTTTCTCCAGGCGGCCAACAACGCGCTCTGCGCCGGATACCAGGTGGGTCAGGCCTACCGGGACAGCAAAAATCCCAACGACAGCTGGGTGGCCGGGTGTACCTCGGTGTTCTTCTGGTTCATGAACCGGCTGTTCAACCAGCCCAGGGCGGCCCTGGGCCTGTCCTCGCCCCTGAACGGCACCGGCATCCTCATCGGCGCTCAGATGCTGCGCCAGCACGGCTACCGCACCTTCGCCCTCACCGAGGACCTGGAGTTCACCGCCCAGTGCGCCCTGGCCGGGGTGAAGATCGCTTGGATGCCCGAGGCCATCACCTACGACGAGCAGCCCATCAAGTTCAAGGATTCCTGGACTCAGCGCCGCCGGTGGGCCGCCGGCACCCGCCAGTGCCTGGTGAAGTACGGCCTGCCCCTGTATAAAAAGGCGGGAAAGAGCCGGATCTGCCTGGACGTGGCCCTGCACTTCAGCGGCGTGGTGGTGCAGATGCTCAGCCTGATCCCCGGCATCCTCACTGCGGTGCTGCTGGGCATGGAGATCGCCGCCGACCCCATGAGGGGGCTGGGCCATGCCCTGGCCGCCCTGGTGCTGTGGGTGTGCGGCTGCGTCCTGGGCGGCATGGCCCTGGTGCTGCTGGTGTGCCTGCTGGAAAAGAAGTTCTGCCGGGAGCGGCTGGTGGATATGGCCGCCATGGGCTGGTATCTGCTCACCTGGCTGCCCGCCAACATCGTGGGCAACCTGCTGCCCGCCCCGAAATGGAAGGAAATTCCCCACGTAAGCCAGGCGGATATCAGCCAGTGTGATGGAAGCGGCCGGGAAATGCCCTTGCGCCAAAAGGAGACCGAAACGCTGTGAAACTGTTCAAAGAGGGGCTGCCCATCTTTCGAGGCAACCTGCACGCCCACACCACCCGGAGCGACGGCGCCCTGACGCCCCGGCAGGTCATGGAGCTGTACCAGGCCCGGGGGTACGATTTCCTGGCCCTCACCGACCATTGGCGGCCCAATCAGCCGGAAAGGTACCGAAACATGCTGGTGCTCAGCGGCGCGGAGATGGACGCCCAGCTGCCCGACCAGGTGGTGCATATCGTGGGGATAGGGCTGGACGGTGGTCTGCCCGCTGAGGCTAGGCCGGGGATCGGCCCTGAGGACATGGCTCAGGCGGCCCGCGACGCCGGGGGACGGGCCATTTTGTGCCACCCGGCGTGGTCGCTGAACACCCCGCAGGTCATGATGGCGCTGCAAGGGGTGGCGGGGGTGGAAATCTACAACAGCTTTTCCGGCATCCCCTGGAACGCCCCCCGGGCGGACAGCTCCACCCAGATCGATTTGGCCTTCACCCAGGGCTTTCGCGCCGCCATCGTGGCCAGCGATGACGCCCACCGGTATACCGGGGAGGCGGGGCTGGCCGCCACCTGGATACAGGCCCGGGACCTGACCCGGGAAGCGCTGCTGGAGGGGCTGGATCGGGGCGCTTGCTACGCCAGCCAGGGCCCCGCCTTTCGCCAGATCACCTGGGAGGACGGGCAGGTCGAAGTGGCGTGCAGCCCGGTGGATACCATCGTCTTTTTGTCCAACCTGCCCTGGTCCAAGGACAGGTGCAGGCAGGGCCGGGATATGACCGGCGCGCTGTACCGGCTGCGGCCGGGGGAGCAGTATGTGCGAGTGGAAATCATCGACCGCTACGGACGCCGGGCCTGGTCCGGAGCCGTGGCGGGATAGCGGGCGGAAACGGCCATGTTTTATGAAGAGAGAAAGCCCAGGCGGCGTAGAAAGCGCAAGAGCTGCCTGGGACGGCTGATCAAGCTGTGCCTGCTGCTGGCGGCGGCCTATGTGGTGCTCACCATCTGCGCCACAAGCACCCTGTCCGGGCTGATGTCCGGGCTCACCCCCGACGGGCTGCCCGGCGGCTGGCGCAATATCCTGCTGCTGGGCTCGGATCAGGTGGGCAACGGTTCCGCCCGCACCGATACCATCATCGTGGCCTCCATCTCCACCGGTGGCCAGGTGAAGCTCACCAGCGTCATGCGGGATACCCTGGTGCAGCTGGAGGGCCACGGCGCCCAGAAGATCAACGCCGCCTATACCTTCGGCGGCGCGCAGGTGGCCATGGACGCGGTGAACCAGTACTTCGGCCTGAATATCAAGCAGTACGCCCTCATCGATTTCCAGGGCTTCGCCCAAATGGTGGACGCGGTGGGCGGCGTCCGGGTGGACGTGACCAAGGCGGAAATGCAGGCGATGAACCAAAAGAGCGGGCATAAATTGAAGGAATACGGCAGCGATATCTTGCTGGACGGAACCCAGGCCCTGCGCTATGCCCGCATCCGGAAAATCGACTCCGACTACGCCCGCACCGGCCGGCAGCGGGCGCTGCTGCAAGCCCTGCTGGAGCGGGTGCGCCAGTGCAAGAACCCGGCCCAACTGCTGGCTTTCGCCCAGGCCGCCCTGGAAGCGGTCCAGACCAACATCACCCTGCCCGATATGGCCCTGCTGGCCGCCCGTGTCCTGCTCCATGGGGGAGAAATGACTCAGTACCGGGTGCCTGCAGAGGGCACCTATGAAAGCGGAATCCTCAACGGCGTGTGGTCCATCCGCCCCGACTTCGAGGCCAATCAAAAACTGCTGCGCCAGTTCATCTACGGATAGCCCCACACTGAAAAGCACAAGCGCCTCAGGATTCCGCCCCGCCTAAGGGCAAAACGGAATCATCAAATATTAACCTGCGAACTGGCCATTTCCTATTGACATATTGCCCCTGATACACTATAATATCTACTGTTGCGAGCGGCAACGCCCAGCAAATCCCATGCGCCATTAGCTCAGTTGGTAGAGCACCTGACTCTTAATCAGGGTGTACCGGGTTCGAATCCCTGATGGTGCACCAAAAAGTGTGATGAGGTGTTAGGATAGAATCGCGGGGTTCCGAGTTAACAAAGATGTGGCTCGTTGGTCAAGCGGTTAAGACACCGGCCTCTCACGCCGGTAACACGGGTTCGATTCCCGTACGAGTCACCAATATTCCCCAAAAGAAAAAACAAGAAGAAGAAACAAATTCTAAAAAGGAATAAAAAGACGAAAACAAGCGAAAATAAATTGAAAAAAAGTAAAAAAAATATTGATATTTTCATAGCAATGTGTTATGATAAATATATAGAGATTAAATCTCGCAGTTGGTGTTGATGACGCCGGGGGTACACCTGTTCCCATTCCGAACACAGAAGTTAAGCCCGGTGGTGCCGAAAATACTTGGCTGGTGACGGCCCGGGAAAATAGGAAAATGCCAACTTTTTATATTTGAAGCCAATAAATTTTAAAGATTATTGGCTTTTTTTATTTTAATAAATTATGTAATAATTAGGTCTTTGTAATTAATGATTTTGAAAAGATGGTGTTGTTGGATGAAATTTTGTTTCAAGATGTTATCTTTATTTGTGTTGGTGGTTTTGTCTT
>DVHZ01000129.1 GCA_018711685.1 Candidatus Excrementavichristensenella intestinipullorum | reverse complement strand
AGGATGTTGACTTCGTCAACATCCTGAGAACCTCTGGAACCTGCGCTGCCCCGGAAAAGCAAACAAGGACCCCTGCGCCGCCCAAAGGGCCCCGGCCCGGTCCCTCGTCCAGGCGGTGAGCCAAATTCCCCCTATCCCCGCCAGGCCCGGCCGTCGCCCTCGCTCCCCGCCCTCAAGGGGTGCGTCCCAGAGCTTGGGCCCGTGACTGGAGGCCCTGTGAGCCTGAGCTCACAGGGCCTCCAGTCACGGGCCCGCCTGCGGCGGAAAAATGGCCTTCGTCCTCCTTACAGCGCCGGCAGAGGGAGCGGCTGCTCCATCAGTTCCAGGCACCGGGGCATATCCTGAAGCAGGTGAGGCAGTTTTATCAGTTGCTCAAGCTCCATCGTGGCCAGCATGGCGGGCAGGGCCCGCTGGCGCAGGGCGGCGTCCAGAGCGTCCATATCTTCCATGCGGCCGGTGCGGATCAGCCCGCCGCAGAACAGCCATATCTCATCCAGGGTGCGCCGGTCCAGCCGGTAGCCCACCTGGTCCAGGGCCTGGCGCAGCCGGGCCAGCCGGTCCTCCACCGCGCCGGGCAAGTGGCCGGTGCGGTCCAGCAGTTGGGTTAGGGCCGGCAGCGCTACCGTCTCTTTCACGGGGCCCTGTTCCAAGGCCGCCGGTTTCCAGGGCTGATCGGCGGCAGGCGCCTTCAGGCGCAGCAGGAAGGCGCGGCTAAGGAGCCGGGGCGGCAGGGGCAGCCCCTCGGGGCCGTCCTGAACGGTAAGCGCCACCCACAGGGGCACGCCCTTGTCCCGGGCCATATCCTGCAGGCAGATGGCCTGCTCCACAGCATCCGCAGCGGCGGGCAGGTTCGCGTCGTCCAGCAGCAGGATGGCGGGGGCCTTGGAATCCATGCGTTCCAGTAGCGCCTGGGCCCGGGAATAGGGGGGCCGCTGGAGCTGGAGGAAACGCCCGTTTTCCCGGTTAAGCCCCAGCGCCCTGGCCAGTTGGCGCACCAGCTGGGTCTTGCCGCTGCCCGTGGGGCCGGACACCACCATGAGCCCGCCGGTGAGCAGGCACAGGAGCAGGTCCACGGCCTGGGGATTGTCCAGGGCAAACCCGGCCCCGGCCAAAGACACCCGCAGGGCGCTGACCAGTTCGCCTGGAGTGGGCTGGCACAGCGCAGGCGGGGATAGGGGCTGCTCCAAGGTGCCGTCCAAGGCGCGCTGAGCAGCCCGCTGTACGGCGGCCTGGGCCAAGGCGGCTTGCAGAAGCTGCTGGCTGCTTTGGGTAAGCGCCGCTTGAGCGGCCCTGGCGGCTTCCCCGGCTGTCGCGGCGGCAGCCTCGTTTCGGGCTATCTCCTGGCGCAGCGCCTGGCTCCTGCCGGTCAGCTCCTCCAATTCCTTGCGGTGAGCCTGGCGCAGTTCCTCCATCAGCTGGGCTTTCACATCGCCCCGCCGCTGGCGCAGCCCGTCGATTTCTCCCAGCAGCTTCAGCCGCTCCGCCTCGATCTGTTCCATGCGCTTGTCGGCGGCGCTCTTTTGGGCCTCCGCCTGTATCTTCAGCGCCTCCATCAGGCCCTGGCGCAGCCCCTCTTCCTTGAGCAGCGCCGCCAGCAGCGCCCCCCGGGCCTCCTGAATGGACCAGGCCGCCCGCACGCCTTGCACCGCCTGCTCGATGGGGCTCACCGCCGGCTTGCTGGTGGCCTCCGGCGGCACCGGATGGCCCAGCTGCTCATACCGGGAGCGCCGCCACTGCTCGTCTATCACCTCGGACAGGCTGCGCCCCCGGCGGGGATTGATTCCCGACTGGGCCTGCAGGGCCTGGTCCCGCAGGCTGAGCCGCCTGCTCACAGCCTTCAGCTTCGGGCCCGCCTGCTGGTGCGGGACGCATGTCTCCTCCCACGAAGAGCCCTGTCTGCCCTTGACCTCCTTGACCGCTCCGAGGCCCTCCCAGGATTTGGATGTCTCGTCGGCAGCCTCCCCATGTCCGGGCTCGTCTATGGGTGCGGGCCCTTGCTCCGGTTGCGCGGCTTCGGCGGTTTGGGGCTCGTCCCCTGCGTTAAGGGCTTCGCCAGGCGCAGCCGCGCCGGCGGCGCCGGGAATGTCCCCGGATTGGGCGGGCTGCTTCACCTTGGCGGTTTCGGCGGGCTTAGCGCCTTCCCCCGCCTTGGCAGCCTGGCCGGGCACGGCGGCCTGAGAATTTTTGTTTTCCTGGGCGGCGAAGAGGGCCCGGAGCAAAGCGGTGGACTCCTGGTCCTCCTGGCCTACAACGGGGAAGGGACTCTCCTCGCCTTCCTCCTGCTGAGAAGGAATGCCGAACATCTGGGGTCGGGTCATAAGCACCACGGGCCCCTCTTGGGTTTCCAGGGTGAGGCAATAGGGCGCGGCCTGGGCCTCCGGAAGGGTCTGAAAGGGTAGGCCGGGAGCATGGCGCAGGGAGACGCAGCCGGCCACATCCCGGGCTTCCCCCCATATCCAGGGGCCCAACAGTTGGCCCTCCCGCCGTACCAACACATAACGGGTACCCGGCGGGTTGTCCCGCAGGGTGATCTCCTCCCCGGCGAATACGTACTGGGCATCCAATACCTGGGCCGCCACTTGACAAGGCACGGGACCGATCACGTCGGAATAGACGATGGAAGCGTTACGCTCGCTGGCTCCGCCGTAGTTTTTATTGGGGCGAATCTTTTCATTTTCGCCGGGGAACCTTCTCAAATCCAACGCGCAGTAACGCCCCAGGTCCCGCATACGGTTTTTAAAGCTAGCCAACTCGTTTTTGTCCGGAACGATGCGTATCCATCCATCTTCCGGGAATTTCTCATCCATTGCTTCCAGCGGGTAATGGCCTTCTCCGTCCAGCTGCGCTACAGGCCGGATGCGGAAATACGCCTTGACCGGATTATCCTCTTCCAGAAGACCCACCGTCAGTTTTCCCGGCAACGGCATGCGTTCGTCCCCCTTTGTCTTTCATTTGTGCTGTCCCAAATCTATTATAGCATAAAACAGGCGAAAATCATCCATAAAATTTTCCATTTATGCAATCATTGTTTGAACTTTTCAATGTATCATAGTACATATTATTGGGATGAGCCGGATGGGGAGGCGAAAAAAAGTGAAATTGACCTGTATGACGGGCCGCGCCGGGGCGGTGCGCAAGGGGGCGCTGGACTTTCTGGCCGCCGCTCTGGCCGCTCCCGGCGAAGGAGAAGCGCTCTTTCTGGTGCCCGACCAGTACACCTTGCAAGCCGAGATCGAGGTCTTGGACGGGCTAAACCTGCCCGGTTCCTTCCGGTTACAGGTATTATCCCCACGGCGGCTATTCCATCGGATATTCCAGGCTGCGGGAGGCCCCCGGGAGGCGCTGGTGGACGAACAGGGCCGGGTGATGCTGATGCAAGCGGCCGCCCAGAGCCTGGCCGGATCGCTGAGCTGGTACGGCAGCGCACTGACCCGGCCGGGGTTTGCCCAGCGCTGCGTGAGCCAGCTGACCGCTTTTAAGCAGGCGGGGCTAAGCCCCGAGGACGTGGCCAACATGGCGGGGGCGGGAGAGGGCGCCCTATCCCTGAAGCTGAAAGACCTGGCCCTGCTGTACCAGGCCTATGAAGAAGCGCTGGCGGGGCGGTTTATGGACGGAGAGGACCAAGCCCGGCGGGCCTGCCTGCGAATGGAGGGGGCTCCCTTCCTCCGGGGCGCCCGGGTGTGCGTCTACGGTTTCGACCTGGTAAGCCCCACACTGGCCCAGGTAATCCTGGCCCTGTTGCCCCTGTGCCAGGAGGTCGCCTTGGCCTTGGTGCTGGCCCAGAACCAGGAGGCCCGGGACTATTCCCTGTTTTGGCCGGTGGAGCGCTCTTGGACCCGGTTAGAGGCCCAGGCTCAGGCATTGGGCGCTCATACCAGCCGCATTTGGTTGCCCGACGCGCCCCGGCCCGGCGCCTTGGGGCATCTGGAACGGGAGCTGTTCTGCGTACCCCAGACGGTCTATGAAGGGCCCACCCAAGCCGTGCAGTTGGCCCTATGCCGCAATCCCCAGGAAGAGGCAGAATTCGCCGCCGCCTTGATCCGCCGGCTGTGCCGCACCCGGGGCTGGCGCTATCGGGATTTCGCGCTGGTCCTGGCGACCCAGGATCAGGCCCTGACGGGAGCGCTGAATCGGGCCTTTCAGCTGTATAAAGTGCCTCTGTTCCTCACCCAGGGCCGCAGCGCGGACAAACATCCCTTGAGCGCCTGCCTGCTCAGCGCCCTGCGAGCCGTGACCCGGGGGTGGGCCCTGGCCGATCTGGTGGGATACATTCGCTCCGGCTTTTCCGGACTCACCGGCCAGGAGGCCGACCTGCTGGTGAACTACGCCCAGGCCCACGGCCTTCGGGGTCGGGCCTGGCTGTCCCCCCTGACCCGGGGGGAGGAGGCGGAGCGCCAGGCCGCAGAGCCCCTGCGCCAGCGGGTGATACAGCCCTTAGCCGTCCTGGCTGCCAGCGCCAAGGCAGCTAAGGACCTAAGCCAAGTACTGGCGGCGGTATTCGGGCTGCTGGAGGACATTGACGCTTATCAGCAGATGGAGGCCCAGGCCCAATCCCTTCAGGCCCAGGGCTTGACGGTATGGGCGGCGGAGGGGGCTCAGGTATGGAATCGCCTGGTCCAGGCCCTGGACCAGATGGCCCAACTATTGCCCCCCGCTCGGATGGGACTAAGCCAGGTATACGAAATGCTGCGCCGGGCACTATCGGCCACCGTGGTCAAAGCGCTGCCCCAATCCGCAGACGCGGTGGAGGGCGGCGCACTGGAGCACTTGCGTGGTAAGCCGGTCCGGGCGCTGCTGGTGGTTGGAGCCTGGAGCGCCGCCGCCGCATCTCCGGAGGGGCTGCTGGACGAGGAAGAGATGGCGCTGATGGGAGATAAGGGGGTAGAACTAGGCTTAAGCGCCGAGGAGCGCCAGCGCATGGCGCGGCTGGGCTTTAAATCCCTGCTATCCATGACCGGAGAATATTTGCTGATAAGCCGCTCTCAGAGCGACGCCTCAGGCCGGGCCCTTCAGGCCGGAGCGCTGATGAACGAAATCGCCCATCTGCTGCCCCGGGTCCGGATACGCGGAGGCGTCATGGGCGATCAAGGGATGTTGCGGGTGCGCCTGGAGCAGCCCGGCGCGGCGTTATGCCGCCTGCCCGGCCTGCTGCGGGGCGGCGGCCCGCTGCCTCAGGCAGCCTTGGACGCCCTGAAAATCACTCCCGGCATGGAGGCGCCCTTGGCCCGGATGCGGGCCTCCTTCGCCCACAAGGTGTATTCCGAAAAGCTGGATAAGGCCCTGGCCCGGCGGCTAATGGGCCCCGGCTCGGTGAGCGCCAGCCGCTTGGAGCGCTTCGCCGCCTGCCCCTTCCGCCATTTCGCCCACTACGCCCTGCGCCCCCAGGAGTTCCGCCCCTTCGCCCTGTCTCCCCGGGATGCAGGTTCTTTCTATCACCAGGCCTTGGAGGCCTTCATTCGCCAGAGCGGGGACCGGCTGGGTCAGATCACCCAGGAGGAAGGCCAAGCGATGATGGACCAGCTCACCGGGGAGATGACCGCTCAACTGCTCCAGGCCCATGGTGGCGACAGCGCCCTGGCCAAGGCAGAAGGAGAAAAACTGCGCCGGGTAGCCCGCCGGGCCGCCGCTGTGGTGGTGCGCCAGTTCGACGGCAGCCTATTTCGCCCCGCGTCGGTGGAGCTGGATATCCAGCGGGATCAGGTCCGGGTGGAGGGGCGGGCTGCCTTGGGCGGCCGCATCGACCGGGTGGACCTATGGCAAACCCAAGAGGGGGAAAAGTACCTGCGGGTTATCGACTATAAGACCGGCGGCCGGTCGGTAAGCCTGCAGGATATCTATTACGGCCTGCAATTACAACTCATCTTATACCTAGCCGCGGCCACCGCCCAGCTGGGGGGCCGGCCGGCGGGGATTTTCTATTTCACCATCGCCGATCCCCTCATCGCCACCCAGAGCCGGGACCTGGAAGCGGTGGAGCTGGAGCGGGAACACCAACTGCGCTTGGACGGGCTCATATTGGGACAGGAGGACGTGGTGCGGGCCATGGCCGCCCAGCCCCAACGGGCGGTAAACGTGGCCTTCAACCGGGACGGAAGCCTGCGGGCGGGGGACAAGGTGCTCCAGGCCCAGGACTTTTCCCGGCTGATGCGCCGTGCCATGGACCAGGCCGCCCAAATGGTGCGGGAGATGGAAGATGGGCAAACCGCAGTAGCCCCGGCCCAATCGGGCTCCCGCTTGGCCTGCCGCTTCTGCGAATACGCCACCCTGTGCGGCTATGATCCACTGCTGGAGGGAGCGCGGCCCCGCAAGCTGCCCAAGCTCTCTCCCCGGCAGGTACTTGAAGCGCTGAGGGAAGACTATCCTCAATCCGGGGAATAGAATTTCGTCCATGGGATATCCCATGGACGAAATTCTATTCCCCCATCCGCCCCGGCAGAGGGCGCTCCTCCCGCCCCCGCCCGGACCGAAACTACCGTCCCGCCTTTTGGCGCAGCGCCTCTACGTGATCCAACCGCTCCCAGGGCAGGTTCAGGTCGGGGCGTCCAAAATGGCCGTAAGCGGCCACCTGGGCATAGATGGGACGGCGCAAGTCCAGCCGCTCAATGATGGCGGCAGGCCGCAGATCGAACACTTCCCCCACAAGCTTCGCCAGCTTTTCGTCGTCCAGCACGCCGGTACCGAAACTGTTCACCGTGAGGGACACCGGCTGTGCCACGCCGATGGCGTAAGCCAGGCCCACCTCGCAGCGGCTGGCCATCCCGGCGGCCACCAGGTTCATGGCCACATGGCGGGCGGCGTAAGCGCCTGAGCGGTCCACTTTGGTGGGATCCTTCCCCGAGAAAGCGCCGCCACCATGATGGCCGTAGCCGCCGTAGGTATCCACGATGATCTTGCGCCCGGTGAGCCCGGAGTCCCCCTGGGGCCCGCCGATGACGAAGCGGCCGGTGGGATTGATCAGGTAGCGGGTCTGCCCATCTAGCCATTTTCCCGGAATAGCCTGGCGCACGACATGCTGGATGATGTCCTGCTGCAACTGGGGATAGTCCACGTCCGGGGCATGCTGGGCGGACACCACCACGGTATGCACCCGCAGGGGGCGGCCGTCCTGGTATTCCACGGTAACCTGGGCCTTGCCGTCGGGGCGCAGGTAGGGCAGCTCCCCGCTCTTACGTACCTGAGCCAGGCGGCGGGTGAGCCGGTGGGCCAGGGCGATGGCCAGGGGCATGTACTCGGTGGTTTCGTCGCAGGCATAGCCGAACATCATGCCCTGATCTCCCGCGCCAGTATCGAATTGATTCTCCGCCCGGCCCTCCAGGGCGTTGTCCACACCCATGGCGATGTCGCTGGACTGCTCGTCCACGCTGACCAACACCGCGCAGGAATTGCCGTCAAAGCCATATTTGGCCCGGTCATAGCCGATATCGATCACCTTTTGCCGGGCGATCTTGTCGATGGATACGTAGGCCGAGGTAGTGATCTCCCCCATCACCAAGATCATGCCGGTGGTGGCAGCGCATTCGCAGGCTACCCGGGCCATGGGGTCCTTTTCCAAAATAGCGTCCAGCACCGCGTCGGAAATCTGGTCGCAGATCTTATCCGGATGTCCTTCAGTGACCGACTCAGAAGTAAACAGGGTGCGCATGGGAATGTCCTCCTTTTGTGAATTGCCATTGAATATGCCCACGCGCAGAAAAAAGCGGACTCACAGATGAGCCCGCGAAAAAACGCGCCTCATCTTCCGGCAAAGCGACAGAACGCCCCGCCGCGGGAATTGGCACCGGTCGCAAGCGCCGGTTGCCGGGTTTCATCGGGCCCGTCCCTCAACCACTCTGGATAAGGCATATCCAACTGTCTGCCTCAGTATACCATATCATCATTTCCCGCACAAGGGTCCCGCGAGAAATTTACCGGACAATTTGGGCCGTACAGGCGCCCCTGGGTCCCGCCCTCCTAAAGGGGCGCGGGGCCCAGGGGCGCCTGTACGGCCCGGGGGTGAAAAACCTACGGTTTTTCACCCCCGAACTCGCTGCCCTAGGCGGTTACCTGGGCGGTTTCTCGCAGGCGTTTGAGCAGCTTGCTCTCCAACCGGGATACCTGCACCTGGGTCATGCCGAAAGCGCTGGCAATCTGGGACTGGGTCTGCCGGTCGAAGTAGCGGCGCACCAGGATCTCCCGTTCCCGGTCATCCAGGGTGGCCAGTAGCTGATGGATGAGCAGCCGCCGGTCCACCTCCTCCATTCGATCCTCTCCTAACGTATCCCCCAAGGTAAGGCCGCCCTCCCGGCCCACCGGTTCGGACAGGGAACGGGTGGGCCGCAGGGACTCCAGGGCCAACAGGGCATCCTCCCGGCTGAGCCCGGCGCCCTCGGCCATCTCCGCCAGGGTGGGGGTGCGGCCGGTCTGAGCCTGGCTCTGCTGGATGAAGGCCCGTAACCGGCGGGCGTTTTCCTTGATGGAGCGGGCTACCCGCAGGGGCGCGTCATCCCGAAGAAAGCGCTTGGCCTCGCCCAGGATCACGGGCACGGCATAAGTGGAAAAGCACACGGGAAAATCGGGGTTGAACCCCCGGATGGCCTTGACCAGGCCCATACAGCCCATCTGGTACAGGTCCTCCCAGTCCCGGCCCGCGTCTTGAAAGCGCTTGACCACGTATTTGACCAGGGCCAGATTGTCCTCTACCAGGCACGTCATGGCCTGGGCATCGCCCTGCTGGGCGGCTAAAATCAACTGCCGGGTTTGGCTTTGGTTCAGCCGCTGGCTCAAGCGCGGCGCGCCACGGGCATGGCGGGCGCGCCAATGCGCTTGCGCATCCTCACAGTGGTTCCCTTGCCCACCTCGGAGCATACGCTGACCTCGTCCATAAAGCTCTCCATCACCGTAAAGCCCATGCCGCTGCGCTCCTCGCCGGACTCGGTGGTGAAGAAGGGCGTACGGGCCTTTTCTACGTCGGGAATGCCGCAGCCGTTGTCGATGACGTCCACGGTGAGCTCTCCCTGGTCCGATAGGGTGGCCTTTAGCCGCACCGTGCCACCCATACGCTTATAACCGTGGACGATGGCGTTGGTCACCGCCTCGCTTACCGAGGTCTTTACGTCTCCCAGCTGCTCCAGGGTGGGATTGAGGGGCAGCAGAAAGGCGCTGACCACCATGCGGGCGAACGCCTCGTTTTCCGGGCAGGCCAGAAAATCGGTTCGCATTTCATTGATAATCGTCATGTTTCTACCCCTTCACGATAGTTTGCTGACCAGCTGATATAGCCCGGCCATCTGAAACATCCTGTCCACCTGGCGTCCCACGCCCCGAACGCAAACGGCCCCGCCCCTGCGGTTCATGATACGGTAACGGCCCAGTATGATGCCGATCCCCGAGCTATCCATAAAGTTGAGCCCGCCCAGGTCGAACACCAACCGGGTCACCTTGGGATCCTTGAGCAGTTCGTCCAGCTGAGGCCGGATTCGCTCCGCCACCGCGTGATCCAGTTCCCCCGAGAGGCGAACCACCACCTCGCCCCGTTTTTTTTCGTGTGCAACCATGCTCTTTTATCCTCCTTCGCCGGTTGAAACGCCAATACATTCCGTACCTATCCCCGCGAATCCTGCCGCGAAAAAGGACAACCCCTGTCGAACGGCGCAAATCGTCCGACAGGGGCGTGGAAAAAAGGGGCAAATTGGAGAGATATCCGTCGAGCCCGGTTTCTCAGAAGGGCCTGGGCCTGCCGCCCTCCACCGGACCGGGAAGGTTGGGCCCCTCCTTTCTGCCTGGCGCCTACTCATGGCCGGCCAGGTAACCCCAGGGCCGGGCACTACGCAGGCAGGAACCCTGAGGCGCGAATTGGTGATTATAGGTAAGCGTCCAGTTGAGCGCCCGAGAGGGTTTCCACCTCCAGCAGCGCCTGGGTAAGGGCCATGAGGGTATCCAACTCCCCGGTGAGCAGCTCGGTTACCTGGCGATAGGCCGTCTCCAGTACGCCTTGGGCCATGTCCATGGCCTGAGGATACTGGCTGCCCAGCGCCTTTTGCATCTGGCGCAGGGACAGGCATGGAGCGCCCTCCATACCCAGGTCCATCACCATGGTTCCGGCCAGGTCGGCAGCCCGGGCGAGGTCGTTCATGGCCCCGCTGGTCAGCTTTTCCTCGCCCCCCACCAGCAGTTCCGCCGCCCGGCCCGCCAGCAGCACCTGCAACTGCCGCCGCAAATCCGCCTTATTGGCCATGGCCCGTTCTGGGGGGATGGTCAGGTTATATCCCGCCGCGCCTCGGGCGGTGGGCAGGATGGATACCCGGGCGATCTGGTGTTCCGGCAGCAGGCGGCGGGTAGCCAGGGCATGGCCCGCCTCGTGAAGGGCGATGACCGCCAGTTCTTCCCGCGTGGCCACCGGTTGCTTATCCGCTCCGGCCACCGTGCGCACAAAGGCCTGTTGGATATCGCTGGGCGCAATGGCCCGAGCGCCCCGGCCCGCCGCCCGAATGGCTGCCTCGTTTATCAAGGATTCCAGGGAAGCGCCGCTAAAGGAAACCGTTTGGGCCGCCAGTTGATCCAAATCCACCTGCCCGTCCAGGGGTTTCCCCTTCAGGTGCAGCGCCAGAATAGCCTTGCGCTCCTGGCGGTTGGGCAACCCCACTTCAATTTGCCGGTCGAATCGGCCAGGCCGCAGCAAAGCCGGGTCTAGGGTGTCCAAGCGGTTGGTGGCGGCCAGCACCAGTACGCCCGAGCAGGGACGAAAGCCGCTCATCTCGCTGAGCAGGGCGTTCAGGGTCTGCTCCCGCTCGTCGTTGGCGCTTTGGTCCCGCTTTTTGCCCAAGGCGTCGATTTCATCGATGAACAGCACGCATTTGCCAGCCTTGCGTGCTTTCTGGAACAGGGCGCGCACCCGGCTTGCCCCCACGCCTACGTACATCTGTACGAAATCCGAGCCGGACAGGGCGTAAAAGGGAACCCCTGCCTCCCCGGCCAGCGCTCGGGCCAACAAAGTCTTGCCGGTGCCCGGCGGGCCATAGAGCAGCACCCCGCGCGGCATCCGCGCCCCCATCTTCTCGTATTTTTCCGAATGCTTTAGGTAATCGGCTAGCTCCATCAGGCTGGAGCGGGCTTCCTCATTGGCCGCCACGTGGGCGAAGGTGACACCGGAACCTTCCGGCGCTTCCAACCCTTCCTCGCCTTCCAGGGGCAGGCCGTCCTTCACCGGACAAGCCCGCCGGCGCGGCGCACCCAGGGCGAAGGCCGCCAGGGCGCACAACAGCGCCCCGCCCAACAACGTCCGGGCACAATCTTGAGCCGCCCAAGGCAAGGCTTGGGCCAGGGTCATGCAGGCAAAGCCCAGCAGACATCCTCCCGCTCCCAGAGCCAGCAGTTTATCCCGCCTGGTCATGAAACCATCAACTCCCGATGTGATTATACACGCCAGGCGCACTGCGTGTAAACCAGCAATTGCTGGTATACACGGCTTGGACCGACGCTTCCCGGCGGCTGGTCCGGCGCCGGAAGCAAGCGTCCCGCCGGTTCCCTGAACGGCGTTCCGGTGGTGCCTCCGCCGGAACGCCGTCCAGGGCGAATTCCCGTCCGCCCGTGGACGTCTTTGCCGCCGGGCTTGCGTGCTGTCCTATAGGCCCCGGGGATGACGCCCCTTCGCTTGGGGGCCGTGGCGGGATTGGGGCGGCTTTCATGGGGTTTATTCCGTTTTCATAAACCCTATCCGGTTTCAAAGCGCCGTCCACCTTGACTTTGAAGCGAAAAAGCTCTCCTCCCTGTTTTTTCACAAAATGGCAACGCTTACGACATGGAAAGCATTTATACTAACAGAATATGCCATAAGCGCACTTTGGGGCGGCCCTGGGGAAATCTCTTCCTTGATGGGAACGCTCAGGGGGCATTCGCCGGGCGCATCCCCACGGAGGTGGAGCGGGCTATCTGGTATGGGTAGGCCCTCGAAGCGATTTTGAAAGGGCGATTCCAGGCGGATTGGGTGAAGCTATGAGCGGCGTATCAGCGGCCTAGGGGGATATTGCGATGAAACTTAAGGGAGTGCTGGCGTTGGGATTGGCGCTGGCGGCGCTGTTTTGGGGGACTATGAGCGCGGCCCAGGAAACCGGGCTACGGGATTCCGAGCTAAGCCGGGCGGAGTTGTTCGGCTTGATTCAAGGAGAAGAAGACGATCCGGACCGGCCGGTGACGCCGCAGGAAGGGCTCACCATGGTGGCGGGTGCGCTGGCCCTGTCGTTGGGCGCAAGGGACGCTTCCTTTGATAACTTGGCTCAGTCCGCCCCGGCGGAAGGGGAACTGAAGGTGCGGGAACTGTGCATGGCCCTAAGCCGGGCAGGGGCGCGGATGGGCGTGCCGGTACGCAGCAATCTGCCCGAACCTGCGCTGCTTTCTGGCACGATCGGACGCTCCAGCTATTTTGCCACCCGGGACGCCCCCTACGAAGCCCCCAATGGCAAGACCTATGAAAACGAGCTGCTTTACGCGGTAGCGTTTGCCTGTGGCACCCCATCCATGATCAGCGATTTGCCCCTGGTGGATGTAACCGACCTGCTGAACCAGGGGTTAGAAGCGCCCTGTACCTGGGCCCAAACGGTAGCCGCCGCCCTGCGCCTGTACGAGGCGGCGCCCCAGGTGGCTTCGCAGGCCGGTCAGCAGGACGGCGAGTCCGTCCAGGATGCTTCATCCCTCCCCCAGGAGGACTTGGATGAAAGGGCGCAACCCTCTCCTACCCCGGCGGTCCAGGATACCCCAGCCCCGGAAGCCTCCCCGGCTCCTGAGGCCACTCCCGCCCCTATATCCTGGATTGAAGTGACCGCGCCCCTGGTGAATATCCGTTCTGCGGCCAGCTTGGAGGCGGAGGTGCTTTCTCAGGCCAGTCAGGGCGAGCGCTACCACAGCTTTGGGCTCACCGCCGACGGATGGTACATCATCGAATACGCGGAAAGCGCTATCGGCTATATTTCCGCCGATTACTGCAAAGAGGTCCAGATGAGCGACGCCGAAGAGGGCGAGGTCATCGGCACCGTCACCGTGCTCACCACGTCGGTGTTCGTGCGGGATCAGCCCAGCAACGCGGGCACGGCGGTATATACCGCTACCAAAGGCCAATCCTTTGAATGCCTGGGCAGAGAAGGCAGCGGTTGGTATAAAATCCGCTACGGCCAAGGCAGCGTGGGCTATATCTATCACAGGAACTGCGCTTTGACCTGGTTTTCCTAAAGCGCCTTGACGCCGCCGGGCCATGTCCTTGACGCGGTAAAGAGATAGGCCGTCCCCTGGTGCGTCCCCCGCCTCTTTTTCGGGGGACGCCATTTTTTCCGGCTACCCACGCAGCCTCGGGTACAACCTCAGCCGCGCCCTCTGCTCCTCCAGGGGAATGGCTGTCCGCTCCCCCGAGGCTACGGCTTAGCTCTCTTTATGGACGAAAAACGGGCTTCATGGCTTCCCGCAGCTTACCCAGCGCCTTCTTCTCGATGCGGCTCACGTAGCTTCGAGAAATGCCCAGAGCCTTAGCTACCTGGTGCTGGGGCCGGGGATGTCCGTCTATCAGGCCATAGCGCAGCACTATCACGGTCTTCTCCCGGGGGGCAAGCACCCTGCCCAACAGGGCCATTGCCCTGGCCGACTCGATGTTGGTTTCCGCCTGACTGGGTACCAGGTCGGGATCGGTGCCCAGGATATCCGCCAGCATGATTTCGTTTCCCTCTTTATCCGAACCGATGGGCTCGTTCATGGACAGATTGGCCTTGAGCTTGCGCCCCGCCCGCAGGGCCATCAGGATCTCGTTTTCCACGCATCGGGCGGCATAGGCTGTAAGCTTGCCCGCCTCGGGGCGAAAGGAGTTCACCGCTTTGATGAGCCCGATGGAGCCGATGGATACCAAATCTTCGCCATCCAGGCCCGAATGTTGGTATTTCTTAGCGATATGAGCCACCAGACGCAGATTGTGTTCGATGAGCTCCCGGGCCGCCGCCGGGTCGCCCGCCTCCATACGGGCGATAGCCGACCGCTCCGCGTCGGGACTCAAAGGCTTGGGAAAGGAAGTTCTGCCCGATACATGGGCGATGAGCAAAAAAGTACAATCCAGCAGTTGTGCCAGCGCAGCCAACAACACCATCCAGCGCCCCCTTCCCCTTGAGCCTATGCGGCGTAGCCTTGTCTCCATACTTCGCCGTGCCGCCGGCCCCCCGCCGCCGCGCCTTCGGCGCGGCGGCGGGGGGCCGGCGGCACGGCAGCGGCGCGGGCACAGCCCGCGCCGCTGCCGGCAAACGCTCCCGGTTGACAAGGCTATGAAAAGATGTTATCCTATGAATACTGTAAAAGAATGATGAAGGGATGTTGCCGATGACTATCAATGGATTGGGAACCTCTGCGGTCGATCTGCTGAACGGGACGGGGCAGTTCAATTTGGCTTTGGACACCAATGTGTCCTGGATAGCCGTAGCGATCGTGGCCGGGCTGATTATTGTGCTGTACATCTGCCAAGCCATACTGGCGGGAGCGCTGGCGCGCAGCAAGGGCTATTCGTTCTTCGGCAATTTTTTGCTGGGGTTGGTGTTGGGCATAATAGCCCTTATCTACGAGGCGGGCAGGCCGGTATCCTATGAGCGGGAGTGCGTGATGCAGGACCGCTTGGCCATGCAAACGGCCAAGGAGCTATACAAACTGCAACGCGCCCGGGAAAAGGCCCAGGCCAACGGCAGGTAAGCAAAGGCATTCTTCTGGCATAGACGGCGGGGTGGCGCACTCCGCCGTCCCTTTTTCTGCCCTTCCTGCCAGGGGACCGGGCCAGTCTCCGCTTGGCGCTGGGCGGCGGTTTTGCGGACGAACGGCGTACTGCCAGGGCGGAGGGCCGGATTGCCGGGGCGGCTTTTGCGCCAGGGGCGCTGCGGTTCCGTTTTGCGCCGCTTCCCAGGCGGCCAAGGGCCCGGCCTTTGGCGGCGAAAGGGCTAGGCCATGGAGGTGGGCAGGGACCTTGGCAGGATAAAGCGCAGGGCCTGCGGGAGGACGCGGATGGAAAAGTCCTGCCCCGACACCACTTCCCCGTCCAGGGACAGGGCGAAGCCGTAGGGCGCGTCCAGGCGGATACTCCGGGCCCGGCGATAATGGATGTAACCGGAAAAGCGGGGATCATCCAGGTGTTCACCCCGCTGGTAGGCGCCCATCAGGCGCAGAAACTTCCACCGGGACACCGGGTCCACCAGGCAGACCTCCAGCTGTCCGTCATCGTCCCTGGACCGGGGGGCGCAGCGATAGGCGCCGCCTACGTGGCTTCCGTTGGCGATGGTGCACAGCAGGAAGTTTCCTTCATGAAAGACTTCCCCATCGCACGTCAAAGCGCACCGGCTACGCATGGAAAAGAGAAAGGCCCTGGCCACCGCCGCCAAATAAGCGCCCCGCCCCTGGAGCAGTGGAAAGCGCTTGTACCGGCCTATGGCGGCGGCCACGGCGGTATCAAAACCAAAATGACAGGCGTTGATGGCGTAGCGTTCCCCGGCCTGGATCAGGTCCACGGGCACCTCCCGGCCATCCACCAATCCCTTCAGGTCCAGAAAGGGCCCGGCGCCGCCGTAGTATTTCACAAAATCGTTGCCGCTGCCACAGGGATAGCAGCCCACGCTGGCCTGGGGAAACCCCACCGCGCCGTTGACCACCTCGTTCAGGGTGCCGTCGCCGCCGCAGGCGTACAGGCGTATGGGCTCCGGCCGGCTCGCCAGATACCGGCGCAGGTAGACCGTGGCCTCTCCGGGAGCCTTGGTACGGTGCATACGGGCCGAAAGCTGAGGATTGTCCGAAAGAAAGCGCTGGATTTCCGGGGTAATGTCTCGTTTTCCTGCGGTGGGATTGACGATGAACAAATGCTCCACGTCCCTCACTCCCTGTAAAAAATCCATCGTAAGCCGGAGCACAGCGACAAAACAATGGCGGCCCGATTTCTCCGTCGCCCTGCGTCCCCAACGCCGGCAGACACTTGGATGCCATAAACTACAGTATATCCCGGTTCCCTAGCCTTGTCAATGAATCCCTGGGCTGTTCCAGGCTGCCGGAACCCCTTTTCCCTCCCCCGCCCTTGCCGTAGACCGGCGGCCCGGCGAAAGAAAGCCGGACCGCCGAAAGGGGGAGGGTTCCGGCGCTCCGGTTTCCCGGCAGCGCTGGAAGGGGGCGCTCCGGCGGCCTGGTTTCCCGATAGCGCCGGAGTCCGGCGGCGCCCTGGCAAAGCCAGGGCGCCGGGGGCTGGGGGGGATGGCCGGCCATGGGCTTGCCCATGGCC
>DVHZ01000128.1 GCA_018711685.1 Candidatus Excrementavichristensenella intestinipullorum | reverse complement strand
ATTTATTATTCTTTTGTAGGCAAGGTGGACTTGCCTGACGATTGAGCCAGACCTATCCGGCGAGGCCCCGCCGGATGGGGACGGCAAAAATTTTTAACCTCCCTTTGCTTCTTTATCCGTAGTGAGCTAATGCGCCAGGCCGCAAGCAGTATTCACATCCTCCTGGAGTTGGTTTTGGGCGATGCTGCGGTAGAACCGGTAGCCTCCGGAGAAGTTGTAGCAGTCGAAACCGCGCTGGCTAAGCATCCGGCAGGCCAGGTAGCTGCGCAATCCGCTTTGGCACATCAAATATACCGGTTTGTCCTTGGGCAGCTCCTGCGCCCGCTGCCGCAGATCGTCCAGGGGTAGGTTGATAAACCCGGGGGCATGGCCCAGCTGGTATTCCTGGGGAGTACGGGTATCCACCAGCAAGACGGTTCCGTCCCGGGGCAGTTGGGGCAGCTGATCCCAGTGGAACTGCTTTACCTTGCCCGTCTCGATATTTTCCGCCATGAATCCTGCCATATTCACCGGGTCCTTGGCCGAAGAATAGGGGGGTGCGTAGGCCAGGTCCAGATCCTTGAGCTGGGTGACCTTTAAGCCCGCCTGCATGGCGGTAGCGATGACGTCGATGCGCTTGTCCACCCCATCAAAGCCCACGATTTGGGCGCCCAAGATGCGCAGGGTCTTTTTTTCGTACAGCAGCTTCATGGTCATGGAGCGGCCGCCGGGATAATAGGATGCGTGGCTGCCGGGAGACAGCACGATTTTTTCATAGTCCAGCCCGGCTGCCTGAGCCGCGCCCTCGTTGATGCCGGTGGAAGCCGCAGTCATGTCGAATACCTTGATCACCGAGGAGCCGAAGGAAGCCCGGTAAACGCTGTCGCCGCCGCAGATATTGTCCGCCGCCACCCGGCCTTGCTTGTTGGCGGGGCCGGCCAGGGCGATCAGGGCGGGCTGACCGGTCACCCCGTGGCGCACCTGAACGGCATCCCCCACGGCGTAGATGTCCGGCTGGGAAGTGCGCATGTGACCGTCCACCACAATGCTGCCTCGGGCTCCCAGCTCCAGCCCCGCATCCTTGGCCAGGCCGGTATCCGGAGTCACCCCGATGGCCAGCACCACCATCTGGGCGCACAGAGGATGCTCCTCGTCGAAGTAGGTAAGGATACACTCCTCCCTGTCCTCGAATCCGGTAACCCCGACCCCCAGCAGCAGCCGCGCCCCCTTCCGGCGGAACTTGCCGTGGATAAAGGAGGCCATGTCCCCGTCCAAGGGATTGAGCAGATGGTGGGGCTTTTGCACGATGGTGACTTTCACCCCCATGTCCATCAGGTTCTCGGCCAATTCCAGGCCAATGAAACCGCCTCCGGCGATCACCGCCGTAGCCGGCTTCTCCCGCACCACAAATTCCCTGATTTTCAGGGTATCCTCCACGGTGCGCAGGGTAAACAGCCTGGGAGAATCCATCCCCGGCATCGGGGGCCGGGTGGGCCTGGCGCCGGGCGATAGCAGCAATTTGTCGTAGTTTTCCTCAAAGACCCGGCCGCTTTCCAGGTCCTTCACCTGTACCGTTTTGCGCGAGGGGTGCACGCCGGTCACCTCATGCCTAACCCTTACGTCGATGTTGAAGCGGCTTTTAAAGCTGTCCGGGGTCTGCAGCGTCAACTCGCCCCGGTCCTCAATCACCCCGCCCACGTAATAGGGCAGGCCGCAATTGGCGTAGGATATGTAGCCCGATTTTTCAAAGATTACGATCTGGGCGTCCTCGTCCAGCCGGCGGATACGCGCCGCCGCGCTGGCGCCCCCCGCTACGCCGCCCACGATGACCACCTTCATAGGGTCACGCCTCCATTCTTCCCCGATAGCCGTTGATGCCGCCGATATCCCTCACCTGGGTATATCCCATTGCCCTCAGCCGGGCCGCCGCCAGCCGGCTGCGGGCGCCGCTCAGACAGTACACGTACAGGGGCGTGTCCCTGTCGGGAATCCGCTCCCCTGCCTGGTCCAACTGATCCAAGGGGATGTTCCTGCTGGCGGGAATATGCCCGGCGGCATACTCCTGGGCGGTGCGCACGTCCAGCAGCACCGCCCCGCCGTCCTGGGCGCAGTGCGCTGCGCCCTGATTGATATCCGCTCCCTTAAGAAAATCCCAAAAGCCCATGGGGGTCCTCCTCACAGCATCGCCAATATCTGCTCCTTGGGGCGGGCGCCCATGGCCTTGTTGGTCACCTTGCCTTCCTTCACCACCATCAGTGTGGGGATGCTCATGATGTTGAAGGCGGCGGCCAGCTCCGGCTGCTCGTCCACGTTGATCTTGCACACCTTGATATCCTCGCGCTCCTGGGCGATCTGCTCCAAGATCGGGGCCACCATCCTGCAAGGCCCGCACCAACTGGCCCAGAAATCCACCAGCACCGGCTTGTCGCTCCTGATTACCTCTTGCTCAAAATTGGCCGACGTCACTTGAATCGCGGACATTGTTTTTACCTCCTTATCCTCTGTTGCGCCCCTAGGGGGCTCCGCCTGGGCGGGCTCCTTCTTCCAGGAAGGGCCGCGCCGGATTATGGTTTTATTATACCATATTCCTCCGCCCTTTCCGTGACATTGTCACCCCTTGCGCAAAAAATCTTTCCCTGCCAATCCTTCCCCCAGGCCCCGGCTTCCCGGCTCCCCGACCCGGTTCATCCGCGTAAAAATTCATGGGCCTTGAGAAAAGGTTTGCCGCGCCGCCTGGCTCGACGCCCCTTTTCCCGGTTCTCTCTCCGGGCTGATGAAGGAGCATGTCCACCGAAGCGCACTTTGGAGACGGGCCGGTTCGGGATTCCCATGGGCGTATCCCGGCGGCCCGAGGCGCGGGCGTTGGCGCGGATTTCCCCAGGACTTTTGTAAAATGGCCGCGTTCTTGCCTTTTCCGCTCTTGCAACCGCCGGGCAAAGGTTGTACAATCAGAATATGTAATTTCACAGCGAAGCGGAGGGGTCTCCATGAAAAAGGGCATCGCCGTGGCGGGCGATATGGTGATGGATATCATTAAATTGATCGATCAATTTCCCCAACGGCACGGGCTCATCCACATTGAAGAAAAGAGCTATTCCCCCGGCGGCGCGGTGTGCAATACCGGGCGGGACCTGGCCGCCTTGGACCCCCAGATGCCGGTGCGTCTGGTGGGCATGGTGGGCGAGGACGCCGAGGGCGAGGAAATGCTGCGCCAGCTACGCGCTTATCCCAACATCGACGTGAGCCGGATTCTGCGCCAGGGCCAAACCTCCTTTACCGACGTGCTCACCGAAAAGGATTCCCGGGCCCGCACCTTCCTGTTCTTCGGCGGGGCCAACGACGTGTTCGACCGGCAGCACGTGGACGTGGAAAACCTGAACTGCGATTTGTTCCACGTAGGCTATATCCTGCTGCTGGCCGCCCTGGACCAGGAGGACCCCCAGTACGGCACCCGCATGGCCCGGCTGCTTCACGACGTGCAGGCTCAGGGCATTAAGACCTCGGTGGACGTGGTCAGCGAGGTGGGCGACCGCTACCGCCGTCTGGTGCCTCCCTCTCTCAAGTATGCCGATTACTTTATCGTCAATGAAATCGAGGCGGGCAAGACCGTGGGCATCGACCTGCGGGACGCTCAGGACAACCTGCTCACCCAGCGCATCCCCCTGGTGCTGAACCGCCTGCGGGAGATGGGGGTCAAGGAGTGGGTGGTGATCCACGCCCCCGAGGGCGGGTTCGGCCTGGACAGGGAGGGCCATTACGTGGCCCTGGGCAGCTTGGACCTGCCTCAGGGCTTCATCGTGGGCACCGTGGGCGCCGGGGACGCCTTCTGCGCCGGGGTGCTCCACGCCGCCTACAAGGGGGAGAGCATGGAGCAGGGCATCCAGGACGGCATCGCCGCCGCCGCCCAGTCCCTGAGCGCCGCCGGGGCCTCCGAGGCCATGGTTCCCATCCAGCAGGTGCGGGAGCTGTACCAGCACATGCCCAAGAAAAGTGTATAACCGAGGAGAAAACGCTTTGGAAAACTGTCTGCTTCGGGTGGAAAACCTGACAAAGAGCTTTGAAGGGACCAGCGTGCTGCGGGGGCTCAGCCTGTCCGTGGCCCAAGGGGAGTTCGTCACCCTGCTGGGCCCTTCGGGCTGCGGCAAGACCACCACCCTGCGCATCATCGCCGGGCTCACCGCCCCCGATCAGGGCCGGGTGTTCCTGGACGGGCGGGATGTGACAAGCCTGCCCCCGGAGCAGCGGCCGGTGAACACGGTGTTTCAGAATTACGCCCTGTTTCCCCACATGAACGTGGGGCGCAACATCGGCTACGGGCTGCGGCTTCAGCGGACGCCCCGGGGGGAGATCGCCCGTCGGGTGAAGGAGATGCTGGAGCTGGTGCAGCTGCCCGGCTTTGAGAACCGGATGCCCCAGCAATTGTCCGGCGGCCAGCGCCAGCGGGTGGCCATCGCCCGGGCGGTGGTGCTGGGGCCCAAGGTACTGCTGTTGGACGAGCCCCTGGGGGCGCTGGATTTGAAGCTGCGCCAGCAGATGCAGGGGGAACTCAAGCAACTACAAAAGCGGCTGGGCATCACCTTCGTATACATCACCCACGACCAGGAAGAAGCGCTCAATATGTCCGACCGCATCGCGGTGATGAACCAGGGCCAGTTCGAGCAGGTGGGCACTCCGGAGCAGGTATACGAGCGGCCCCAGACCCGGTTCGTGGCCGGGTTTGTGGGGGAAGGTTCCCTGTTTGAAGGGGTGGTGGAGGCTATCGAGGGGGAAACGGTGCGGCTGCGGGCCCCTTCCGGTTTGATGCTGGCGCCCCTGCGCCCCGGGGCCCAGGTGGGGCAGCCTGCCGCCGTCAGCGTTCACGCCGAGCGGCTGCGCTACGCCGCCCAGCCCCACAACGGCTTTCACCTGCCCGCCCGGGTCAAATCCCACCGGTTCGCCGGTTCCCTGCTGCGCACGGAACTGGAGCTGTCCACCGGGGAGATCGTCCATGCTAGCGGCCTGGAGCCGGTGAGCAGCCTGCCGCCGCCGGGCTGTCAGGTGTATTTGTACTGGGCCCGCGCCTCGGCGGCGCTGATTCCGGGGGATAAGCCATGAAGAAACGCGCCTTGGCGGCCCTGGCGCCGCTCTACCTGACCACGGTGACCCTGGTGCTGCTGCCCATGCTGTACGTGCTGGTGCTGTCTTTGCTCACCCGGGACGAGCGCTTCGGCGTCACCGGTATCTGGACGCTGGACAACTACCGCCAGCTCTTTTCCCCCACCAACATGGCCATCTTCCTCAAGTCGCTGAAGGTGGCGCTGCTGACCACCCTGTTCACCCTGGCGGCGGGCTATCCCTTTGCCTACGCCATGGCGGCCCGGCCCAAGCAGCAGCGCAATCTGCTGCTGCTGCTGGTGATCGTGCCCTTTTGGACCAGCGCCCTGATGCGCACCTACGGCTGGATGGTGCTGCTGCGCTCCAACGGGCTGCTGAACAGCCTGCTTCAGTGGACCGGCCTCACCGATGCGCCCATCAAGTTCCTGTTCAACGACGGGGCGGTGCTCTTCGGCATGGTGTACACCTTTTTGCCCTTCATGATCCTGCCGGTGTACAACGCCCTGGAAAAGCAGGACCTGTCCCTGCGGGAGGCGGCCCGGGACCTGGGCGCGGGGCCCTGGCGCACCTTTCTCACCGTCACCCTGCCCCTGACCCTGCCTGGGGTGGTGTCCGGGTTCACCATGGTGTTCGTGCCCTCCATCGGCATGTTCTTCATCTCCGACCTGATGGGCGGGGGCACCGACATGCTGCTGGGCAATTTGATCAACCATTACCTCCACGGCGGGCGGGACTGGCCCATGGGCGCGGCCCTGTCCATGCTGCTGGTGGCGATGACGGGCCTGACCATGGGCCTGTGGCGCCGGGTAAGCGGCGGAACCGAACTGGGGGTGCTGTGAAATGAAGTTGCTTCGCCGGGCAGCCCGGCTGATTCCCGGCTTTTACCTGCTGCTGACGCTGGCGTTCATCTACCTGCCGGTGCTGGTGGTGATCGCCTTCTCCTTCAACCAACAGCCCAAGGGGCTGATGTGGACCGGCTTTACCACCCAGTGGTATCCCCAGCTGTTCGCCAACCGGCAGATCATGGAATCCTTCATGAACAGCCTGGTGGTGGCGCTATGGAGCTGCCTCATCGCCGCGGTGGTGGGGTCGGTGGGGGCGGTGGGGCTGTGCCGCGGCAAGCTGCGGGGCAACGCCCTGTTGGAGGGCGCCGCCACGCTGCCCATCATGGTGCCGGAGATCGTGCTGGGCCTGGCCCTGATGACCACCTTCTCCCTGGTGGGCATTCCTCGGGGGATGCTCACCCTGGTGCTGTCCCACAGCGCCTTCTGCATTCCCTACATCCTGCTCATCGTGCGGGCCCGGCTGGCCGGGCTGGACCCCGCCTACGAGGAGGCGGCCCGGGACCTGGGCGCGGGGCCGCTGCGGGCCTTCTGGGACGTCACCGTGCCCCTCATCGCCCCGGCCATCCTGTCCGGGGTGCTGCTGGCCTTCGCCATGTCCCTGGACGACGTGGTGATCAGCTACTACGTCTCCGGTGCCGAGTCGCCCACCTTCCCCGTCTACGTCTATTCCAAGCTCAAGACCGACGTGCCGCCCACCATCAACGCCATGGCCACCGTCACCCTGGGGGTCACCTTCCTGGCCGTGGCGCTGTCCAGGCTCATCAATTTCCGTGGGGAGAAAAAGGAGGAACAAAATGGACCGGTTCCAGCGAATCTATAAGCAGGGAACGATTGAAGTCATGGAAATCTGGGTAGATACCTATACGGGAGTACAATACCTCTTCCGCAGGAGCGGATACGCGGGGGGCTTTACGCCCCTGCTGGATGGCCAGGGCAAGCCCTTAACCGCATCCCAGTTTTCCGCCGGTTGCGCTGCCGCACCCTGCCCCGATGAGGCCGGGCGGGATACCAAATAGGATCGAGGAGGAAAAGTGCCCATGAAAAGGACGATTGCGCTGCTGATGACCCTGCTGCTTCTGGCCTGCGTGCCCGCCGGAGCCGACAAGGTTTCCGCCGGACAGGCCGCCTACGAGGCCGCCCAACTGCTGCCCGAGGAGGAGCGGGTGGTGAACGTATTCACCTGGACCTACTACATCCCCGACGAGGTGGTGGCCGATTTTGAGGCGGCCACCGGCATCCGGGTGAATTACGCCGCCATGCTGGGCAACGAGGACGTGCTGCCCAAGCTGTCCACCGGCGGCGGCCAGTACGACATCGTGGTGTGCTCCGATTATATCCTGAGCGACTTGATCGGCATGGGGCTGCTGGCCCAGCTGGATTATGGCCAATTGCCCAACGCGGCCAACATCGACCCCAGCTATCAGAGCCAATACTACGATCCGGACAACGCCTATACCATCCCCTACACCAACACCGTGCCGGTGATCGTGTACGATCCCCAGGCGGTGGACTTTGAGGTGACCGGCTTCGCCGACCTGTGGCGGGAGGAGTTCCGGGACAATTTGGCCCTGGTGGCCGAGTGGCGCAACGTGATCGGCATGGCCCAGAAAAAGCTGGGCTATTCCTACAACGACACCGACCCGGAGCACATGGCCCAGGTAGGCGAGGAGCTGCTGGCCCTCAAGCCCAACATCGCCGTGATGAACGACGATACCCCCCACAACGCCCTGATCTACGGCGACGCCATCGCCGGCTTCATGTACGGCTCCCAGGTGATGGCTGCCCGGGAGGTCATGCCCCAGCTGGAAGTGGTCTACCCCGCCGAAGGGCTGGGGTTCGGCATCGACTGCCTGGTGATGCCCCAGGACGCCCCCCACGCCCAGGCCGCCTATATCTTCCTCAATTACCTGCTGGACGGCGAGGTGAGCGCCTATACCTCCCAGCTGATCAACTACGGCAACTGCAATACCGCCGCCGTGGACTTCATGTCCCCGGAATACCTGGCCAACGATACCGTGCGGGTGCCCGCCGAGCTGGTGGCCGGCGCGGAGATGATGAAGCCCCTCAGCGGCGAGGCCCAGGAGCTGTATAACCAGATCTGGACCCAGTTCATGCAATAGCATCCCCCATCGCCCCGGCAAGGACGGCCCCCGGCAGCGCGGCCCCAGGCGCGGTATCGCCTCGGCGCGCCCGCCAGGGGCCGGCGGTTTCCGGCGGAAAATTCCCCGCAGCCAGGCCCATCTAGGCCGGCCATTCCCCGAGGAACAACCGCCGGGCGCGGGCCCATCCCCCCACCGGCCATCCCCCGAGGGGAAATCGCCCGAACGCGGGCTTATCCCTCCACCGGCCATCTCCCGAGGAAATACCACCCGGGCGCGGGCCCATCTTGGACCGGCTTTTCCCGGGAAGAACGGCCGGGGCGGCCCGGCCCATCAGCCAAGGACTATCCCGAAAGGACGAAGGAGGCGCGCCATGGCGTGGACCCAGGACCAACAGCGGGCCATTCAGGCCCGGGATGAAAACCTGCTGCTGTCGGCGGCGGCGGGCTCCGGCAAAACCACCGTGCTGGTGGAACGGGTGCTTTCCCTGATTGAGGAGGGCGCCAGCGTGGACCGGATGCTCATCGTCACCTTCTCCCGGGCCGCTGCGGCGGACATGAAGGCCAAGCTCACCGCCCGGCTGACCCGCCGCGCCCAGGAGGACCTGTCCCTGGCCCCTCAGGTGGAAAAGGTGGAGCGCGCCAGCGTGTGTACGCTCCACGCCTATTGTATCGACGTGCTGCGCAACCACTTCGAGGCCGCCGGGGTGGACCCCACCTTCCGGGTGCTGGACGACGGGGAGAACAGCCTGCTCAAGGCCCGCGCCCTGGAGCAGGCCCTGGAGCAGGCCCTGTCCCAGCCCACCCCTCAGCTCCAGGAGCTGCTCTACGGCAGGGACCTGAAGGCCCTCTCCGCCCTGGTACTGGAGCTGTACGAATTCTCCCAGGCCCGGCCCGATCCCCAGGCCTGGCTGGACCAGTTCCTGGAGGACCCCCTCCAGGACGGGGGCCAGAGATGGCTGGATGTGCTGGCTCAGCGCTCCCGGCAGCTGACCCAGGAGGCCGCCGCTCTGGCCCGCTGCGCCTGCCAGTTGGCCGGACAGGGCCCCCAAGTGTATTTGCGGGCACTGGAGGAGGACCTGAACGCCCTGGAGGCGCTGTCCGCCCTCGCCGGCTATGAGGCGCTGCGCCAGGGCCTCTGTGGCTACGCCCAGACCCGCCTGTCCCCCCTGCGGGGAGAAAAGGACCCCTGGGTGTTGGACCTGGCCCAGCAGATCAAGGAGCTGCGCAAGGACCAGAAGGACAAAATCGCCTCGGCCCAGGACATGCTGCTGCCTCCATCGGAGGCCCTGGCCGATCAGTTGGCCTTGACGCCTGCCTGTCAGGCGTTGAACCGCCTGACTTCGGACTTCGCCCAAACCCTGTGGCGCTTAAAGCAGGACCGCTCCGCCCTCACCTTCGGCGACCTGGAGCACGCCGCCCTGCGCGCCCTGTCCGATCCCCGGGTGGCCCAGGCCCAGCAGAGCCGGTTCGATTACCTGTTCGTGGACGAATACCAGGACGTGAGCGACCTTCAGGAGGCCATCATCCAGAAGGTGGCGGGGCCGGGGCGGCTGTTCATGGTGGGGGACGTGAAGCAGTCCATCTACCGCTTCCGCCAGGCGGAGCCCTCCCTGTTCATTGAGAAATATGTGGGCTACGGCCAGGGGCAGGGCGGGCAGCTGATCTGCCTGAGCCAGAACTTCCGCTCCCGACCCGCCATCCTGGGCCTGGTCAACCGGGTATTCCAGCGGGTGATGTCCGGACCCAACGCAGAACTGCAATACGACCAGGCCGCCTGGCTGAACCCCGGCGCCGCCTTCCTGGGCCAGGACCCGCCGGTCCAGGTGTGGCTGCTGGAAAAGGGGTCCGCCCAGGGCGAGGCGGCGGAGCTCACCCAGGCCCAGGCGGAGGGCGCCTTGGCCGCCCGCCGCATCCAGGAGATGCTGGGCAGCCCCTTCTACGACCTGCGCGAACAGCGCGAACGGCCCCTCCGCCCCGGCGACGTGGCGGTGCTGGCCCGCACCCGGGCCAGCCTGGCGGCCTGCGAGGAAATGCTTCGGGCCGCAGGCATCCCCTGCTACCTGGACGCTTCCGAGGGCTATTTCGACGCCCTGGAAGTGCGGGTGGCGCTCCAACTGATGGGCACGGTGGAAAACCAGCTGCGGGATTTCCCCCTGTTGGCGGTGCTGCGCTCCCCCATCGTGGGCCTGACCAGCACCCAGCTGGCCCAGATACGCGCCGGCCATCCTCAGGGCCCCTTCTACCAGGCGGTGCAGGCCCAGATGGACCAGGAAGGAGCGCTGGCGGACAAGCTGCGCGCCTTCTTCCAGCAGCTGAGCCGCTGGCGCGCCCTGAGCCGGGCGCTGCCCCTGGCCCAGTGGCTGGACCTGGTGCTGATGGAATCGGGCTATTACGCCTACGTGGGGGGTATGCCCGGCGGCGCCAGCCGCCAGGCCAATCTGGACCTGCTGTGCGCCTACGCCAGCCAGTTCGAGGCCAACCAGAGCGACGGGCTCACCGGGTTCCTGGATTATGTGGCCGAAATGGGCGGCGCGGGCAGCGATATGGGGACCGCCCATACCCTGGGCGAGGGGGACGACGTGGTGCGGCTGATGACCGCCCACAAGTCCAAGGGCCTGGAATTCCCCGTGGTGCTGGCCCTGGGGCTGGGCCGCAGCCTGACCGGCCGCTCCTCCGGCGGCGAGCTGCGCTGTCACCGGCGCTTGGGCGTAGGGCTGTACTGCAACGACCCCGAGCTGGGCACGCAGCGGGATACCCTGTGCCGCCGGGCGGTGTGCTGCCTCCAGCGCCAGGAAGCCCTGGAGGAGGAAAAGCGCATCCTCTACGTCATGCTCACCCGGGCCCAGCACCAGCTCATCCTCATCGGCAGCCCAGCCAGCGCCCAGGCATCGCAAGTCCGTTGGCAAATGCTGGAGGACGCGCCCCTGGAGCCGGAAAACTTTTTGGACATGATCATGCCCTACCTAGGCTACGACGCCCAGGTGTGCTGGCCCCAGACGGAAGAACAGCCCCGCCCTGCCCCGCCGGCCCCCGAAGGGGAGCCGGAGCCGGACGGCGCCTTGGTTCAGGACTTCGCCGCCGCCTTCGCCTGGCGCTACCCCCATGAGGACCAGGCCCTGGCCCCCCTCAAGCTCACCGCCTCCGGGCTGAACCGGGAGATCACCGGCCCCGCCGCCATCCCCCCCACTGCCCGGCGGCCTCGCTTCCTCTCCCAGCAGGGCATGACCGCCGCCGAACGGGGTACCTTGATCCACAACGCCCTCAGTGCCCTGGACCTGGCCGCTCTGGGGGACTGCCCGGACCTGGACCAGGCCCTGGCCGCCCAGCTGGAGGAGCTGTACGCCCGCAACCTGGTATCCCAGCCGGTGGACGCCGCGCCCCTGGCCGCCTTTTTCCGCCGGGAAACCGGCCGGCGGCTGCTGGCCTCTCCCCTGGTGCGCCGGGAGTGGCCCTTCAACCTGCGCATGAACGCCCAGGAGGCCCTGGGTGTGGACTCCCAGGCCCGGGTGGTGGTCCAGGGCGTGGTGGATTGCTGCTTTATGGAGGACGGGGCGTGGGTGTTGCTGGACTACAAGACCGACCGGCTGGAGGATGAGGACTTGCTGCGCCGCTACCGGGCCCAGGTGGAACTGTACCGCAAGGCCCTGGAGCGCATCACCGGCATACCGGTGAAGGAAACCCTGCTGTGCCTGCTCAGCGCCGGGCGGGAACTGCGGGTGTAATTTTAGACTGATGGGCGCATCCCGTGCCCCCTCCCCCGGCGTCTTCCGCGCCGGGCGCTCTTTCTATCCAGGGGTTCCCTTTCCGGCGCTCTAAGTAGCCTTGCCCTTTGGGCCTCTTTCCTTCAGGCGGGCAGAACCCATAGAGGTTTCCCCTTCAGCCGCTTATCCCGACCCCTGGGCCCCCGGGGCCCAGGGGTCCCTGCCCGCTCCCCGGCCCCCGGCGGCATACGCCGCCGGGGGCCGGGGAGCGGGCAGGGGGCG
>DVHZ01000019.1 GCA_018711685.1 Candidatus Excrementavichristensenella intestinipullorum | reverse complement strand
GCCATCACGATCGCCATTTTGATCAGCCCCAAGGCTCCCGCCGCCGTCTGCCTGCGCCGGTTCTGCCGATATCGACGTGCGCTCGATGCCATTTTTAACGCCATAACCTCCTACTATCGTATTTTTATTATACCATAAAGCCCGCCCCATTCAAGGGGGGAATTGGGCAATGAACGGGAAAAATCTGATAAAGTCCCGCCGTCCGCCGCAGCTGGACGGGCTCAGGCAAGCCTGGTACCCCTCTTTATGGGACGGCCGCTGGCAGCATTTGGTTCATAAAATTTTCGTGAAATTTTGCTTTTCGCCGCCGGGATGGCCAAACGGCCGGGGGTCGCCGGACTTCTCCCGCCTCAATCAGCACGGACCGCCCCGGGAGCCTGGACCGGCCGGCGCCCTATCCGGCAGGCGTGAAACGCTGGCGCCGGGCGGGCCCTTCCGAAACAAAACAACGGGGGCGGGACGTCTGTTTCAGGCGTCCCGCCCCCATTGGGTCCATTCTCCCGGCCCTGAACGGGCCGGGACGGCGCTCTTGGTTACTGCACCTCGATGCGGCGGCCGGTCTTGACCTCCTCGCCCAGCTTGGGCAGGGTCAGTTTCAGCACGCCATCTTCGCAAGCGGCGCTGATCTTCTCCTCGTCGATGCCGTTCAAGGTGAAGGAACGGCTGAAGCTGCCGCTGCGGCGCTCGCTAAAGACGTAGTTCTCCTTCTTCTCTTCCCGGCTCTGTTTGGTCTGGGCGCTGATGGTCAGCACGCCGTCGTTCACCTCAATGCTCACGTCTTCCTTCTTGATGCCGGGCATATCGGCCTCCAGCAGGTAATGGTCGCCTTCGTCCTTTACGTCCACCCGCATGGCGTTGGTGCTCACGTCGGTGCCGAAGAAGGAGCGGAAGAAGTCATCAAAGGGATTGAGCAGGTCGTTGCTGCGGTTGCTCAGGTGACGGTTGTAGCGATAAGGCATCAGGGTTGTCATTTTTCATTCCTCCATTATAATTATCGTTTTTTCTCGATTCATTGTTGCGCCTCCGGGTAGAATCCCTTTGGAGATTCCCTTTCCCTTTGGACAAATACAGTATACATCAAACGTCAAAGAAAGTCAATATCAGGGAAGGTAAAACATCTGTTAATCCGCCTCTTCCTTGAATTATGACCCGGCGCGAGAAGATCTATGCGCCGGGAGCGGGTAAGCTCCCCCCGCTTTTACTAACTTTCCCTTGCGCGAAGCCCCGGCCGGGGGTATGATAGTATCCATTGGGAGGGAAGGCTATGACCCATCGTTTGTACTATGATGACGCATATTTGACCCAATTTACCGCTACCGTGCTGGACTGCCGTCCTGAAAGGGACGGATGGGCGGCGCGGCTTAACCGTTCCGCTTTCTATCCCACTTCGGGGGGGCAGCCCTACGATACCGGCGTGCTGGGGGGCGCCCGGGTGCTGGACGTATGGGTGGACCAGGCCGGGGAGGTATGGCATTTGACGGAGGCGCCCCTGGAGGCGGGGGCCCAGGTGGAGGGGCGGATCGACTGGCCCCGGCGGTTCGACCACATGCAGCAGCACGCCGGGGAGCACATGCTGGCGGGGGTCATCTGGCGGCGTCTGGGCGGGCGCACCATCGGCCTACACCTGGGGGACAGCTTTTCCACCATCGACGTGGAGCTGCCCGGCGGCCAAATGCGGGTGGAGCCCCAGGTGCTGGCGGAGCTGGAGGAAAGGGTCAACGCCCAGATTCAGGCGGACCTGCCCATCCGGTGCTATTTCCCCACGCCCCAGCAGCTGGCCCAAGCGCCCCTGCGCAAGCCCCCCACGGTGCGGGAGCACATCCGCCTGGTGCAGGTGGGGGATGTGGAGTGCGTGGCCTGCGGCGGCACCCACCCCGCCTCCAGCGGGCAGATCGGCCTGGTGAAGATACTGGACGCCCGGCCCAGCCGGGGCAAGATGCGGGTGTCCTTCGTGTGCGGGATGCGGGCGCTGCGGGATTATCAGCAGAAATTTTTGAGCGCCCAAGCCGCCGCCGCCCTGCTGTCCACCGGGGTGGAGGAGCTGCCCAAGGCGGTGGAGCACGCCCTGGAGCGGCTGCACCAGGCCCAGCGGGAGCTGAAGCGGGCCCAGCTGGACCGGGCCCTGGACCGGGCCGCCCAGCTGACCCAGGAGGCGGCGGCGCTGCCCGGCGGCGGCCGGGCGGTAAGCTGCGTGCTGGCGGGCCTGGACCGGGACGGGCTGCGGGAGGTGGCGGGCTACCTCACCGGCCAGGGGGTAGCCGCCCTGCTGGCGGGGGAGGAAGGGCCCGGCGCGCCCCTGGTCTTCGCCGCGCCGGCCCAGCTGGGCCTGTCCATGGGGCAGCTGTTGAGCCAGGTGCTCAAGCCCCTGGGGGGCAAGGGAGGCGGCCGGCCCGATTTCGCCCAGGGCGCGGGGCCGGGCCGGGCCGCCCTGGAGGCCGCCATGGCCCAGCTGTCCGGCGCGGAAGCCGCCGGGGAGGTGGTCCCTTGATCAATGCCTTTGAGGACCGCTTCGACGCGGTGATCTTCGACATGGACGGCACGCTGCTGGATTCCATGCCCTACTGGCGGCGCATCAATTACGATTTTCTGGCCCAGCGGGGGCTGGAGCCTCCCCAGGAGATCCGGGCCGACCTGATGAGCGTCAGCAACCGGGTGGCGGCCAAGCTGTACATCGAAAAGTTCGACCTGGGCCTCACCCTGGAGCAGGTGATGGGGGAATACCAGCGGCTGATGGCGGTGTACTACCAGCGGGATATCCAGCCCAAGCCCCACGTGGCCCGGTATCTGGACCAGCTCAGGGCCCGGGGCAAGCGCCTCTGTGTGGGCACCGCCTCCCCCTGCAGGCTGGCCTGTCCGGCCCTGGCCCGGCACCATCTGCTGGACAAGTTCGAGTTCGTGATGAGCGCCTTCGACGAGGGCATCCCCAAGGAGGGGCCCGCCTTTTACCTGGAGGCGGCCCGGCGGCTGGGGCTTCCCCCCAATCGGTGCGCCATGTTCGAGGACGCCCTGTACGCCATGGAGGGGGCCAAGGCGGCGGGGCTGTGGGTGATGGGCATCGAGGAAAAGATTCAGGCTCCCTTCGCCCAAAAAATCCGGGCCATCTGCGACGTATATATTCAGGATTTTGCCCAACTTTGCGTTTGACGAAAAGGCGGGATTCCTGTATAATTTAGGAGAGAATCTGAGGCGAAATATATGTTGATCGACTTTCATACCCACGCCTTTCCCGACGCCGTCGCCGGGCGGGCATTGGCGCATCTTTCCCAGGCGGGCGGCGCCCTGCGCCCCCGCACCGACGGCACCGTGGCGGGGCTGACCCAGGCCCTGGAGCAGGCGGACGCCCTGGGGGTGCTGCTGCCGGTGGCCACCAATCCCCTCAAGCTCAAGTCCATGAACGACTGGGCCAAGGGCCACGCTTCCCCCCGGATCATCCCCTTTGGGGCGGCCCATCCCCTGGCCCCCGACGCCCTGGAGCAGCTGCACTACGCCAAGGCATTGGGCTTTCAAGGGGTGAAGCTGCACCCGGAATACCAGAATTTTCAGGTGGACGACCCCCGGGCCATCCGCCTGTACAAGGAAATCGGGCGGCTGGGCCTGATCACGGTGTTCCACGCCGGGCTGGACGTGGCCTACATGCCCCCCGCCCGCTGCGAGCCCCAGGCCCTGGCCAGCGTGCTCAAGTACTTCGACGGCGCGCCGGTGGTGGCGGCCCACATGGGCGGCTTCCTGCGGTGGGAGGAGGCTTTCCGGCATCTGTGCGGCCTGCCCCTGTATTTGGATACCGCCTACTGCCATAGCTGCATGGTGGTGCCCCTGGCCATGAAGATGATCGAAAAGCACGGGGCGGACAAAATCCTCTTCGGCAGCGACCTGCCCTGGTCCTCGGCGGTGGACCAGCGGGATATGGTGCTCTCCTGGCCCCTCAGCCAGGAGGAAAAGGACATGATTCTGTACGGAAACGCCCGGCGGCTGCTGGGCATTGAATAAGGAGGGGGAAACTACATGTCTGAGGCGCAGCGCGTCAAAAAGCGGGAAATCTCGGTCCTCAATTGGCTGGGCACCCTGATTCTGGCCAGTATCCCGGTGGTCAACCTGATCATGTTCATCGTGTGGACCATCACCAGCAAGCGCGCCACCAAGCGCAATTTCGCCATCGCGGGCCTGATCCTGGTGGTGCTGGCGCTGGTGCTGTGCGTGGCGGGCATCGCCTTCTTCGCGCCCCAATTGCTCTCCTTCTTCCAGTGGATTCGCCAGTCGATTAACCCCGCCCAGGCCGCTCAAGCCCTCCAGGCGACCACGCCCGGGCTCTGATCCCGGCCTACCTCCCCGGGGCGGCAGCCGCGCCTGCTTGCGGGCATGGCTGCTGTTGTCGCGCCCAAGGCGCGTTTCCCTTTCGGTTGAGATGCACATGGACGAGCGGCAGCCGCGCCTGCTTGCGGGCATGGCTGCTGTTGTTGCGCTCAGGGCGCGTTGCCCTTTCGGTTGAGGTGCACACAGACGAGCGGCGGCCGCGCCCCGGCATGGAGCGCGGCCGCCGCTTGTCCCGCTCAAGCCGCCTTATCCGGTATGGAACAGGGTGAGCTGGGAGCCCATGGGATACATCTGCACGTCCTGGGTCTGGCTGGTATTTTCCAGGTACTTGTTCACCCGCTGGCTGCAATACAGGTAGGCTTCGTACAGCGTCACCGCCTGGTCCTGGTTGATGTCCGCCCGCAGGGCGGTGCGCTTGTCCCCCATCAGGTCCCAGCCCCCCGCCTCACACAGGCTGCGGGAAAAGGCGGTGGAGCTGTTGCTCTCGGTGGCGTCCTGGGTGGGCAGCAAGCGGAAGCTATCCTGGGCGGCGCTGGTGGAGGCTAGGATGCGGTACTTGCTGCTGGTCAACCGCCCGCTGGAACCGGCGGCAAAGGCCTGAATGAAGCGGGTGCCGAATACCCGCTGGGTGGCGGTGGAGATAAAAGCACCGCTTTGGCAGCAGTCCAGCAGCACCACCACTGTGCCCTTCACCTTGCTCAGCTCCTTCTCCAGCTGGGCGGCGGTGAGCAGCGCCCCGTCGGAAAACTTGATCCAGGGCGTCCTGCCGGTAAGGCCGCCGTGGGTATTGATGTAGAGGATGGACACGTCGTTTTCCTTGGCCTGGGCAAAGGCGCTGCGGATGGCGGCGATGGCCTGGGCACGGGTCAGGTCCAGCCGCATGGTCACCTGGGCCTTGCCGCTCTGGTAGTTCTGCCGGGAGAACAGGTCGTACATGCCCTGGGTGGTGTTCACCGCGCCCAGGCGGTAATCCCCGTCGTCAAAGCGCTGCATGCCCATCACCAGGGCCCTGTATTGGCTGGGCGCCCGCTCCACGGTGACCTCCACCTGGCGGCTGTACCCGCCGTCGATGGTGCTCAGGGTGATCTGGGCCTGGCCGGGCTCCTGGGCCACCAGCATGCCCCGGCTCTGCACCGATACCACCTGGGGGTCCGAGCTGGTAATGATCACCGCCTTGCTGGAGGCGTCGGCGGGCTCCACCTGGTAGGGGATGGTCAGGGTATCCCCCTGGTACATGGTGTAGCTTGCGCTCTCCACGGTGAGCCCCGTCACCGGTATGGGGGTCACCTCCACCAGGCAGCGGGCCTGGGCGCCGTTCATGGCCGCCAGGATGATCTGGGCCTGCCCGGCGGACCGGGCGGTGACCAGCCCGTTTTGGTCCACCGTGGCCACCCGGGGATTGGCGCTCACCCAGACCACGTCGTCCATGGCCCCCTGGGGCTGTACCTGATAGCCCAGGGACACCTGCTGCCCCTCCTGAAGGGACACCCTTTCTTGGTCCACGCTGCAGCTCTCCGGCAGTACCTGCCCCTCCTGGGGCACGGCGATGGCCAGGTCGTACCGGCCGGTCTCGCTGCCCCGGGCGCTCACCCGGAGGATATAGCTCTTCCCCGCCTCCAGCTGGTACTCGATGCGAAAATCCAGGCAATAGTTGTTGTAGAGGTCGTCCGAAACCGCCAGCTGCCGCCCTGTCTCGTCCAGCAGATATCCCACCGTGTTCACCCGGGAATGGGTGCGGATGGAATAGGTGCCGCTGACCGGCGCGGTAAAGCGATACCAGTGGGTGTCGTAGGCCCGGGCAATGGCCTTGGCATAGCCCGCCTCCAAGTCGTCCAAGGGGATGGGCTGCTCGAAGCAGCGGCCCAAGGCGGCGCGCATCATCTCCACCTCCACCTGGCCCTCGTCGCACCGCACCCGCAGCTGATAGGTGGCGTCGGCGATCAAACGGGCCTGAAAGGAGAACCCCTCCCCCTGGGCGATGGGCTCCGTCTCCCCCGCCAGGTACAGCCAGGCGGAGGCCTGCCCCTCCCCGAAGGAGCGGAAGGTGTACACGTTGTTGGCCGTGGGCGAAAAATTGTAGACGTGGATCTGGCCGTCCCCGGGCACCAACAGCCGCTCGTTCATCTCCACGTCGCTGGCGGTCTGGCCCAAGGCCGGCGCACAGGCCAGGAGAGCGAGGCCTATCAGCGCCGTCAGCAGGCGCGCCCACCTTCTCCTGTCCATGCCTCACCCTCTGCTTTCCTCGGATAATCGCGACAGTATCGCATTTTCTATTGTACTCCAATGCGCGCCAAGTTGCAACGCATCTCAGATTATACCTGTATTAGAGTGGGACGGCGAAATTAGGGCTCTACACCGGAATTTATCGCCAATTTAACTTCCATCCCAATTGCAATTCCCCCGCCGTTGGAGTATAATAGTCAAGCGCATGGGGCATTAGCACAGTTGGTAGCGCGCTACGTTCGCATCGTAGAGGTCAGGGGTTCGAATCCCCTATGCTCCACCAAAAATCCGAACCATAAGGGTTCGGATTTTGTCGTTTATGCCCCGCCCAAACCCTTGAGGTACGGGCTTGGGTGAAAGGGGGCCTCCGCCGGACGCAGGGCGGCGGCTGGCCGCCGGCCTGGGGGGAATCGCCGGCGCCGGGCAGCCCTGCCGGACAGCGGCCGGACCCCGGAGCCCCCGGCTGCAACGGACCTCAGGAGAACCTAGGCGTCCATTGGCTGGAGGAAGGGAATTCACGATGCCGAATATGTTTTTTTTCGTCTTTCGCACCCTTTTTATCACGATAATGACCATTGGAATGATGGCCAGCCTGACCGAGTTTCGTTTTGGGCCCAGAAAGCTTCTGTTGATTCTGGGGGGTTATAGCGTGTGGGTGAGCGCTTCCAGCCTGGTTTTGTTGTGGATCGGCGGCGAACTATTGCTGCTGCGCCTTTTTTATCTCACCATTTCCGTTCCGGCCACGGTACTCACCTACCTGGCGGCCAACGACACCCCCGCCCAGGCGGTGTTCAACTATATGACGCAGATCATGCTGTCGGTGCTGGCGGCCTCGGGCATACGCATGCTGACGGATTCCCTGGGCCTCTCCGGGCTGGTGAATATCCTGCTGATGGGCATATTCTATTCCGCGATCATCTATCTGGAGTGGCGCTTTCTGCGGCGTCCCTTTCGGATGCTGATTCAGGTGCTACCCGCCCGGTGGGGCGTGCTCACCCTGATCCCTTGCGTGTTCTGCGTGTACCTCATCTTCGTGTCCTCCTGGCCGGGCAGCTATCTGGAAAACACCGCCCAGCGGGTCTACATCTACACCGCCGTGATCCCCTTGACTTTCGTGTACATCGCCATATTCAAGAGCCTCCTTACCCAGTATCGTATCCAGACGGAGCGGCAGAGCGCCGCGCTGCTGACGGTGCAGATTGCGGCCCTAAAAGAAAAAGTGCAAAAGGTGAACGAGGTAGAAGAGGAGGTGCGCATTCAGCGCCACGACCTGCGCCATCAGCTCCAGGCCGTCACGGAACTGGTGGCCCAGGGGGCCAAGGATACGGCGCTGGAGTTCCTGAACGCCGCCCAAAAACGGCTGGACGAGCAGAAGGTCAGGCGCTGGTGCGCCCCGGTAGTGCTGGACGCGGTATTTTCCTCGTACTTCGGCCAGGCCCAAAAGGCGGGCATTCGGGTGAACGCAAAGATTTCCATGGCAGGCGCCCCCCCGGTGGACGAGGGCGAATTGGCCATCGTCGTGGCCAATGCCTTGGAAAACGCCATCCACGCCTGCATGGAGCTGCCCGCCGGCCAGCGGGAGATCCGGTGCAAAATGGTGAGTACGCCGGGGCTCATGCTGGAAATTTCCAATCCGTGCACCGGCGATCTCGCCTTTGACGGCAACGGCCTGCCGGTAACCCAGCGGGCGAACCACGGCCTGGGGGTGCAGTCCATCTCGGCCTTTTGCCGGAAAACCGGAGCCGTGTACCGGTTTAACTTGATAGACGGCTGGTTCCACCTGATGCTGGTGCTGTAGCGCCCCGCCAGCGGGGCCAGGGCCCTTGTGCCCCGACATCCCTAAAAATCCAACCTTCAGAAAGCGAAATCCTTCTTCAAATCATGCGCTCTATTTTGATGCAATGGGTATCGCGGCTACCATTCTTTCGCGTTCAAACGCATGACCTGTTCTGGGCATGTACGCCTCATCTTTTTGCGGAATTACGGCTTTACCCAGAAATACGGCGGTCCTCACAGGTTTGACGGCACACAAGCTTGGTTTTCTGATTTGAACTCGATATTCTGGGAAGTCAAATCGGCCCCTGGCGTACCCAACGGCGCCGTAACCAAAATTGCAGCAACCGCAGTCTACAAAACAATTTGACCACAAGGCAACCCTATCGCAAGCGGTACAAAACCGATGGCCGCTTGAACAGCGGCTTTCGGAAGATAGGCGATCACACAGAAAAGGCACTCTTTACCCGTTAGAGATGTTCACACCCAGCAAAGGACAACGCCTACCGGCTGGAAAACAAGCGCAATAAAAATCATCGGCAACGCCGCAATGCCCGCATCAAGGGTATACCCGACATCAGCTGCAGCGCCAACCAATACGAATCGGATTACTCTTGCTGCTATCCAAATCTTGCTGAATTTTTCAGACAGTCGTTTTGTCACCCGTGCGACGCTTTCGACTTTTACTGTGCCAGCCATGCTGACTACGGCAAGCAATCCGGATACCGGCACAATCTCCTCCAACCATGTTTCAATCGCCAGGAGCATAAATGCCGCACCCAGGACAACGACCGTTTTTATGCTATTTCTAAGGCAGTGGTTGTGAGCGTATGCTGTTTCAAAAAATAGGCTGAGGCAATAGCCCGTAATCGCTCCCAGAACAATGCCGAGAGCAATCGAAATCGGTATTTTTACAAAATTCATAAGATTTGTGCTGCCGCCCTGCGCCATGCTCGTAAAAGTCGAAAATAAAAGCTGACATCTTTCTGCGAATGTATGATTGCAGAAGTCATCCGCTTAAAAACCGGTTCAGGCTGCCCAAGGGAGAACTTCATTCCCATATTCACTAGAATGCGCTACAAAATAGTTCGCGATGGCCTTATGAAATATACTCCTTGTCCTGCGGTAATTCTCCTATGTAAAGTAGCGGTGAATCTAAAGCGTCTTTATGCGTATCAAGATGGCCGCTATTGGTTGGCGCAACAGCCAGCCTTTCTGGTTTGGGTTTCTTTTTCGCATTGCGCGGACAGATCCACGGTTCCGCCGTGCCTTTCAGGCGGTTTCGCCCCCCATTTCACGCGGGGCTTTGGGCAGCTTTGGGCCGTCTCCCTCTGCCTTTTCCTTTTTGCTCCCGCAGCCGGTGAAGACCAGCAAACCATTCTCATGCCCGTCATCGGCAATTCCAGCAACAACTTTCGCAAACGCGGCAGCAATGTCCATGCAGGCGAAAGGATTCCTGAGCCATCGGGCGGCAAAATGGCGCGCTTCCTCCATGGAGCCGGTTTGAGACGTAAACATGGGATTCCCCCGGGCGCAAAAAGCCCACAGGCGGCGGCCTGCGGGCTTTTTGCACCCTTTAGAAGTTGTATACGATGGGCTCCGCCGTGAAGGAATAAATGGCGGCGGTGCCGTGGGTAAAGCGGAACACGGTCATCAGATTGTCGTCCACGGTGTACAGGCTGCTCAGCCCGGCGGCGTTGGCGTCCATCATGGCGACGCGGGCCTCCCGGCGGAGATCCTCCACGACCTCCCCTTCCACCCGAATCCAGGTGCCGTCCCGCATCCCGCACAGTTCTACCTTGCCGTTCTCCTTCAGCTGCCGGTATACTTTTTTCTGGTTGTTGGTGACGATATAGAGCTTTCCCTCAAATGCGCACACGGCGCCGAAGGGCCGCACCCGGGGTTGGCTTCCCTCGCATGTGGCGATGTAAAATGTGCCGCAGTCCTTCAGGTATTCCAGCACTTCATTCATGTCCGCCGCTCCTTTCCCGTTGGGGATTTCGTTTACTCGATGGTTTGAACCGCAATTCTGTCCTCGGGGATGTGCCGCTCCCGATAGACTTCTTGGCTCTCCCCCAGCGCGATGGCGCACAGGGGGGTAAAGCCCTCGGGCAGCTCCAACTTTTTGACCAGCTCCGGATTCGCGTCCAGCGCCATGACGGCGCCCCAGATGTGGCAGCAGCCTACCCCCAGGCCGACGGCGGCCAGCGCCATATTTTCCACCATAACCGCCGCATTGGAGTAGTCGGTGTTGCCCGGCGCGTCTCCGGCGGCTTTGCCGGAAACCAGGACCAGCTCCGGTGCGCCGTAGAAGGCGGAGGCCTTCGGGTTTTTGAATACCGCCCTCATATTTTCCTCCAGCGCTTCCAGCAGCCGGGGGTTTTTGATGACGGTCAGGTGCATCGCCTCATAGCGCCCCAACCCCACCGGGGCGGCTTTCGCCGCCTTCAGGATGGTATTCAGCGCATCCTTCGATATCTTTTTTCCCGTGTAGCTGCGTACCGACTTGCGGCTGAGAATCGCCTGCATCGTTTCCATGGCATGACCTCCTCTTGGGCGTGATGGACGGACCCCTCCGGTCCCTTGACATAACCAAGTACTATTATTATACTGTATAATGATGCAAAATCAAGTACACAGTTTGGGCATACTAGGTATGGCTCCACATACCGGGAGGCGGTTTCTATGGATCAGGAGGCCGGTTTTGAGGCGTATCGGGAAATCATCTCCCGAATCAATCCGGACACGGACGCGGCGTGTCCGGTGCAAAGCGCACTGGAGCTTTTCAGCAACAAGTGGACGCTGCGCGTCTTATACGAGCTCACGAAAAACGACTCCCTGCGTTTCGGCCAATTGCGCCGGCAAATCCCGGGCATCACCAACACCATGCTCTCCACCACGCTAAAATCCCTGGAAAGAAAGGACCCGCTTATCCGCACCCAGTACAACGAGATCCCTCCCCATACGGAATACCGGCTTTCCGAAAAGGGCAAGGGCCTCTACATCGTGTTCCTCTCCATTATGGACTGGTCGCAGCGGTATGGGGCCTGAGACAGGCGCAGCGCCGTGTACCCCAGGGCCCGGCCTCTGGGACCGGCCCCTCTCCGCCCCGCTCATGGCGGGCCATTCTCCTGGGAGCCGGTCCATGGAGCCCCCTGTCTCTGGGACCAGACCCGTCCTCCGTCCCCACTCATGGCGGGCCATCCCCCTGGGCGCCAGTCCGCACGGAGCCGGGCCCATCCGCCCGCCCATTGTCCCGCTCATGGCGGCCCATCCCCCTGGGAGCCGGTCCACGGAGCGCCCGATCTCTGGGACCGGCCCCCTCCGCCCGCGCCGCTCCCGCGTCCCCAGGGACACCTGGGCTGCGGCCCCCTTTTTTCTTCCAAACCGGATTGCGTTTGCCCGGGAATGCTGTATAATGGAGGCATCACGGGCAAGGAATGGGAGGCAATGCCGATGTGTACGGCGGTAACTTATACTTCCGGAGCTCATTATTTTGGCAGGAACCTGGACCTCGACCGCGCCTACGGCGAGCGCGTCGTCATCGCGCCCCGGGCGTTTCCCTTCCCCTTCCGCCGGGTCCCGGCTGCGCACCGGCACTACGCTTTGATCGGCATGGCGCTGGTGGCGGACGGATACCCGCTGTACTACGACGCCACCAACGAAAAGGGGTTGAGCATGGCGGGGCTGAATTTTCCCGCCAGCGCGGACTACAAGCCGGAAAGGGAGGGCTGGGATAACGTGGCCCCCTTCGAGTTTATCCCCTGGCTGCTGGGCCAGTGCGCCAACCTGATTGAGGCCAGGGAGGCCCTGTCCCGGGTCAACCTGATCCGCTTGCCCTTTAGCCCCCGGCTCCCCCTGGCCCCCCTGCATTGGCTCATCGCCGATCCCAGCGGCGCCATCGTGGTGGAATCGCTGCGGGAGGGGCTAAAGATCCACGATAACCCCGCAGGCGTGCTGACCAACGAGCCGCCCTTCGATTATCAGATGTTCCGCCTGAACGACTACATGCAACTCACCCGGGAGGCCCCCCGCAATACCTTCGCCAAAGGGCTGGACCTTCGGCCCTATTGCCTGGGCATGGGCGCCACGGGCCTGCCGGGGGACCTGTCGTCGTCATCGCGCTTCGTCCGCGCCGCCTTTACCCGTCTCAACGCCGTATCGGGGCCCTCGGAGGCGGAGGGCGTCAGCCAGTTCTTCCACATCCTGGATTCCGTGGCCCAAACCCGGGGCTGCGCCCGCGCCGAAGGCGACCGCTACGAGATCACGGTCTATTCCTCCTGCTGCAATGTGGACCGGGGCATCTACTACTATACCACCTACGAAAACCGCCAAATTACCGGGGTGGACATGCACCGGGAAGACCTGGACGGCAGCGCTCTTGCCAGCTATCCCCTGATCACGCAGCAGCAGTTCCGCTTCCAGAATTGATCTCCTCCCCGAGAAAGGCGGCGCCCATGGCCCCCACGCACCGCCGGCACAGGCGGCCTATGCCGCTGGCATCGGGGCCATCTTCCGCTTTCCCCCTTATTTCCCCCAAAAGGGAGATGTAGGACCCGATGGAAGGGACCTATCCGGCGTTTGTACAAATCCCGAAGGAGGCTGCATCCCATGAATAGGCAGATTGTCGTAATCTACAAGAGCGTCACCGGCTTTACCCGGCAGTATGCCCAGTGGATCGGCCAGGCGCTGGATTGCCCAGTGCTGGATTTTAAGGCGGCGTCGGTCCAAGCCGTGGGGGAGTCCGCCGTGATGATTTTCGGCGGACGGCTCCACGCGGGGCGTATCGACGGGCTGAAGCAGGCGAAAGCCCTGTTTGCCCAAAGCAAGGCGAAGCGGCTGGCCGTCTTTGCCACCGGCGCCACCCCAAGCGCCGCACAGGAGACGATCGCTCAGGTGTGGAACGCCAATTTCACCCCCGAGGAATTGGCGCACATCCCCCATTTTTACATGCAGAGCGGCCTGCGGTATGAAAAAATGTCCCTGGGCGACAGGCTGATGATGAAGGTATTCGCCGCCATGATAGCGGGCAAAAAGGATAAAAGCGACTACGAGGCTTCAATGGGGAAGTCCTTGGGGCGCTCCTGGGACTCGTCCTCCAGGGAATACATCGCGCCGCTGACCGCCTGGGCTCTGAAAGAAACGGCGAACAAATAACGCTTCCCCATGGCGCCGCAGCCGCCTTCAAGCGTCGCCGTGGAAACAGGCACGGCAATAGAGCCAAAGTTGGGCCTCCCGCCCGCTGGCCGGCCCTTCCCCCATCGCCAGCCACATGCACCACGGGGAATTTGCGCTGTATACAACCTGCACTAGCTGAAGCCAAGCTTTCCGCCAGGCGAATGTGGACACTACCCGCCCCAGCGCTTTGGTTCTTCTCACCCACAAAAAGAGAGAACGCCGCAATTTAACCGGCGTTCTCTCGTGGTGCAGTTGAGCAATCCAAATCCGAACCTGTTTTCTGATCGGCCAATGCGGTTTTGAGGTCATCAAAAGTGATAGTGTCCGTCCCGTCCTTGTAGTTAAAGGTAATCACCATTTTATCATCGTAGAGGAAAATGGCGTTGATAAAGGTATCGATCAGCATCTTCCTGTGGGACTTCTGCCGCACATCCAACTTGCGGAAGCGGTGGAGCCAGAAGGTCATAAACTCGGCGTTGACCTTGGGCTTTGCCAACTTTTCGCAGGCAATCTTGGTTTCCAATTCCTCTTTTGTGGCCTCCAGCTCTTCCAGACGGCCTTTCGTGGACTTGGTCAAGATACCCTGCTGGATGGCGTTCAAGAGATTTTGAATGGCTGTATCCGCCTCCCGCAGCTGCTGTTCATAGAGGGGCAAGTTGACATTCTCCCTGTCCTGCAAGTCCATCAGCATGGACACGATGGCCTCAATCGCCTTATCGTCCATCACCATCTTCATGGTTTCGCTGACCACCAAATCCTCTATCCAGTCTTTCCTGACGGACTTCTTGTGGCACTCGGTGCGCTTCTTTTTCACCGACACGCACTTGTAGTAGTGGTGGACATTCCCCGTGTGGCTGGTGCCGCTCTCGCCGCAGAGGTAGGCTCCGCAATAGCCGCAGAACAGTTTGGTCGTTAGTAAGTAATCGTCCTCGGCCTTGTGGCGGGCCGGGGCCTTTTTGTTCTTCGCCAACTTCTCCTGTACCCGGTCAAAGAGGTCTTGAGGGACGATAGTGGGAATCCCGTTGGGAACCACAATGTCCCGGTAGGTGTATTCTCCAATATAGCGGCGATTGTTCAAAAGGTGCTGGACGCTGTTATAGGTCATTTTCTGGCCTCGTGTGTTCTTTACGCCTTGCTCATTGAGCCAGTCCCGGATTTGGGTCATGGTGGCCCCCTCGTCGTAACGCTGAAATGCTTCCCGGACAAAGGGTGCGGTAAGCGGGTCAAGCTGGAAGCACTGGTCGCTGTCAATCAGATAGCCAATAGGGCGGGTGCCGCCGTTATACTTGGATTTTAAGGCGTTCTCCGTCATGCCCCGGACTACCTTTTCGGACAGGTCGGCGGAGTAGTATTCGGCGTACCCCTCCAGCACGCTTTCCAAAATGATACCCTCGGCCCCATCAGAAATAACCTCAGTAGCAGACACCACCTTAACCCCGTTCTTTTTCAGAGCGGTTTTGTAGCGTGCGCTGTCATAGCGGTTTCGGGCAAACCTGTCCAGCTTCCAGACGATAATCATATCGAACAGGCGCTTACCGCTGTCCTTGATCATATTCTGAAATTCAGGGCGGTTATCGGTCTTGGCGGAAAAGGCCCGATCTACGTAGTGGCGCAAAATGGTGATATTGTTCTTTTCAGCAAAGGCGGTACACTCCCGGATTTGGCCTTCAATACTTTCTTCGCGCTGATTATCGGAGGAATAACGGGCGTAAATAACTGCTTTCATTTTCTTTAACCTCCCTGTTTCTACGCATTTTAAAACCGTTCTAGTAGTCAGCGTAAGGAATTATATTACCGTAGTGCTGACACACCGCCAGAAGCCGCATAGTACTTCGCCTTTTGCGTCTGAAATGCGTAGATATGATACTGATTGGTGGGCGCAAGCAGCTTTCTGCTTGCACCCACTTGGTTACTGCACAGCAAAACCGGGGAATGACGTCAAGGGCGCGAAGCGTTCATTTTGACCCTTGCACGGCATTCCCCGGCGTTGCTATTTCTTCGTAATGGCCTGCATCAACTTACTTTGCAAACGGCCTTTCATATATGGGTCTACTTGCTTATAGGTCTGCCCGCTTTCATCGACCATTGGCCGCAAACACAACTTGTTGATATAAGCATCATAGTGCTGCAAAATCTGTTCCATCGCATCGGCCTCTCCTGCGCGGGCTGCCTCGATAACGGATAGAAGCGGTAGGGGCTTGTATTTGCCGCTTGATTTTTTCATGGCAGTTTCCTCATCAGTTGTTCCCGCATATTCCGCAAAACACTTGTACGGCGGCGCTAAATGGCACTTCTGGAACAGCACATCCTCCTGCCGATTTCCCGGTCGTTCAGTTCCAGCACAAAGCACAAAATCAAAAGTCGTCGCTCTGGCTGCGGTAGCTCCTCAATGATATTAGCCAACTGCTCATTACTGATTTGCAGGGTATAACCATCCGCTGAAAAGGTTATGTAATCGCTAGGGTACTGATCTGTCGTACAGATTCCGTCCATAATCGGCTGCGGCAAGTGATTCAGAGATACCAGCCATTTGTTTTGACAGGAAAATCCCCGAAAACAGTCCAGCATTCCATGGCGCAGGACAACTTTGCAGAAAGAGTCAAAGCGGTGCGTTCCGCAGTATCTTCATAGACCATCATGGGGCTTTCCTTTGCATAACGGCTGCAAACGGTCAATTCTCCCGGCCTGAATATCTGAA
>DVHZ01000127.1 GCA_018711685.1 Candidatus Excrementavichristensenella intestinipullorum | reverse complement strand
TTCCAGGCGCATGGTCATGGACAGGCCCTGCTGATCCAGGTCTTCGTAGGTGATGCCGTCAACCACAACGCAAATCAGTTCCCAATCGCCTTCTACCGCCGCGCCCTGGGCGATTGCCGGCACGGCAAAGAGCAGCAGCGCCATGAAAATCCCCAAAACTCGTTTCATACGCAATTCTCCTTTTATTTTGATAAGGGATACCCCATTCCTCTCTTTTGGTATTGGGCCTGTCCCGCCATCATCCTCTAGCCCTCACGATTCCCCGCGTTCATCCACCAGAAACGCCATATTCTCAATGGCCGCCCGCAGCCTGGGATGGCGGATGACGAAATGGATCGGAGGCGCTTTGCACTTGGATATGCCCACCCACTTTCCCTTGCGGATCAAAATCTGCAGGTTGTGAAACGCGCTGCGCCCCACTTCCCGGGCGGTGTAGCCGGGATGCTCCGCCGCAAACGCACGGGTCAGGCGCAAATGCTCCCGGTACCCGGCCTCATCGTAGCGGAGCTGCGCGCCGCAAAACAGCTCCGACAGGGCCAGGGAAGGCGGTTCGGCCTGAAACTCCGCCGGCGCGAGCACTGGAAATTCCTCCTCATAGGCGCCGTTTTGCAGCAGCGACGCCACCAGGGCGCGGGTCCGGGCGAATGCGCGGCGTGCACTCTCCCCTTCGGAGGGGGAAACGCCGTTCTGCTCCAGAATGCGCTCAAGGCATTCCTCCGACAGCGTGTGGGGCGGGAGGGCGGTCAGCACTGCCCGGTATTCGCCGCCTTCCCGGGCGTCCGCCAACAGAAAGGAGCTGTACGCGCTCTCGGAAGCGTCGCGGTAGATCTCCATCAGCGGCTGAGCCGTTTGCAAAATGACATCCGCCCGTCTCCGGTAATAGGACAGGTCGCTTTTCGTCTGGGAAAAGAGAAACCGTCCGTGGGCAAAATCCCCGGCGATACACTCGCCCTCTACCGCCGCTGCGCCGGAACAGAACAGCAGATGGCCGTATACGCCGTTGTGCCTGCCTCTCAGATACCACGGGGAAATCTGACCCGTCATGTATAGGGGAATCCAGCTTTCCAACCCCAGCATCATTTCCGCATAGGGACGGTTCAGGTCATGCACCATGTCCAGATGCAGGCCCTTCTTCAGCATGGCCGCTAGCCCAAGCATCCATTTTTTCGAAAATTCCATATCCCGCGCCAGCTCTTCCATGGGCATATCGCTGCACATGAACACGGGTTCCCGGGAGCGGGAAATAGCAGTGCTCTTGAGAAAGTCCAAATGCGCCTGGCGGAAATTCTCCAGTCCGTAATGTACCTTGGAGGACGGCAGCTGAAAGGGCACGGTGGGCACCTTCATCTGGTCGAAGCGAACGGCGCGTATATAGTCGTTCAGGTCGAACCCATCCAGCTTTTCCAGAAAAGAGAATGTGGCGTCGGGCTGCCCCGCTTCGCCGTTGAGCAGCCACCTTGCCAGTGCGGCGGAGCACGAGGCGTCGTCCTCCAGGTCCTCCGGCTCCTGGCCCAGCAGCCCGGCCAAATCGGCCCGTTCGGTGGCGCTCCGGCACCGCCGCGCCGTGTAATTGCCTACCGCCCGGGCAAATGCGGCGGGGTTTGCCGGGGTGCGCTGCCCCATGCGGATGCGGGACAGATAGGAAGGGTCAAAGCTCAGCGCCCGCGCCATTTCCCCCGATCGAAGATGCAGCACGTTGACCAGCAGGTCGAGGTTTGCCGCCAACCGGGTTTGACCGCATTCTTCATAGCCCAGCGCTTTACGAAAATCCCGGAGCACGCTTTCCTGCGACAGCCCAAGATCCCCTTTTTGCTCCGCCAGAGACGCAATCCCCTGCGCTAGGCGCGTCAGAGCCTGGCTGTGGGGAGCGGGCGTTCGCTCCGCGCTGCGATAGCGGCTGATAACGGCGGGGGATAGTTCGGAAGCTTCCGCCAGTGTCAGGGCGGTAACGTTCAGCCGCCTCAGGTATTCGTTGAGCATTTCATGGAATTGCATGGCGCTTCCCTCCTTTCCGCCCGCTGCGAATGGAACCAACCGCGTTACATGTATTATACCATCTGTTTACGGGGCACGGCAAATGATTGACAATCAGTCAATGACATTTTGGTAAAGTTCATTGACGGCAGGTTCGGCAAAGGCGTTGCTTTTCCCCTTGAAAGGGGGGTGAAAGCTTCGGTCAGCGTGCGGATTGCTCCACAAAAGCGCCCTGCTTACCCGGCCCGATGGCGCGAACATGGGGTAAGAAGCCATAGGAGGAGACAGCCTGGGGAATATAGAAATTGCCTTTTATGCTTGAATGCGCCATAGAAAAAAATGACAGAGCATTGAGGAAATATAAAAATATCAGCCCTGCAATATGGGATGGCAAAAACAGGAGGCGCCAAAGGGGTACGGACGGTTCATGGGCAACCATTGTGTTGGAGGCCAGAGCGGGGCGCCTTCTCCATGCCCGGGGACAACGGATGCCGGGCCAGGGGAGGCGCCCCGCATTTCTTGGCTACGGTCAATCCATAGCGCGTTGCGCTCCGGGGATGAGGCGGAGGCGAAGGATGGGGGCGGGGTTTTTGCGCCCCATCCTTTGCAGAGCCCGTGCATATGCCATGCCTGCCTAATCGACGGATATGATGCGATAGACGTAGTTGGGCCTTCCGATGCCGCCGTATTGGGTGCGCTTTTCCAGGGCGCCAATCTGCGCCAGGTAATCCAAATAGACCCGCAGCGTCACCGTAGAGATCCGCAATTCCTCCTGCATTTGGGTTAGGCTCAGCTCGGTCAGGCCGCTCTGGGCAATGTTCTGCCGGATTCGCTGGAGGGTGGCCATATTGATCCCCTTGGGCAGGGCCCGCTCCGGCCTGTCCGCCGGGCCAATCAGCTGATCCAGTTCTTCCTGGTTCATGATGCCGCTGTTATCGAAGGCCAGCCTGCGCCGCTTATAGCGCTCCAGGGCCATGCAGATGCGCTGGAAGGAAAAGGGCTTGATCAGGTAGTCCACCGCCCCCAATTGGAGCCCGCGCTGGATGACCTTGCGCTCCTTGGCCGCCGTGACGAAGATGACGTCCAGGTCCACGTATTCCCGCCGGACCCGCTCCAACAGCTCCATGCCGTCCATACGGGGCATGTACACATCCAAAATCAACAGATCCACTTCGGCATTTTCCGACAGCCGCCGGATGACACTCTGGGCGTCATGCTCCACCCAATCGACGTGAAAGCCTTCTATCCGATCGATATACTGCCGGTTGATCTGGGCGACCATGGGGTCGTCGTCCACCACCATCACTCGAAACACCGGGTCACGCCTCCCTTCGTCATCCGTATGCGAAACTGGGCGCCCTGGCCGGGGGCGCTGGAAACTTCCACGGAGCCGCCGTACTTTTCTACCTGCTCCTTCAGCAGGAAAAGCCCGTAACCCCGGCTCTCCGCCTTGGTGGTATAGCCCTTTTCAAAGATCCTTTCCACATCGGCGATGCCGGGCCCGTTGTCCCGGACCAGGATTCGGAGGGGCCCGCCGTTGTCCCGGATTTCGGCAAAGAGCCGCCGGTCCTCTATGCCGACGGTATTGAGGGCGTCCATGGCGTTGTCCAGCAGGTTGCCCAGGATGACCACCAACGCGCTGACGTCAAACCCTGCCCGGTTGGCGAAGTCGCTGTCCTGGGAGAGCTCCCATTGGATTTTGAGTTCATTGCAGCGCTGGCTCTTGCCGATGATCAGCGCGGCGATGGTGGGCTCGGCGATGTGGTTCATGGTGTCGGAAATGCAGCCCTGCACCTGGTCGTTTACGCTGCCGATATACTTGCGCGCCTGCTGGTACTGGCCCATCTCCACCATGCCCAGAATGACGTGGAGCTTGTTTTTAAATTCGTGGGTGGTCGCCCGCAGGGCGTCCACAATGCGCTTGACCCCGGTCATCTGCTCCGCCAGGCGGGTCATTTCCGTTTGATCCCGGAAGGTACACACGCCGCCCATCAGCCGGTTTTCCCCGTCGATAATGGGGATGTTGTTGGAAATGACGATCATGTCGCCCAGGGCATAGGGCACGTCCAGCCTGGCCTGCCGGTCCTTCAGCACGTCGGGCAGCTTGGACAGCGGAAACACCTGGCGAATGGGCATCCCCTTGCATTGCCCGTCCAGCCGCAGATAGCGCCGGGCCGCGTCGTTGATCAGGGTAATGCGCTCCTGCTGGTCGATGGCGATAATCCCCTCATGCACCGTGGCCAGGATGCCCTGGTTTTCCAGATACAGCCTGGCGATATCCTCCGGTTCATAGCCCAGCAGGCTTTTCTTGATATACCGGGCCATGAGCACCGCGCCCAGCACGCCCACGCCGCCTCCCAGCAGGATGAACGCCCCGATCATCAGCCGGATAAACCGTTGCGCCTGGGCGATGGAGTCCAGCAGCGTGCCGGCCATCACGAAGCCCAGAATGGTTCCGTCCGCGTTCCGCACCGGCGTAAAGGCGCGCATGGAATCCCCCAGGGTACCCGGGCCTATGGACACGTAGGTTTCCCCGTCCTGAATCGCCCGCAGGTGGTCCTGGGCGGAGAACTGAAAGCCCACCCGGTCGGCCTTGGTGTGGCCGTACCGCTTGTCGTAAATATCGGCCACCACCATTACGTCCACATTGTCCAGTTTACTTTGCACCTGCTGGACAAAGTCCTGGATGCTGCCGTCCTCCCGGGCTTCCCGGAGGCCCTCCACGATGATCGGCGATTGGGCCGTGATCTTGACCACGTTGAGCACGTTGTCCTCCAGACTGCTCATCATGCGTCCAATATACCATCGCCCCGAAACGATGGAGGAAAGGCTGATGGTCAATATGGTCAGCGCCACGGCCAATATACCGATTTCCTGGGCCAGTCCGATACGCAGCCTTTTTTTCATGAAACGCCCCCCTCTCCATTATAAAAGCCGAAGCCGGGATTGTAAAGCCATCCGGGCTTCGGCTTTTGCCGCCTGAGAAGGAATTACTTTAGGACGCTGTCGATGGCGTTCTTCAGCCCGTCGCAGGACATGGTGGCGCCGGCGACGGAATCCACCTGGGTGGACTGGGCCGCGATAATGGCCGGAATGAAGTCGCGCTGAACCGCTTCGAAGATGGCGGCGGTCTCGCTGTGGTTGTCCACGACGATATCCGTTATGTTTCCACCCTCCACGGTGACCGTCACCTGCATGGGGCCGTTGCGCCCGGCGCCCTCCACCTGGTACACGCCATCGGTATAGTGCCCCTGCGCCTGCTCAACCTGGGCTTCGGCCTGGGGCAGTTCCAGGGCGAGGCTGCCCTTGGCCAGGGCGTTGGCCGCCGCCTGCATGCCGGCCTGACGGCCAAAGACCATGATGTCGCACACCGCGTTGCCGCCAAGGCGGTTGCCGCCATGAACGCCGCCCGTCACTTCCCCCGCCGCGTACAGGTTGGCGATGGCGCTGCCGTCCTCCCGGAGGACCTGGGTATTGGTGTTGATTTTCACGCCGCCCATGGTATAATGGACCGCCGGGCTCACCTGGATGGCGTACCACGGGCCGTCGCTGAGGGTGCCCAGGCCGGTGGTGCGCTCAAAGGCGGCGTCGTTTTCGGAGGCTACCGCCTGGTTCCAGCTCTCCACCTGGGCCGCGAACACGTCCTCCGGAATGCCCAGCGCCTGGGCCAGAGCGGCGGGGGTTTCGCCCTCAGTAACGATGCCCATCTCGTAATCCTGCTGCAGCGCCTCCATCTTGTCCATGATCCGCTTGTCGAAGATCAGGTAAGCGTACTTTTCCGGCTGCTCCAGAATCGCCGTGGACAGCACGTCCCGGGTGAGCATTTCGTTCACGAAGCGCCGGCCTTCCACGTTGACCATGATCGCGCCGTTGCCGCGGACCGATTCGGAAAGGACGATGTGGGTTACCGGCTCAACCGTGGGATTGGTCTGAATCTGGTCCATATCCACCAGGGCGGCGCCGATGGCCTGGGCCATCACGATGCCGTCGCCGGTAGCGCCGGGATGGTTGGTGGTGCTGAAGCCCTTCAAATCGCTGCGGTAGGCGGCGAATTGCTCCTCGTTGGCGCCAAAGCCGCCGGTGGCCAGCACCACGCTGTTGCAGGTGAAGCTCACTTCCGTGCCGGTCTTGTCCGTGGCCGTCACGCCGGTGACCGCGCCGCTTTCATCCGTATCCAGCCGCGTGGCGCAAGTGCCGTACAGGATGGTGATGCCGCGGGACTCCAGATTTTTCATCAGCACGGGCGTCAGTACGCCGCCGATCTTGGCGCCGCCGGCGGAGCGGTGCATACGGGCGTTGGTGGCCCCCGCGCCCTGGGCCACCTCGCTCAGGTCCATGCCCAGCCCGGTCAGCCAATCCACCGTGGCCGCGCTGTTTTCCGCCATGAAGCGCACCAGCTCCGGGTCGCTCAGGTTCTTGCCGCCCACCATGGTGTCCTCAATCATGACTTCCGGCGAATCCTCAATGCCCATCGCCGCTTGATATACGGTGCCGGCGGCGTTCATGCCGCCCTCCGAACGAACCGTGTTGCCGCCCGCATAATTCATCTTTTCCAGGACCACCACCGTCGCCCCGTCGTCCGCCGCCTGAATCGCCGCAGCCATGCCGGCGCCGCCCGCGCCGATGACAACCACGTCGGCCTGATTGGCAGAGGCCGTAGCGGCGGCCAGCACCAATGCCAAGGCCAGGGCCAGAACAACCATCTTTTTCACGATACGCTTCCTCCTTTTTGTGATTGTCTATATTATATCAAACTTTGGAAGGAAGTCGAGATAAATCAAGTTTTTTTGTTGTTTTTTAAGTTTTTAAGGAAATTTGCAAACGCGCCTTCCCTTCCGCCCCGCCTGCCGGCCCAGCCGGGGCCCATCAGGCCGTATGCAGTTGCGACAGCTTTCCGGCGTTGCCCGAGAAAGGGTCTGGCGGAGGCCCTTCTTGTAAGAATCGATAGGGAACGGCCAATTTTGATCTGCCGATCTTAACAAAGATGCCTTTACATATTTCCAGAATGTGTTATAATTCACATATGCGCTGCCGAGGACGGTGCTGTACTTGAGATGGGGCGCGATGCCCGCAGGTGGGGAGGATGCCGGATGCCCGACGCCGCCTACGCTCGTGACTTTTTAATGAATATCCCGGCGGTCTTGGTGGCCAACGGGCTGGGCCTTTGCTTGATGGCGATGCTGTTGCTCAGCCGGCGTATGCGCACCCGGGTGGCTTTCTTGGATATGCGCCTGTTTTACGGGATGTGCTGGATTTGCCTGCTTCTGTGCGCCCTGGAATCGGCTGGTTTTCTGATGGACGGAAGGCGGTTTCCCGGGGCCTGGGCGCTGGTGAGGGTGAGCAACCTGCTGGTGTACATGCTGGGGGCCGGCATGGCCTTTTTGTGGGTGTGCTTTGTGGACTACAAGCTATTCAAGGACAGGGCACGGCTGAGGCGGCGGGCGCCTTATCTGGCTATTCCCATGGGGCTGGTGTGGCTGATGTCGATGGCCAACCTGTTCGTGGACGTGTTTTTCGGCGTCTCGGAGCAGAACGCCTATTTCCGTACGCCCTTGTTTCCCTTGCTCTACGCGGTGATGTACGGATATTTGACCTACGGCGCCATCGTGCTACACAACGCCCACAAGCGGACCGGGGGACGGCTGTATATGCCCGCAGCGGCTTTCCTGGTACCGATTTATGGGGGCAGCGTATTGCAGCTGTGCTTTTATGGGCTGGCCCTGATATGGGTATCCACCGCCGTCGGGCTCACCTTTTTGTACATTAACCTGCAAAATGAGGAAGCCTTTGTGGACCCGCTGACGGGGCTGTACAACCGCAACTACCTGACCCACTATATGAGCCAGGCCAAGCGGGACGTGCCCATCATGGGCATTCTGCTGGATTTAAACGATTTTAAGCGGATCAACGACACCGGCGGCCATATGGAGGGCGACCGGGTGCTGCGGGAGATGGGCAAGGCGCTGCGCGCCTTGGCGCCCGGGGCCACGGTGGTGCGATACGGGGGCGACGAATTCGTGGTGCTGTTGGAAAACGCCCGGCCCGAACAGGTTCAGAAGTTTCGAGACAAGCTGGTGCGCAGGATGGAGGCGTGGAACCGGTCCGGCGGTTTGTCATCGCCCATATCCCTTGCCGCCGGAGTGGCCCAGTTCGACGCTGAGAACTTCGAGCGCTTTTTCCGGGAGATGGACTTGAACATGTATAAGGAAAAGCGGGAGTATTACCGGGATATGGAGCAGCGGGAGCCGGAAGGCCAACCCATAGCCAAAGGAAAGCAGCGGGAGGGCGGCGGCCATGGAGGCAGGTAAGCGTTCAGGCAGGCGCGTATGGGTTCTCAGCGCGGTACTGCTGGCCTTTGTGGCGGCGCTATTGGTGCTGACCGTAATTTTGGTGCGCGTCAAGCTGCTGCAAAACGCCCAGAGCTTGGGCATGGCGCTGGCCAAGAGCTACGCCGTGGAGGAGGAGAACCATCTGCGGGCCATGGAGGCCCATCTGGCCATGGCCAGCCACTATGTAAACGAGATCGAGGACGGCGGCGGCAGTCCCGGCCAGATCCGGGAGTGGTTGTCGGGGTATTTTTCCAAGATGACGGACATCGTGGGCGAAAGCATCGTGGACTTTTACGCGGTGATTGACGGGCAGATCGTGGCGGCCAATCCCTGGGAGGGGGACGAGACCTTCAATTACCGCTTGGCGGACTGGTACAATCAGGCGGTGGAAGCGGAGGGAGAGGCGGTCTGCGGGCCCTCTTATCTGGACGCGGTGACCGGGCAGAGGATTATCACGTTTTCTCAGGCGCTGGAGCGGGGCGGGAACGTGCTGGCCATGGACGTATACATTCAGAACCCGGCGCTGCACCTCACCGCTCAGGATATGCCCGAGGAGCTATCCTATTATCTGTGCGACCAAAATGGAAACCTGGTATATTCGGCGGTTCGCTGGAACGTGGGCCAGGATGAACTTCAGCGCTACGCAGGCTATTTGCTGGCGGGCATCGCGGACGGTTCCCTGCTGGCCTACGACGCCTCCTTTCAAGACCTCGACGGCTACGAGCGGGGAGTCTATTACTACCAGATGTCCAACGGCTGGACGGCGATCCTCACCCTGCCCATGAGCGCGATTTTGATGGGAGAGGAGAACGCCACCGTTTTCCTGATGGCGGGCGTGGGGCTGGTGCTATACCTGGCGCTGGTGCTGCTCACGGTGCAGGACGTGCTGCGCAGCCGCCGCATCAAGGTGGCCGGCGATACCGCCCACATGCTGGGGGACTCCTTTTACGCCATTTACCGGGTCAATTTTCGGGCAGGGCGCTACCAGACCATCAAGGGTCACCGCAGCGTCAACGATCTGCCCCCTACCGGCGATTACGATACGCTGCTGAGCAGCATCAGCGCCTTTGTGCGGCCCAACACCCTCCAGGCCTTTGAGGCCAGCTTTTCCCTGGATAGCATTCGCCAGCGCATCGCCCAGGGCATTGCCGATTACGGCGGCGATTATCAGCGCCGCTTTGGCGAAACCTACCGGTGGGTGAATATCCGCACCCTGTACAACCGGGAGGTTGATCCCAGCATGGTGATCCTGTGCTTTCGGGACGTAGAGGAGGAAAAGCGGCGAGAACTGCAGCAGACCATCCTGCTGCAAGAGGCCCTGGAGGCGGCGCAGAAGAGCACCCAGGCCAAATCCATCTTTTTCAGCAGCATGTCTCACGACATGCGCACTCCCCTGAACGCCATCATCGGCTGCTGCGATCTGGCCAGGCGCAGCTACCGGGCAGGGGAGAGGGAGAAGGTGGAGGACTACCTGAAGAAGATCGCCTTTGCCGGCGACCAACTGCTGGCGCTGATCAACGATATCCTGGAGCTTTCCCGCATTGAGGCGGGCAAAAACAGCCTGGCGCAGCGGGAGATGGACCTGAGGGCGCTGCTGGTCAGCCTGACGGACATCTTCCGGGACCAGGCCCGGGAGCAGGGTAAGGAGATGCAGGTGAGCATAGAGTTCCAGGAGGACAGGGTGGTGGGAGACGAGGGGAAGATCACCCAGATCGTCAACAACCTGCTGTCCAACGCGGTCAAGTACACCAATTCCGGCGGCCGGGTGCGGCTGGAGGCCCGGCAATTCCGCTTTCAGCAGCACAGCAAGTACCAGATACTTGTGGAGGATACGGGCATTGGCATGAGCGCCGAATTCCTGGAGCATCTTTTCGATCCCTATTCCCGGGAGACCACCTTCAGCGCCCATCCGGTGATGGGTACCGGCCTGGGAATGCCCATCGTGCGCAGCTTGGTGCAGCAGATGAGCGGGGAGATATCGGTGGAGAGCCAGCTGGGCCAGGGCACCCGGGTGATGGTGACGCTGCCCCTTCAGCCGGCGGCGCGCCAGGAGAGCGGGCCGGGGGAGGCCCAGGACCAGGAGGCGTCCCTGGACTGGAAGGCGCTGCGCATCCTGGTGGCGGAGGACAACGAGCTCAACCGGGAGATCCTCACCGCCATTCTGGGTCAATTGGGGGCCCAGGTGTTGCAAGCGGCGGACGGGGAAGAGGCGGTGGCGCTGTTCCGGGACCAGCCTATTTTCTCGGTAGACGCCATCCTGATGGATATGCAGATGCCCCGGATGGACGGTTGTCAGGCGGCGGCGGCCATCCGCCGGCTAAAGCGGGCGGACGCGGGGACGGTGCCCATTGTGGCGGTAACCGCCAACGCCTTTGCCGAGGACATCGACCGTACCACCGCTGCGGGCATGGACGCCCACGTATCCAAGCCCATCGACAGCGCCCTGCTTCGACAGACGGTGGAAAAGCTGATCCGCCGGCGGGGCGCGGCCAGGGGAGAGAAAGTATGAGGGACAAATGGGAGGGAAGCGGTCTTGCAGGAAACGCCAGAGGAAGCATTGCTGATCGTGGATGACGAGGAAATCAACCGGACGATACTGGCCAATATCTTTGCACCGCAGTACCGCATCCTCCAGGCCAAGGACGGTATGGAGGGGTTGGCGGCCATTCAGGAGCACGGAACCTGTCTGAGCGCCGTGCTGCTGGACGTGGTTATGCCGCACATGGACGGCATTCAGGTGCTGCGGGAGATGAAGCGGCAGGGGCTGACCCAGTTTGTCCCCGTATTCCTGATCACCGCCGACTCCGCCGGCTCGGTGATGCGGGAGGCTTACGACCTGGGGGTCATGGACGTGATCATCAAGCCGGTGGTGCCATACCTGGTGCGCCGCCGGGTGAATTCGGTGGTGGAGCTGTTCCAGGCCCGGCGCAAGCTGGGCGCCGAGGTGGAGCGGCAGCGGGACCAATTGCTGCTTCAGGCCCAGCGGCTGGCCGAGATGAGCATGGGCATGGTGGAGGCGCTGGCCACCGCCATCGAGTTCCGCAGCGACGAGTCCGGCGAACACGTGCGCCGCATTCGGGACATCACCTGCTATCTATTGGGGGAGACGCCCTTGGGCCATGGCCTGTCCGCCGCCCAGATCCGCCTGATCGGGGTGGGCGCGGTGACCCACGATGTGGGCAAGCTGTCCATCCCCGACGCGGTGCTCAACAAGCGGGGGCGGCTGACGGCGGAGGAATTCCAATTGATGAAGACCCATACCCTCAAGGGCGCGGAGCTGCTGTCCACCATTCCCCAAATGCGGGAACACTCGGCCTACGCCTACGCTTACGACATCGCCCTGCACCACCACGAGCGCTGGGACGGCAGGGGCTATCCCCACGGCTTGGTAGGGGACCAGACCCCCATATGGACCCAAGTGGTGGCGCTGGCCGACGTGTACGACGCCCTGGTGAGCAAGCGCTGCTACAAGGAAGCCTATCCCGCCCATACCGCCATGGAGATGATCCTGGAGGGACAGTGCGGCGCTTTCAATCCCCGGCTGTTGGGCTGCTTGCGCCGGGCGGAGCCGGTGCTGCGCAAGCTGTACCAGCCCTGGGGAGGGGCGTAAGGAGCGGGGATGGCGGCCATGGAGTGGGCAAAGGAGGAAAACGAGATGGACCGGAGCCGGAAAGCGCGGCTGGAGGCCGCAGGGGTGAGGGTAGAGGAGGCGCTGGAGCGGTTCCTGGACAACGAGGAGCTGATGCTGCGCTTTATGCTGCGCCTGCCCGGCGATCCCAATTTCCCCGCGCTGTGCCAGGCCATGGCCGCCGGGGACCGGGAGGCCGCCTTTCAGGCGGCGCACGCCCTGAAGGGGGTGGCGGGCAACCTGGCCATGGGCGAGCTGTACCGGCTGACCAGCCAGGTGGTGGAGGCCCTGCGAGGGGGCGACTTGGCGGCGGCCCAGGGGCTCATGGGGGAGCTGGAGGCCCAATGGGCCCGGACTACCCAAGGGCTGGCCGCCCTGGCCGGGGACCGGTAAGGGCCGGGCTTGGCCGAAACAAAACCGCATAATGGGCAAACCCGCCGAAAGGCGGCGACGCAAAGCTGTGAATCTACGGCCGGAAGGTTAGGATCGTCCAGCTGCAAAAAACTTGGGGGACCAGGTTCCCGGAGTTTTTTGCGGCTTTTGGGGAGGAGTTGCGTTTTGAGGGAGGTATACCGTCAAGAGAAGAAGTACTTGACAAACCAGGTGGATATGGCGCTGCTGGCGGGCCGGCTGGAGGGGATTATGCTCCAGGACCGGCACAACGGAGCTCAGGGCTACTGGATACGCTCGCTGTACTTCGATACCCTGGAGGAAGGGGACTATACGGACAAGCTGGACGGGGTGGAAAAGCGGCGCAAGCTGCGCCTGCGCATCTACGACACCCAGGCTGGGTTCGCCATGCTGGAGATGAAGCAGAAAGAGGGGGCCTACCAGAAGAAGCGCTCTGTGCGGGTGAGCCGGGAGGAGGCCGAACAGCTGGCCGCCGGCCGGTACGATTGCCTGCTGAACCACGGCGATCCCTTCGCGGCGGAGTGCTATGGCCTGCTGATGCGCAAGTGTTACCGGCCCAAGGCGGTGGTGGACTACCGGCGCAGGGCCTTTATCGCCCGGGAGAATCAGATCCGGGTGACCCTGGACCACCAGATCCGGGCCAGCGAAACCTGCATGGACCTGTTTAACCCCGCCCTGAACACCTATCCGGTACTGCCTTCTTTTCATGGGGTGTTGGAGGTGAAGTATAACGGGTTTCTGCTCAGCTACATCAAGGAAGCGGTCAGCTGGGCAGACCGGTCGGAGATATCGGTGAGCAAATACTGCCTGGCTAGAAGCGCCACCATGCACTTCAGCCTATAATGAGGAGGAGCGGAAAATGCGCAAAACACTGCTGGAACTGCTGGAGAATAGCGGCCAACTGAGCGTGGAGACCATCGTGCTGCGCATGGCGGTGGCCACGGCGATGGCCTTCTTCATCTACATCTCCTATGCCCTGTCCCACGAGGGCAGCATATACAGCAAGAAGTTCAACGTCTCCCTGATGGCGCTTACCACCATCACCACCGCGGTGATGATCGTCATCGGCAACAACATCGCCCTGTCCCTGGGCATGGTGGGCGCACTGTCCATCGTCCGCTTTCGTACCGCCATCAAGGACTCCCGGGACACCATCTACATCTTCTGGGGCATCGTGGTGGGCATCTGCTGCGGAGCGGGGGACTTTTTGTCGGCGGCGGCGGGCAGCGCCTTTACCTTTCTGGTGCTGCTGCTGTTCGGGCGCATCAGAAACGACGACAGGATGCTGCTGATCATCCGGGCCGACCGGATCGGGGAGGACAAGATCGAGGCGCTGGTGTTCCAGTACTACGCCCGCAGGGCGGTGCTGCGGGTGAAGAACACCACCCCGGAGACGGTGGAGTTCATCTACGAGCTGAGCCGGCGCACCATGCAGCGAGCGGAGGGCGCCGGGGGCGCCGTCAAGATGGGCGTGAGCATTACCGACGCCATCTACGGCGTGGAGGGCGTGGAGTACTGCAACCTGGTGGTGCAAAACGACGAGGTGAGCAGCTGATCCTCCGCCCCGGGGCCGCGCCTGGAGAGGCCCCCGTTGACCAATCCCAGAAAGGGAGGCGCTTTATGAAATACCGCATTGCGGGGATCGCCGCCATGTGCCTGATGGCGGTTACCGCCTGTTTGGCCAGCGTCTGGCAATCCGATGACGCCAACCAACGGGTCCACCAGCACCTTACCGCCCGCCAGCCCGGCGCCATTTGCCAGTGCGGCGGGGAAGAACTGTGCACCCACCTGCCCCTGGTAATCATCGATACCGGAGGCGTGGAGATCCCGGGCAAGGTCACTGGGGAGGTGGACGCTTTTGGCGAAAGCATCAACAGCCTGGCTGCGGACGGACGGGACGTGATCGACGCCACCCTCTCCATCGTGGACAACCTCAACGCCAATAACCATCCTTCGGACCCGGCAGCTCTGACCACCATCACCCAGATCCGGGTGCGCGGCCATTCCTCCAGGTTATTTGAGAAGAGCCCTTATCAACTGAAATTCGTGGACGAGAAGGGCGCGGACGCCCCCGCGCCCGTAATGGGGATGCCTTCCCACAACGAATGGGTCCTCAACGGACCATACCTGGACAAGTCTCTGGTGCGCAACTATATGTGGTACAACATCGCCGGGGAGATGATGGAGTGGGCGCCCAACGTGCGCTACTGCGAGCTGATCCTAAACGGGGAATACCGGGGCCTCTACTTGATGGTGGAAACCATTACCGACGGAGAGGACTGCCGCCTCGACCTGCGCACCACCGCCAAGGGCGCAACCGCCAGCGGCTACCTGCTGCGGGGCGACCGTACTGCGGCGGAGGACCTGGACGGGAAACGGGACATCTATGCCTATCTGGAACGGATGATGACCCTGCGCACCGACATCCTGATCAAATATCCCAAGCGCGCCAGCCTGACGCAGGAGATTCGCCAGGCCATTGAGCTGGACTTCGCCCGGTTTGAAAAGGCGCTCTATTCCTACGACTACGATACCGATGGCTACGGCTACTGGCATTATATCGACGTGGACAACTTTGTGAACTATTTTCTGGTCAACGAGTTCCCCATCAACGCCGACGCCGGGCGCTATTCCACTTATATCTACAAAGATATGAGCGGAAAATACAAGCTGGCGGTGTGGGACTTCAACAACGCCTGCGACAATTTTCCTACCGATCCCCTGCCCCCGGAACGGCTGGAGATGGTCAGCCATACCTGGTTCTTCATGCTGTGCAAGCACGAGGACTTCGTGGAGCGGGTGATAGACCGCTATGCCCAGTTGCGCCAAACCGTGCTCAGCGAGGAATACTTAATGGACTACATCGACCAGACCCTGGCCTATTTGGGCCCGGCGGTGGAGCGCAACAACCAGCGCTGGCAGCAGGCCATGACCCAGTGGGAGCCCCTTTCCCCGGTGGAGCGGAACGCCCATAGCCACGAGGAGGCGGTGGAGCAGCTGAAGCAATGGCTGGTGGACCGGGGCAACTGGCTGGATCAGAACCTGCACACCCTTTGGCAGTACTGCCATCCCTCCCGGAACAAGACCTATGATTTTTAATTCGCCAAAGGAGGCCGGGATTTGAAAAAATATATCATTTGCGTGTGCGTGCTGGTGGTTCTGGCCGTGATGGGATGGTACATCTATTACGGCCTGGGCGTCTATGTGGACCTGCACCCGGACGTGCCCTCGGCCACCTTCATGAAGGCGGACGGCGATACCATTTACATGATGCGGGACGGGGCGTACCAGCCCTTTGAAATTCGGGGCGTGGATCTGGGCGTAGGCATGCCGGGGGAGTGGGCCACCGACTTCGCCATCGACCAGCAGACCTACCTGCGGTGGTTCGGCTATATCCACCAGCTGGGCGCCAACACCATCCGGGTATATACCATCCTTCACGATGATTTTTACAACGCCTTTTACGCCTACAACACCCAGCGGGAGCAAGCGGGAGAGGAACCTTTGTGGCTGCTTCACGGACTGTGGGTGGACGACTACTCCCATAATTCCCACAAGGATATATACGACGAGGGCTTGCTGCCCGAGATGATTCAGGACGGCAAGACCATCATCGACATCCTCCACGGCAACAGATTCTTGCTGGGGTGGGATGGGGACGGCGGGGGATTCTACCGCCACGACGTGTCGCGCTGGACCCTGGGCTACATCCTGGGGGTGGAGTGGGAGGCCAGCCTGGTGACCTATACCAACCAAATGCACTACGACAAGACCAGCTACCAGGGCCGGTATATGGCGACCACCCCGGAGGCCTCGCCCTTTGAGACCGCCCTGGCCAAGCTGGGGGACGAACTGATCGCCTACGAGACCCAGCGCTACAAGCAGCAGCGGCTGGTGGCCTTTTCCAACTGGCCCACCACCGACCCCTTTCGCTACTCCCTGGTTACCACCACCTACCGCTTTAAGAACGCCACGATCAACGTGGAGCACATCCAGCCCACCCAGGCCTTTATCTCCGGCTACTTCGCCTCCTACCATGTGTACCCCTATTTCCCCGATTACCTGCAAACCGAGATAGAAGCCCGGCAATATACCCAGGACGGCCTGGAACGGATTTTCGGCGAAAATCAAGTAGGCGCCATCCAGCACCGCATCGCCCTGTTGAACGCCCCTTCCCCCCACGATTACCTCACCGACGGGGACTACTACGACGCCCAGGGCAGGCTGAACACCTATTACGCCTACCTGAAGGCGCTGAACAATTTTCACACCATCCCGGTGGTCATCTCCGAATACGGCGTTACCACCGGCCGGGGCCGGGCCCAGATCGACGAAAATACCGGGCGAAACCAGGGCTTTGTCACCGAGGACCAGCAGGGACAATATCTAATCGAATGCTATCAGGACATCATGAACGCGGGCAGCGCCGGCAGTTGCCTGTTCTCTTGGCAGGACGAGTGGTTTAAGCGCACCTGGAACACCCTGCACGCAGTGGACCTGTTAAATACCCCCTATTGGAGCGACTACCAGACCAACGAGCAGTTCTACGGCCTATTAACCTTTGACCCTGGCAGCGAACAGAGCGTGTGCTACGTGGACGGGGACCCGGGGGAATGGGGCGAGGAGGATCTGGTCTGGTCCGGCCAAGGGCTGAAGTTGTCCATGAAGTACGACGAAAAGTTCCTCTATTTCTACGGGGAGGGCTTCGATCCCGATAGCCAAACCCTGTATATCCCCCTGGATACCAGCCCCAATACCGGAAGCACCTACTGCCAGAACTACCAAATCGGTTTTGAACGTCCCTGCGATTTCGTCGCCGTCGTCGACGGGGAAGCGGACAGCCGGGTAATGGTGCAGGAGCGGTACGAGGTGCTCAAGTCCACCTATTGGGAATCCTACTACGTGGATGACCCCTATATCGATCCGCCGGAAAGGGATAGCCCGGTATTCGTAAACATCGACTTGGCCATGAAGCTGGGGGAGATCGTGCCTAGGCAGGATATAAGCCAGCCCATGGGACAGACCTACGAAACCGGCAAGCTGCGCTATGGAAACGCCAACCCGGATTCCCCCCAGTTCGATTCCCTGGCCGACTTTATGTTTACCGAAAACGGCGTGGAGATCCGCCTGCCCTGGCAGTTGCTCAACTTCTCCAATCCCTCCGAGATGATGGTCCACGACGACTACTACGCCCACTACGGCATTGAGGACATTCAGATCGAAGAGATGTACGTGGGGGCCGCGCTGGAGGGCGCTCAGGGGCGGCTGCGGATGGCCTCGGTGGCCTTGGAAGGCTGGGGCAAAGACGTGACCTATCACGAACGGCTGAAGCAATCCTATTATATCTTGCAGCAGTATTGGGCGGAACATCCCCTGAGCTACGGGAAAGAAGGATGATGGGTGCAAATCGAGATATTCCTCTACATATACGGCGCCATCTGCGCCAGCATGATCGGCTTTAACATCGCCTACGCCCTGCTGCTGCGGGGCAGCGAGCTTCGGTTGCGGCGGCGTACCGTCAGGCTGAAGCGGGGGATTCTCCGCCAGACGGAGCGGCTTGCGCGGGGCGAGGCCCTGGGGAAGCGGGCCTTCGGGAGGCTGAGGCGCAAGCTGCGCCGGGTGCGCAACCTGATCGCCCTGGACCGGGCGCTCTCCGCCCTGCCGTCCCAGGACGCGCCTCTGCTGGGCCAGTACATGGGCAGGATGCAGCCCACCCTGCTGTACTTGGCTCGGGTATACCGGCGGCGGGAGCCCACCCAGGCGGCCTACTTCGCCTTCTTTACCGCCAGATGGGTGCGCGCCGGACAGGGAGAGGGGCAGGCCCTGGAGGCGCTGGAGCAGGCGCTGCTGGGCTATATGGCTATGGAAAACCTCTACTGCCGGGTCAACGCCCTGCAAGCGCTGTGCGCCTTCGCTGGACCCCGGAGCATTGTGTCCGCCCTGAAGGTCCAGGACCGGGGCAGCGTGTTCTTCCACGAAAAGATCCTCACCGAAACCCTGTTGGCCTATCAGGGCGACGCCCGCCAATTGATCGCCGCGCTGTGGGAGGAACTGTCCGCCTTTGGCCAGCGCACCCAATTGGCCATCCTCAACTACATTCGCTTTTGCAGCGGCGACTATTGCCAGAAGATGTTCGCCCTCATGGAGGACGAGGGGGCGGATAAGGAGCTGCGCCTGGCGGCTATACGCTACCTGGGCCGCTATCCCTATTCCCCCGCCCGGGGAGCGCTGCTGGCCATGGCGGCGGAAAAGAACCCGGCCCGGTGGGAGTATACCACCGTCAGCGTCGCCGCCCTGGCCCGCTACCAGGGACAGCGGGTGGTGGATGTCCTGAAAGGGGCGATGCACAGCCCCAACTGGTATGTGCGCTACGCTGCGGCGGCCAGCCTGGAATCCCAGCAGGTGGACTACGAGGATCTGATCGACCTGACCATGGGCAGCGACCGATACGCCCGGGAAATGATCATGTACCGCCTGGAAACCCACAGGCTGGACAGGGAAGGAAGGTGAGGCCGGTGTACGACGGATTTAAGACCTTTTTCGACTACGTGGGCATCTTTTTCATCATCTACATGATGGGATACGCCAGCTTTCTCTTTCTGGCGGTGACGGTGGGGTCCTCCACCCTGTACCAGATCAAGCGGCGCAACCTGCTAAAAAGCGAATTGCGGCAGGACTATTACGTGCCCGTGAGCATTCTGGTGCCAGCCTACAACGAGGAGGTCACCATCGTGGATACCGTCCGGTCTTTGCTCGGCCTGGAGTATAAGCTGTACGAGATCATCGTGGTGGACGACGGCTCCCGGGACAACACCGCCCAGGCGCTGATGGATTATTTCCACCTGCGCCATGTGACCCGCCCCATCCACCGCAGCATTCCCTGCAAGCAGGAGGAGGCGGTCTACGAGAGCCGCGCCCATAAGGCGCCCATCACCCTGATCCGCAAGGCCAACGGCGGCAAGTCCGACGCCCTGAACATGGGCATCAACGCGGCCCGGTATCCCTATTTCGTGTGCATGGACGCCGACTCGGTGCTGCAATACGATTCCCTGAGCAAGATCGTCCGCCCGGTGATCGAGGAGGCCGATGTGGTGGCCGTGGGCGGGGCGGTGCGGCCCTGCAACGGCGCTACCATCGAAAACGGACGAGTGATCTCTTACCGTATGCCCAAGCGGGTGCTGCCCTGTATGCAGGTGCTGGAGTACGACCGCTCCTTCCTGGCCGCCCGCATCCTGCTGGACAAGTTCAACGGCAGCATCATCATATCCGGCGCTTTTGGCTTATTTAAAAAGAGCGTGGTCATCGGCGCAGGGGGCTACGATTCCTCTACCATGGGCGAGGATATGGAACTGGTGGTCAAACTCCACGTATACTGCCGGGAGAACAACCTGCCCTACCGCATCCGCTATGCCACGGACGCCATTTGTTGGACCCAAGCGCCGGAAAAGCTGGGGGATCTGTGCAAGCAGCGCCGCCGCTGGCATATCGGCCTGTTCCAGGCCATGACCACCCACCGGCGCATCCTGGTCAACCCCAAGTACGGCATGGTCAGCTTCGTATCTTACCTGTATTTCCTGCTCTACGAGCTGCTCTCCCCCTATATCGAGGTGTTTGGACTGTTGACGGTGGCGTTGGCCTTTTGGCTGGACCTAATCAACGTGCCCTTTATGGGCATGTTCTTCCTGATTTACGTGGTCTATTCCGCCGTGCTGTCCCTCACCGCCTTTTTCGCCCGTGTGCATACCATCGACCTGAGGCTCCGCGCTACGGATATATTCAAGGCCATCGGCCTGTGCCTGCTGGAGGTCTCCTGCCTGCGTTTCGTGCTGGCCTGGGTCAGGGTTACCGCCCTGATCGGCTACCGGAAAAAGCGGGCAACCTGGGGGAAAATAGAGCGGCAAAAGATGGACATGCATTGAGGCTCCAGGGTAGGCTGTGCCCAAGGGGGGCGGCCGGACGCAGACGGATAGGTTTTCAGTAGGGAGGTACCCATGGAAGAAAAGATATTGGTGTACGCGGCGGGGGATACCCGGGCCTATCCCCTGGAGTATTACGACGGGCAGACGGCCTCCTATCAGGGCGTCGTGCCCCGGTTGCTGGAGGATTTCTCGGCCCAAAGCGGCTATCAGGTGGCCTATTACCCCAACCCAGGGGGAGAAAGCCGGGAGAGCCTGGCGGAAAACTTGCAGGTGGATATGCTCTACGGATGCGCTCCAGCCCAGGAATTGCCCCCCCAGGACCAGTGCGTCACCCTGTTTGAGGCCCAAGATCAGGGGCAAACCATGGTCCACTACATCCTGTTTACCCCGGCGGCCCCCCAGGGCTTAAAGGAGGAACTGGAAGGTTTCGTGGCTGGGCTGTCCCAGCCGCAGCTCAACGCCATGTTGCTCCAGGCCGCCGCCGGAGCGCTCCCCGGGGAGAAGGCGCCCCTGGCGGCGGTGGGCGGGTTGGCCCTGGGGGCGGCGGTTCTGGCGGCGGCCCTGGCGCTGACGGTGCGCCGCTACCGGCGGCGGCTGGCCAGGGTGCGTAGGGAGTTGGAGGAGGACCAAGCCACAGGCCTGGGCAATGTGGACTACCTGCGCCGGTGCTGGAAACGGTCCGTGACCCGGAACAACCGAGCGCTGTTGGATTTGATCTGCTTTCACGTGAACCTGCACCGGATGCGCTTGATCAGCGGAAGCGCCGAGGCCGAGCAGGCCCTCCGGCACTGTGCCCAGACGCTGAGGGCGTGCGCCGGGGAAGGCGGCGCACCGGCCAGGATATCGCAGGAGGATTTGGTCCTGCTGCGGCAGGATACCAACAGGAAGGAAACCCTGGCCTGGATCCAGGAGACCCTGGAGCGGATGCGCGCCTGCCCTCAAGGCGAGGGTAAGACGCTGGAGGTGGAAGTCTGCGCCGGCATTTGCCCGTTGGGAGAGGAAGAAGGGGACTTGGACAAGATGATCTTCAACGCCGTCCAGGCCGCCGCAGCCGCCAGGGAGGAGGAAAAGGACTGGGCGGTGGTTTCCCAGGCCATGCGCAAGGCGCTGCAGGTCCGTCAGGAATTGTGCGCCGGAGTGGGCGCGGCCCTGGAGAAAGAGGAATTTCAGCTGTACATACAGTTTTATGTGGACGCCCAGACCAACCGGATCGTGGGGGGCGAGGCCCTGTCCCGCTGGCTCCATCCCAAGTACGGCCTGCAAATGCCCGGCGCCTTTGTGCCGATGCTGGAGGCCGAGGGGCTAACCTATAAGTTGGATTACCACTGCCTTCGGGTTTCCTGCGATTTCCTCCAGGCGCTGACCGACCAGGGTGTGGACGATTTCTTCCTCTCCTGCAACTTTTCCCGGCAGACCTTCGCCGACGCCGCTTTCCCCAGCCGGTGCATGGACATCCTCGGCCGCTACAGCTTTCCCCGGAAAAGGCTGGTTTTTGAGCTCACCGAAAGCGTGGCGGCCAAGCACCCTGCCCGCATTCGGGAAAACATCTTGGCGCTGAAGGAGCAGGGCATTCGCATCGTCCTGGACGATTTTGGCCAGGGATTTACCGCCTTTTCCGACTTGCAGCAGTACCCAGTGGACGGGATCAAGCTGGACAAGGGCCTGGTGGATCACGTGCTCACCCATACCGGCCTGACCATTTTGCGAGGCATGATTCAGGTGGGGCATACCCTGGGCCTTAGCATTTTGGCGGAGGGCGTGGAGAGCGACGCTCAGGCCCGCACCCTGGGGCAGATCAACTGCGACGTGATCCAGGGCTTTCATTTTTACGTGCCCATCCCCCAGGAGGAGGCGATGGAACGGGTGCTCAAACAGTTGCGAACCGCCCCCGCGCCCGAAATGCCTCCCGCGCCGTTCCACCCTGGACGCTGAAAAGCGGCGGCGCCGGGTGAACGGAAACAAGACCGGCCCCCTAGGGTGTGGGGGCCGGTCTTGCCGTGATCCCGGGGCGCATGGCGCCCAATGGGAAGGATAAGGCGCCCGCTAGGTTATGAAGGCTGGTTTTACTTATACCGCTAAGGGGACCTGCGGCGCTGGTTTTGCGCGCCGTAAGGCGCGCTGCGCCCGCCCCGCCCGGCCCGGCCGCCCCGCCTTTCAGGCGGGGCGGCCGGGAGGGGCCCGACGGGCGCGTAGTTAGTTCGCGGGTCAGGAGCGGGAGGGCTCTTGTTTCCCCTTGCCCAGGCTGTCTATGATGGTGATGACCAGGCCCCGGATGTTGTTTTCCGTGGTGCGGTAGGGGGCGATGCGCAGGGTATAATACCGGCCGTTTAGGGCGGTTACCTCCCGGTCCACGGAAACCAGGTCCTTGAGCACCATGTTGGCGTCCTTTTCAATCTCCTCATCGGGGAAGCTGTGGGCGAAAATCTGAATGGGCCTGCCGATATCATGCTCCATCAGCTGGAACTCTCGGCCCACGTACTCGGTAAATTTGCGGAT
>DVHZ01000126.1 GCA_018711685.1 Candidatus Excrementavichristensenella intestinipullorum | reverse complement strand
CCCCCCGGCCCCCCCCGTCACCCCGGCCCTTGATTTTCCATCCATAGGCTTCGCAAAAGGGGTGAATCCAACATGGGCCGGAATCAAGGACGCGCCGGATGCGATGGGGCTCTTGCCGGTATAGAGGGCCTCCGGCTCGAAAATGGACCGCCCTGCAGGATGGCGGGAGAAGCCTTGCAGGCATTTTTCGCCCGTATTCCCCTTGACAAGGCGGAAAAAAGGCGTACCCCTCAAAGGCGGGAAAATGCGTACATGGCGGAATATGCGTACCCACGGCGGTTCGCAGCGCCTGCCCGGTCCTTGGGGCCATGGGAGAATGCGCATTACTGGAGGGCGTCCGCCTCAACGGCTTTCTATTCCCTTGCCGCGCAGGGAGAAAGCACGTCTCCCGAGCGATAGGCTACCGTATAGTCATCCGGCGTGCCGACGCGCAGTTCCTTGACCGCATCATAGCGCAAGGCGTATTGTTCGGTGTATGTGCCCTGTTCCCTGTCTTTGGTGATGATGGGGGCGCTATCGTCCCAGGATTCATAGAAGAGATTGCCGTCTTGGATAAAAAACGAATCCAGAACCAAGGTATCCCTTGTTCCGCCGTCTTGGAACAAGTTAGGCCATGCGGTTGTGGTGGGGCAAACGAGATAGACGCCTTCACCGTAAGAGGACGCCTCCCACCCGATGGCGGCGAACAGCCTGCTGTGGGTATAGTCCAATACCAGTTCTCCTGCCCGATTCACCGAAAGCGTAAACGTATCCGGCTTGTATGCTCTGGTATCTATGGCGGTTTTGTATCTGATAAAGGCGGCGCCTCCCGCCAGCAGGCAGAGCGCCAGCGCCAGGCAGAGCAACCGCAGGCGCGTTTTGCGGCGGCGCAGCGACCTGCGCACATTCAGGCACAGCGCGATGAATTTTGCATCCGCCTCCGCGGGCTTTGGCTGGCGGCCCATCTCTGAGCGCATGTCCTCCATCATCTGCCGGCATTCCGGGCAGGCGGCGATATGTTCGTTCACCAGGGCCTGGGAGGCCTCGCTGGCGGCGCTGTCGATCACCAGCGGCATGATGTCGCGGACGATTGAGCAGGTGTCATGGTTCATGATGATCTTCCTCCTTGAGCTTGCGCTGCAATTCGCGTTTGGCGCGGTAGTAGGCGACGCGGGCCCAGCTTTCGCTCTTGGAAAAGAGACTGGCGATTTGCCCGTACTTCAGCTCGCCGAAAACCCGCAGGGTAAAAACCTCCCGATAGGGTTCGGGCAGCGCATGCAGATGCCTGTGGATGCGCATGGCCTGCTCGCTGTCCAGCAGCCTGTCCTCCAAAGCCTCTGTCCGCCGGTCCGGGAGATCCGGGGGAAGGGGCTGGGTTTTCCGCTTTCGCGCACTGTTGAAATATTCGTTTTTCGCGATGCTGCACAGCCACGTGCAGGGGTCGCTCTGGCCGCGAAAATCCTGAATTTTGTCCAGCGCTTTGTAAAACGTCTGTTGGGTGAGCTCTTCAGCCAAATGCTCGTTTCCCGTCAGCTTCAGCAAAAACAGATAGACCCGCTGAAAGTACCGGCTGAACAGCTCTTCAAAGGCCCACATCCTTTCACCTCCTTTCTGCCTGTTAGACACGTATCGGAAGGAAATGTTACGCGGAATCAAAAATTTTTGCAGCGCGGTCAAGGCGCGATGCTTTTTTGTCCACATGAAGGGGAGCGCGCTGCCATGAGCGCGCTCCCCTGGATGTAGGGGCGGCGGGGCCCCAGGGAAAATCAGCGGGTACCTTTGTCGTAGGGGATGCCTTCTGCCTTGGGAGCACGGGACTTTTTGCTGGTGAGCACCAGGATAATCATGGTGACCACGTAGGGCAGCATCAGGTACACGTACTCGCTGGACTTAAAGGAGAACTCGGGCAGGAAGGGAATGGAACTGGAGTAGCTGCCCAAGATCTTGAAGAAGGCGAAGAACAGGGAAGCGCCCAGGATGTTCAGGGGCTTCCAGTTGCCGAAGATCATCACCGCCAGGGCCAGGAAGCCGTAGCCCGCCACCGAGGACTGGAAGCCCGACCCGGCGGCCACGGTAAAGGCCAGGCCGCCGATGCCGCCCAGCAGGCCGGAGATCAGCACGCCGATATAGCGCATCTTGAACACGTTGATGCCCACGGAGGCCGCCGCCTGGGGGAACTCGCCGCAGGAGCGCAGCCGCAGGCCCAGCCGGGTCTTGTACATGATGATGGTGGACAGGATGAGCAGCAGGAGGGCGATGGGGGTGGTGAGGTAGCAGCTCTTGAAGATGAGCTGCTGGAAGAAGCCGTCGGTTTCCGCCAGGCCCAAACTGGCCTGGGTGATGCGGGTCCAGGTGGGGATGAGGATGGTGGTCTGGCCCTGGCCCTGGATGGCCCAGGTGAGGGTGATGGCAAAGGCGGGGGCCAGCATGTTGAGGGCGGTGCCGCCGATGGTTTGGTCCGCCTTCAGGTTGATGGAGGCGAAGGCCAGCAGCAGGGCGTATACCGCGCCGGAAAGGGCGGCCACCAGGATGGCCAGCAGCATGGCCCACTGGGGGTGGGTGGCGCCCAGGCCGGCCGCGTCCAAGGCCCGAAGGGCCAGGCAGCTCATCAGGGCGCCTACGATCATGATGCCCTCCAGGGCGATATTGATTACGCCGCTGCGCTCGGAGAACATGCCGCCCAGGGCCACCAGCAGCAAAGGCACGGCGAACAGGATGGTAGCGCTCAGGATATCGGCCAGGATAAGCATGGCTTATTCCTCCCCTCTGGCCACGGCCTGGGCGCGGTGGCGGCGGGTGAGGGCCCGCCGGATCAGCTCCCGCATGAGCAGGGAGAAGGCGCTCAGGTAGATGATGGCCGCGATGATGATATCGATGATTTCCTTGGTGAACTCGGGCTGCATGGCCTCGCCGCCCACCTGGATGTAGGAGATGAACAGCGCCGACAGGATGGTGCCCAGGGGATTGGAGGAGGCCAGCAGCGCCACCGGAATGCCGTTGAACCCGGCGCTGAGCAGGGTCTTCACCAGGGTGTACTGGGCGGTGCCGCTCAGGTAGTAGATGCCGCCGCCCAGGCCGGACAGGGCGCCGGCGATGGCCATGGACAGGACGATGTTGCGCTTGGCGTTGATGCCGGCGTAGACGCTGGCGTTGCGGTTATGGCCGCAGGCCTTGAGCTCGTAGCCGAAGGTGGTCTTGGACAGGATCACCCACATCACCACCGCCAGGATGATGCCGATGAAGATGCCGATGTTCACATAATTGGAACCCATCAGCTCGTCCAATCCCAGCTTGGGCAGGATGGCGCTGCGGTTGGCCGCCCCCAGGGCGGCGGTGCGGTCCTTGTTCACCGCGCCCCAAGCGCTGGCCAGCATCCGGGGCATGTTATTGATGGCCAGGTTGACGGTGAACAGGCTGATCCAGTTGAACATGATGGCGGCGATAACCTCGTTTACGTTGAAATGGGCCTTGAACAGGCCGGGGATAGCGCCCCAGATGGCGCCGCCCACCATGGCGGCCAGCAGCCCCAGGTACCAGGGCAGCTGGAATTGGATGGCCGCGCTGAGGGCAAAGAAGGCGCCCATGGTGTACTGGCCCGTGGCCCCGATGTTGAACAGGCCGGTCTTAAAGGCGAAGCCCACCGACAGGCCGGTCATCATCAGGGGAGCCGCGGTGTAGAGCACCTTGGCCATCTTGTCGGTATTGCGGATGCCGTTGGTGAGCATGTTCTCAAAGCCGTACAGCGCTTTGCTGGGGTTAAACACGAACAAAAGGATGAGCCCCAGCAGCAGGCCCGCCGCGATGGAGATCAGGGAGGCCATCAGGCTGGTATAGTCCCGCCGGCTCTTCATTTTGCGCCACCTCCCGCGTATTGATCCTGAACTTTAGCCCCCGCCATGTACAGCCCCAGCTCCTGCACCGAAACCGATTCCAGTTCCGCCACGATCTTGCCGCCGTACATCACGTAGATCCGGTCGGGCACGGTCATCACCTCGTCGATTTCCAAAGTGACCAGCAGCACCGCCCGGCCCGCGTCCCGGGCTGCGATCAACGCTTCATGCACGTGCTCGATGGCGCCCACGTCCAAGCCCCGGGTGGGCTGGGCCGCCACCAGCAGGCACCCGTCCCGATCCATCTCCCGGGCGATGATGGCCTTTTGCTGGTTGCCGCCGGACATGGAGCGGGCGATGGTTTCCGGGCCCTGGCCGCTGCGCACGTCGAACTGGCGGATGAGGCGCTGGGCGTAGCTGCGCACTGCCTCCCTTTGGATGAAGCCCCGGTGTTGAAATTCGCTTTGCCAATAGCGCTGGAGCACCATGTTTTCCTCCAGGGTATAATCCAGCACCAGGCCGTGCTTGTGCCGGTCCTCGGGGATATGGCTCATGCCCAGGATGGAGCGCTGGCGAATGGAAGCGTGGGTGATATCCTTTCCCTCCAGCAGGATGCGGCCGCCGTTGGCCCGTTCCAGCCCCGTAATGGCCGCCACTAGCTCGCTTTGGCCATTGCCCTCGATGCCTGCGATGGCCACGATTTCCCCCGCCCGCACGGTGAGGGACACGTGGTCCACCGCGTTGCGCTTGTGCAGCCTGGAGGGCACGCACAGGTTTTCCAGGCGCAGTACCTCCCGGCCCGCGTGGACCGCCTGCTTGGCCACCTGGAAGGAAACCTCCCGGCCCACCATCATGCGGCTGAGTTCTTCCTTGGTGGTATTCTTGATGTCCACCGTGCCGATGCCCTTGCCCTTGCGCAGCACGGTACACCGGTCGGCTACCTCCATGATCTCGTTCAGCTTGTGGGTGATGAACAGGATGGACTTGCCCTCGGCGGCGAAGCCCCGCATAATGAGCATCAGCTCGTCGATTTCCTGGGGAGTGAGCACCGCGGTGGGTTCGTCCAGGATCAGGATCTCGTTGTCCCGGTAGAGCATCTTGAGGATCTCTACCCGCTGCTGCATTCCCACCGATATATCCTCAACCAGCGCGTCAGGGTCTACGCGCAGGCCGTATTTTTCGCTCAAAGCGAGCACCTTTTTCCGGGCCTCCTTCTTGGAGAGGAAGCCGTAACGGGTCTGCTCCGCGCCCAGGATGATGTTGTCCAGCACGGAGAAGACCTCTACCAGCTTAAAGTGCTGGTGGACCATGCCGATGCCCAGGGCGGTGGCGTCGTTGGGATTTTCGATTCTAACTACCTGGCCGTCCTTTTTGATGACGCCGCTTTCAGGCTGATACAGGCCGAACAGCACGCTCATCAGCGTGCTCTTGCCCGCGCCGTTTTCCCCCAGCAGGGCGTGGATTTCGCCCTTTTTCAGCTGTAGGGTCACGTTGTCGTTGGCCTTGATGCCGGGAAACTCCTTGCTGATGCCCAGCATCTCTATGACGTATTCGCTCATCCGCACAACCCCTTCGGATTCATTCGCCGGATAACTGGGACGGGGGGCCGGATGTCCAGCCCCCCTTGAAAGACGGGGCCGGAAACCCGGCCCCGGCGATAAGGCGCGATTAGTTCTGATAGTCCACGGTGGAATTGGTCACTTCGGGGGCCACGTCGGTGGCGTTGGAGATTTCGATCTCGCCGCTCTTCACCTTCTCGAACAGAGCGTTGTACTCCTCCACGGTGAAGGTGTTGAAGCGCCAATGCTCCTCTACGGTGGGCAGGCCCACGCAGCCTTCCGCCGCGCCCAGGGTAGCGGTCTGGCCGGAGTAGTCCTCGGGCCATACGATGCCGTTATTGTACAGGTCGGTGAGGGACAGCTTGACGGAATTGGTCAGGTCCTTCATGGCGGAGGTGATGATGCAGGGATCCACATGGCCCTGGTCGGTATCCACGCCGATGACCTTAGCGCCCGCCTCGTTGGCAGCCGCCACGGCGCTCAGGTAGATGCCGCCGCCGCAGGAGAACACCACTTCGGTGCCCTCGGTGTACCAGCCGTTCATCTTGGTTTTGATGTCGTCGCTGGGGGAGAAGGAATCGCAGAACCAGAACTTGATCTCGGTCTGTACGCCCAGCTCGGCGGCCGCGTCATCGGCGCCCTGAACGAAGCCGTAGCCAAAGCGCACCACGGCGGGCACAGCCATGCCGCCCAGGAAGCCCAGCTTGGTGTAGCCGTCCTTTACGGCGGCGTAGCCCGCCAGGTAACCGGCCTGCTCCTCTTTATAGAGGATGCAGTGGGTGTTGGGGGCGGTCTTGTACTCGGCGTAGTCGGCGGAGTGAGGCTCGCCGTCCAGCAGCAGGAAGTTCACCTCGGGGTACTGCTCCTGCACGTCGTACACGGCATCCTCAAACAGGTAGCCGGGCAGAACCACGGTCTTGGCGCCCTTATCGATGGCGGCCTTAATGGACTCGACGCGGGCCTCGGTGGAGTCCTCAGAGGGGCGGTAGTAGGCATAGGACACGTTGTTTTCCGTGGCGAAGGCCACCACGCCTTCCCAGGCGCCCTGGTTAAAGGACTGGTCGTCGATATTGCCCACGTCGGTGACCAGAGCCAGCTCGTAGCCCTCCTCCTGGGCCAATGCAGCTATGCCGGAGCAAACCAACATAACGGCCAGAAGCAGCGATACCAATTTCTTCATGAAGCGTTCCTCCTTCTTTTCTATAGAGATACATGTGATAATGGATAGGCCATATATATTATAGCAGATGTTACCCGTCAATGGAAGCGCGGAGGAGAATTTTTTGGGACAAATATTAAATTAAACCCTTCGATTTTAACAGTATCCGATGTGGGACCGGAAAGCGAGGCTGGAAAATCCATATAAAAGGCCGCCCGGCCCCGGCCCCGGCCCGCCCGCC
>DVHZ01000125.1 GCA_018711685.1 Candidatus Excrementavichristensenella intestinipullorum | reverse complement strand
TTCGCTACATCAGCTACTACAACCTCAGGCGGATTACATCTGTCAACGACGGCCTTCCGCCGCTGGTATACCGGCAGCGCTATCTGGAGCAGGCCAAGGCGCAAGCGGCCTGAGGCAGCGGGTAGCACACTATCGGAGCCACGTCAAGGGGATTGGCTTCGCCACGGCTATCGCCGCCCTTGACCTGCCTCCGCCAGCGTGCTATGTGGTAGCCAGGGCGGCTTAAGCCGCCTTATATTTGGTATCCTTGCACACCCAGACTAAACAATTCTTGACAACTCCAGGTTTCTTATCCCCCTTTTAGCTTTGGCTGGTTCCTTTTTGACACTATGCCACCGTTTTTTCTCGATTTGTTTGCAAAATGGGCGTGCCGCAGAAGTTGCTTTCTGCAACACGCCCGCTTGCCGGCTGTCCGGGGAGAGGTTTGCGGGGAAGGAGTCCGACGGAAGGACCTGAAAAGGATTTAGTCCATAGCCGAAAGGAACGGGGAAGAGCAATGACCCCGAGCTACCCCAACGCCGGGGCAATGCGGGGCTCAGGGCAAGCGGCTGGGCACGCCATCCATAAAGTGGAGGAACAGGGTGAGGGCCAATAGATCGGCGCATCCGCCGGGACTCAGGTTCTCTTGGATAAAGGCCTGGTTCAACTGGACCAGGGCATCCCTTTGGGGCAGGGGATCGGCGTCCAGCGCCGCTTGCAACGCTTGGGAAAGGCGCTGCCAGGCGGGATAGGAGGAACGGCCGATGAGCACGGTATCGGGCACGCGGGCGATGAAGTGCATCAGAGTGGCGCAGGCGGCGTCGTTCAGGGAACGGCCCTGGCTCAAGGCCATCCGCAGGATGGGCAGCCCTACCTCCCGCACTGCGGGAAAACCGGAAGCCGCCTGGCCACGTACCCCCTGAAGGCCGTGGCGCAGAAAGAGCTTTTCCCCGGTGGTGTAGGCGCTCTGCCAGGTCAGCGCCGCGAAATGGGCGTCCACCGCCTGCCGGGCCATCTGGCCGCATAGAGACAGAACAGCCCAAGGGCTGAAGGGCTTGCCCTGGCCATAGAGCCATCCGGCGGCAGCGCAGGCCAGGCCCATGGAGTAGATGGCCCCCTTGTGGGTGTTCACGCCGCCTGTGGCCCGGTACATGGCCCCCTCTGCCCTACGGGCGGGCTCCTCCAGGGCCCCGTAGAGCTGGGATGGGGTCTGGTTGGCGGAATCCATGCCCAGCTGGGCGCACTGGCCCAAGTAGGGCGCCAATGCGGCGGCGCTATCCAGAAAGGTGAATATGTCCATGTCCTGATGGGCGCCACTGTCTTGCCGGTCTACCAAACCCGGCTTGGGGGTGACCGCCACCTCCCACAAGAGGGCCCGCTGGGCCTGCTGGGCCACGGTCTGGACCCAAGCCTGGGCAAAGTGCCGGGCGATGATGTCCATGGCCCGGCCAAAAAGCGCCTCCACCCCATGGGCCCGGCTGCGGGCGCAGGCGTGGGCGGGCCCGCCGCACAGCAGGCAGGTCCGCTCCGGCAGGCCCAGGGCCTGCCGGCTCACCGGAGCGCCCGCCGGGTCCAGCACGTCGATGTCCAGCAGCCGCCCCAAGGGGTCCGCGTCCTCTATGGCCACGGCCAGGCGCTTCAGGGCGGCAGGTTCCCCCTCTACCGCCAATAGCGCCTCGCAACCGGTATCCAGGATGTACTCGCTGACGTATCGGGGACGAAACCGCTGCCGCAGCAGCTCCAGCCCATAGCGGTAGGCCCGCTGAATGGGCGGGCTGCGCTTCACCGGGCCGGGGATGTTCAGGGTAAAACTGACGACCGGCAGACCCAGCCGGTCCAGCAGCTTTTTTTGACAGCGTGCCCGGCGCTCCCGGGCCTCCAGCATCTGGGCAAGGGTCACTTCGGTCAATGCCAACACCCCCATGCCCATTATAGCAGATGGAGGCGGGGCAAGGCAATGCCGCCGCCAGGGGACGAGGGGCCGGGGTTGAAGGGGCTGGAAGGCTCTGGTATAATGGGAATATCCTGGGCCCATTGGGCCGGACGGCCGGGGCGCTGGGCCGGCGGAGAAAAAGCGGGGAAGGGGGGAAGACCATGCCCCAGCACGTGACGATTTCGGATTACGATCCCCAATGGCCTCAACAATATCAACGGGAGAAAGAAGCGCTGGCCGCCAGGTTGGGGGATAACTGCATGGCCCTATACCATATCGGGAGCACGTCGGTCCCCGGACTGGCGGCCAAGCCCATTATCGACATCATGGGGGTGGTGAAGCGCCTGGAAGAGGTGGACGCGATCAGGGCGCGGTTTGGCGAAAGGGGCTATGAATATTTGGGAGAGTGGGGGATAGCCGGCCGGCGATACCTGCGCAAGGGCGGCGACCAACGTACCCATCAGGTGCATATCTTCCAGGGGGATGATTGGCACAATATCGGCCGGCACCTGGCCTTTCGGGACTATATGCGCGCCCATGAAGGGGAGCGGAGGGCATACGCCCAACTGAAAAGGGCGCTGGCGGAGCGGTTTTCCTACGATATAGAGGGATACTGCGCCGGAAAGGAAGAATTTGTAAAAGCCGTGGAGCAACGGGCCCTCGCCCAATACGACGGCGCGTGGCACAGGCTATACCTTGCCGCCCGAGGGGTCCAGGGAGCCAGGCGGCTCTCCCCCTGGGTGGAGGCGGGGGCGGTGGCCGCCGCGCTGCTCACCCGGCGGGGCAATATCTATACGGGCGTGTGCGTGGATACCGCCTGTTCCCTGGGCATGTGCGCGGAGCGGAACGCCATCGCCAATATGATTACCCATGGAGAGAGCCGCATCGAAAGGCTGGCCGTCGTCATGCCCAACGGGCAAGAGGGCATGCCCTGCGGGGCCTGCCGGGAGCTGATGGCCCAGATGGGCGAGGGGGCCGGGAGCATCGAAATCCTTTCGGATTACGAAGCGCAAAAAGCGGTGCGCCTGGAGGCGCTGCTCCCCCGCTGGTGGGGAGAAGCGCGGCAGGCGGCGGAGAAAAACCAGGGCGAATGCCGGCGCCCCTAGCGCCTGCGGGGAAGGCGCGGCCCGAGGGCCCCGTCCGTCCAGCGGCGGAAGGGCCGGGCCAGGGATAAAAGCGCAAAAGGGACGCCGGGGACAAGGCCGGAAAAGAGGAGGAAGAACGATGAGGGTTTCCCAGATTTTGATGATGATGGTGGAAGAGTCCCAGGGCAGCCTCCACGACGTGGAGCATTTTCTCAAGGTGTACGCCTATGCCGGGGCCATCGGCCGGGAGGAGGGGCTGGACCCCCAGGTCCAGCAGACCCTGGAGATCGCCGCCCTCCTCCACGACATCGCCTGCCCCCAGTGCCGGGCCAAGTACGGCAGCGCCATCCCCCGGCGTCAGGAGGAAGAGGGCGAGGTCCTGGCCAGGCAATTGCTGGCCCGGGCCCAACTGCCCCAGGACCAGGTGGAGCGGGTGGCCTATCTGGTGGGCCATCACCATACCCTGTCCCTGGTGGACGGCCCGGACTACCAGATTTTGCTGGAGGCCGATTACCTGGTGAACGCGGGGGAGAGCCATTATCCCCAGGAGGATATCCGCCGGGCCTATCATCAGTGGTTCAAGACCCGCGCCGGACGCCGCCTGCTTCAGGCGCTGTACGGCCCCATTCCGGAGGACGAGAGCCGGTAAAGTGCCACCAGAAAAAAGGCCGCCCCAGGCGGCTGGGCATACAGAAGGCCGCTCCCGGCCAATGGGGGCGGCCTTGTCGATTGGCGAGGCAGCGGTATCCGCATTTCGCGGGAATTGCGCCTTGCGCCGTTGGCGGCGGGCCGGAGGGGGGATAAGGGTCAGCTCTGGGCTTCCACCAGGCGGCAGGAGGGCTGGGCGTTGAGGGACAGGTCCGCCACCTGGCCCGCCATCAGCCGGTAGAAAGCGGCGGAGCCGATCATCTCGGCGTTGTCGGTACACAGCCGGGGAGGCGGCATCAGCACCCGCAGCCCCGCCTGCTCGCCCCGGCGGGCCAGCTCCCGCCGCAGCAGCCGGTTGGAGGCCACGCCGCCCGCCAGGGCCAGGGTATCCACGGCGCTGTCCAGGGCGGCCAGAACCGCCTTGTCCACCAGGGCGTCCACCACCGCCCGGCGGAAGGAGGCGGCAAAGTCGGCGGCGCGGATCTGCTGTCCCTGCTGGCGCAGGTTGTGGGCGGCGTTGACCACATGGGTTTTCAGTCCGGAAAAGGAAAAATCGTACTTGCCCGGGGTGTGGATGCGGGGGAACTTGTAGTAGTGCTCGTCCCCCTCCTCGGCCAGCTTGTCCAGCAGCGGGCCGCCGGGATAGGGGATGTCCAGCACCCGGGCCACCTTGTCGAAGGCCTCGCCCGCCGCGTCGTCGGTGGTTTGGCCCAGCAGGGTATAGTGGCCGTAGCGCTCCACCTTGACGATGTGGCTGTGGCCGCCGGAGGCCACCAGGCAGCAGAAGGGAGGTGTCAGGTCGGGATGGGCCAGGTAGTTGGCGCTGACGTGGCCCTCGATGTGGTTCACCCCGATCAGGGGTTTGTCCAGGGCCCAGGCCAAAGCCTTGCCATAGCTCACCCCGGTGAGCAGCGCCCCCACCAGCCCGGGCCCGTAGGTCACCCCCACGGCGTCCAGCTGATCCAGGGTCATGCCCGCCTGGGCCATGGCCTGCTCCACCACCGGGCACAGCGCCTCCACGTGCATCCGGGAGGCGATTTCCGGAACCACGCCGCCATACAGGGCGTGCATGTCGATCTGAGAGGCCACCGCCCCGGAGAGCACCCGCCGTCCGTCCTCCACCACCGCGGCGGCGGTCTCGTCGCAGGAGGACTCGATGGCCAGAATCCGGGCGCGGCCCGCCTGGGCCAGGGCCTTGGCCTTTTCTGCGGCCCACAATCGCTGCGTCATAAGCGTTTTCTTCCTATTCTATTCAGCAATACTCCCAAGACCAGTGCCCCGGCGGGGCCCAGGAGGGCCAACAGCGCCGCCCGGCCTGCTACCTGGGCGAAAAAGGTTTCCGGCAGCAGGCGGATCATCAGATCGGTGGCCGGGTCCAGCAGCCACAGGTCGTTGGTAAAAAACAGATGATGAAAGGCGATGAAAGCCCGGTTGAAGTCCAGGGCGCATATCAGGGCCAGCAGCCCCGCCAGTCCCAGAAAGAGGGCCGCGCCCCCAACCAACGCCTTGCCCCAGGCCCGCAGCGCCCTGCCCCCCGCCGGAGCGCTGCAAGCGGCGGCATGGCTTCCTGCCGGAGCGACAGGGGAGGGGGATTGGCCGGGATGGGGGAATCGTTTGGGGGCGGCGTCCTGGGAGGGATTCGCCTTGCCGCGGTCCAGCACGAGGGAGAGCAGGGCAAAGGCCAGGACGGCGGCGGCCAGAGCCCACAGCACTTGCCGCAGCAGCACGAACAGGGCGGCCACGTCCACCATATGGGCGATCTCCCGTTCATTGAATACCGGCTGCACCGCGCCGTAGACCTGGTCCTCGTAGGACAGGGGGGCGGTATCCCCGGTCTTGAGGCACTGGACCAGAGCCCGGGTGGCCCGTTCCACCCCGTCCCAGGTGAGGCCGGTGGCCTGGGAAGCGCCCAGCTGGCGGTGGAGAGACAGGTGATAGTCCCCGTCGGTGCCCACCCCGTGCAGCGCACCCAGCGCCCAGAAAGCCATCAGCGCCAGGACGGCCAGCAGCCGGAACAGCCTGGCCCAGCGGGCCCTCATGGCGCCTCCAGGATGGCCCGGGCGGGCGCGCCCTCGGCCCCCACCACCCGCAGGGGCAGGCAAGTGAGGCGGTAGCGGCCCGGCTGGACCCTGCTCAAATCCAGGTTTTCCACCAGCCAAACCCCCGCCCCCAACAAGAGCCGGTGCACCGGGGCGGTATCCTCCCCTTGGGCCACGGACAACAGCTCCGTGCCCAGCAGCCGGACCCCTGCCTCCGCCAGGCGGCGGGCTTGGGACAGGGTGAGTCCGGAAAAGCCCTCCTGGCCGCGAATCAGCAGCCGGGGAGCCAGGGGGCACCGCTCCAATGGTGGGGATTTGGCTTGATCCGGGGCTACGCCCCCAGATCGATTCGGGGATAAGGCTGAGGATGGCCCCACAGCCAGAGCCTGGTCCAGGAGCGGGTCCAGGTCCTGGGCCCGCACAACCAGGGCGGGGCCGGCGAGCAGGTCCAGGGGGACCTGGTCGATGGTGGCCCCATGGGGGAGGAAGTGGGCAGGCGCGTCCATATGGGTGCCGCAGTGGGCGCCCATGTGCAGGTAGGACAGCCGGTAGCCGTCCCGCTCCAAGGTCATGGTTTGGTCCCGGGAAAAGCCCTCTTCGGGGGAATAGACCCCCATGCCCGGGAACATGGGGCGGGTGATGTCCAGGATCACAGCTTTTGCAGGTAGGCGGTGACAAAGCCTTCCAGGTCGCCGTCCATCACCGCGTCGATGTCGCCCATTTCATAGCCGGTGCGGTGGTCCTTCACCAGGGTATAGGGCTGGAACACGTAGCTGCGGATTTGGCTGCCCCACTCGATCTTCTTGAGCTCGCCCTTCACGTCGGCCATCTGCTCCTGGCGCTCCCGCTCGTGGAGTTCCGCCAGCTTGGCCCGCAGCATGCGCATACAGGTTTCCCGGTTCTGAATCTGGCTGCGCTCGGACTGGCACTGGACCACGATGCCGGTGGGCAGGTGGGTCATGCGCACGGCGGAGTCGGTACGGTTTACGTGCTGGCCGCCCTTGCCGCTGGAGCGGTAGGTGTCGATGCGCAAATCCTCGGTGCGTATCTCCATGGCGCCGTCGTCCTCAATGATGGGGGCCACGTCCAGGGAGGCGAAGGAGGTGTGCCGCCGGGCGGCGGCGTCGAAGGGGGAGATGCGCACCAGCCGGTGTACTCCCCGCTCGCTCTTGAGAAAGCCGTAGGCGTACTCCCCGGACACCTCGAATTCCACCGATTTGATGCCGGCCTCGTCCCCCTCCAGCATGTCCAGCTCCTTGACGGTAAAGCCCATCCGTTCGCAGAAGCGCACGTACATGCGGTAGAGCATCTGGGTCCAGTCCTGGGCCTCGGTGCCGCCGGCGCCGGCGTGGAGGGCCAGGATGCAGTCGCACCCGTCGTGCTCTCCGGTGAGCAGCGTGGTGAGCTTGAGCTGCTCCAATTCCCCCTTCAAGGCGTCCAGCTCGGTTCGGATTTCGGGGATTTGCTCCCGGTCGTCGGCCTCCTCGGCCAGGTCGATGAGCACCTCCACGTCCTCGGCCCGCTGGTTGAGGCGGCGGTAGTGCTCCAGGCGGCTCTGCACCGAATGGGCCCGCTGGTTCACCTTCTGGGCCCGCTCCAGGTCGTCCCAGAAGCCGGGGGAGGCCATGTCCTGCTGGTACTCCTCCAACTGCTCCTCCAGGTGGGGGATGTTCAGGGACTGGCCCGCCTCCTCCACCATGCCGCGGATGGAAGAAAGTTCTTGCTTAAAGAGCTCGGTTTCAAGCATGGCTTAAGCCCCTTTCCCGCAACATTCCTTATATTTCTTGCCGCTGCCGCAGGGACAGGGGGCGTTGCGGCCCACCTTCTGCCCGGCGGAAGCGGGCTTCTTGGCCACCGCGCCCTGGCTGGCGCCTCCGGCGGTGGCGGCAATGGGCTTGGCCACCTCCCGGCGCTCCGGCGGGCGTACCAAGATGGCCATGTACAGCCGGCGCAGGGTATCCTCCTGGATGAGGCGGCTCATCTCGTCGAACATGTCCGCGCCCTCCATGGTGTACTCCACCACCGGGTCCCGTTGGCCGTAAGCCCGAAGGCCGATGCCCTCCCGCAGCTGGTCCATGGCGTCGATGTGGTCCATCCAGCGCCGGTCCACCGCGCCCAGCAGGGCCACCCGCTCGAACTCCCGCATGTCGATGCCGGCCTCGCCGATCATCTTTTCCCGGTCCTCGTAGAAGCTGGCGGCAGCCTGAATCAGGGCGTCGGACAGGGCCTTGCGGGTAAAGGACTTGAGGTTTTCCATGGCCTGCTTCACCGTGCCGGGGCGCAGGCAGATCTTTTCCAGGTAGTCGGCCAGCCCGGCCACGTCCCAGGTGGCCTCGTCGCCCTCGTCGGCCACGCACCGGGCCACGGCCTCCTGAATCAGGGTGTCCCGCATCCCGGCTATCCGGGCCTTCATGTCGCCCCCCTCCAGCACCTCCCGGCGCTGGGAGTAGATGACTTCCCGCTGCTTGTTCATCACGTCGTCGAACTTGAGCACGGTTTTGCGGATGTCGAAGTTGCGGCCCTCCACCCGCTTCTGGGCGTTTTCGATCTGCTTGGACAAGAGGCCGTACTCGATGGCCTCGCCCTCCTGCATCCCCAGCTTTTCCACGATGGGCTGGATGCGCTCGGAGCCGAACAGACGCATTAAGTCGTCCTCCAGGGAGATGAAGAACTGGCTGGAGCCCGGGTCGCCCTGGCGGCCGGCGCGGCCCCGCAGCTGGTTGTCGATGCGGCGGGACTCGTGGCGCTCGGTGCCCAGGATGTGCAGCCCGCCCAGCTTCACCACTTCCTCGTGCTCCCGGTCGGTCTGCACCTTGAACTTGGCCAGCAGCTGCTGGAAGGCCTGGCGGGCCTCCTTCACCTGGTCGGACACGTCCTGGGCGTGGCCGATGGCCTCCTCGATGACCTGGTCCTCATAGCCCATCTGGCGCAGCTGGTGCCGGGCCATGAACTCGGCGTTGCCGCCCAGCAGGATGTCGGTGCCGCGGCCGGCCATGTTGGTGGCGATGGTGACGGCGCCCTTCTTGCCCGCCTGGGCCACGATCTCCGCTTCCTTGTCGTGGAACTTGGCGTTGAGCACCACGTGCTTCACGCCCCGGTTGGACAGCATCCGGCTGACCAATTCGCTCTTTTCCACCGACACCGTGCCCACCAGGATGGGCTGCCCTGTGGCGTGGCGGCGCACCACCTCGTCGGCCACGGCGGCGTACTTGCCCTTCAGGGTGGTGAACACCGCGTCGTTCAGGTCCTGGCGGATCATGGGCTTGTTGGTGGGAATGGTGACCACGTCCAGCTTGTAGATGCCCCGGAACTCCTCCTCCTCGGTCTTGGCGGTACCGGTCATGCCGGACAGCTTTTTGTACATGCGGAAGTAGTTCTGGAAGGTGATGGTGGCCAGGGTCTTGCTCTCCCGCTCCACCTTCACGTGCTCCTTGGCCTCGATGGCCTGGTGCAGGCCCTCGGAGTAGCGCCGGCCCATCATCAGCCGGCCGGTGAACTCGTCCACGATGATGACCTCGCCGTCCTTCACCACGTAATCCACGTCCCGCTTCATCATGGCGTTGGCCTTGAGGGCCTGGAGGATGTGGTGGTGCAGCTCGGTGTTCTCCATGTCGGTCAGGTTCTCCACCCCGAAGAACTGCTCCGCCTTGCGAACGCCCTCCTCGGTGAGGGTCACCGTCTTTTGCTTTTCGTCGGTGAGGTAGTCCCCGGCCTTAGTGAGCTCCCCGTCCTTGTCCGCCTCGCCCTTGCTCAGGCGCTGGACGAACACGTTGGCCCGGGTGTACATCTCGGTGGACTTGTCCCCCTGGCCGGAGATGATCAGGGGGGTGCGGGCCTCGTCGATGAGGATGGAGTCCACCTCGTCCACGATGGCGAAGTTCAGGGGCCGCTGCACCAACCGCTCCTTGTAGGTGGCCATATTGTCCCGCAGGTAGTCAAAGCCCAGCTCGTTGTTGGTGGCGTAGGTGACGTCGGCCTGATAGGCCTGCTGACGCTCCTCGCTGCTCATGTCGTGGACGATCAGGCCCACCTTCATGCCCAGGAAGCGGTACACGTTGCCCATCCACTCGGAATGGAACCGGGCCAGGTAGTCGTTGACGGTGACGATGTGCACGCCCTTGCCGGGCAGGGCATTCAGGTAGGCGGGCAGGGCGGCAGTGAGGGTTTTGCCCTCGCCGGTGCGCATCTCGGCGATGCGGCCCTGGTGCAGCACGATGCCGCCGATGAGCTGCACCCGGAAGGGGCGCATACCCAGCGCCCGCACCGAGGCCTCCCGCACCACGGCGAAGGCCTCGGGCAGCAGGGCGTCCAGGGTTTCGCCCTTTGCCAGCCGTTCCCGGAACAGCCGGGTCTGGTCCCGCAGCTGCTCGTCGCTCATCTTCTGATAGGTGGGCTCCAGGGCCTCGATCTTGTCCACAATGGGGTTCAGCTTTTTCAGCTCTCCCTCGTTGCTCGTCTGTAAAAACTTCTTGAGAAAGTCAAACATGAACCAATGTCCTCCATACGATGTCGGGGTTGGGTATACGAAATCCTTACCATTATATCATTGCAAAGGAAAAATCGCAAGGCGAGGTGCGCCCGGCTGGATTAATTGTATGTGTGGTTTTGCGGGGGGCGGTCCGGAGACGTTATAAAAATGCAGTTTTACCCAAACGGGAGCGGCGAAACGGCCCGGTTTTATTGAGCGGAGCATAAAAATATGGGAGAGAGGGCAATTTGCCCTTGCAATTGCGGGCGGAGCAAGGTATAATGAATGCATTCTTAATCAAGGAGGAGACAAACCATGAAAAAGATCCTCGCCCTGTGCCTGGTCCTCATGCTGTCCGTCACGGCTTTCGCGTCCTTCGCGGCGGCGGAAGAAGTGGTCAAGATCGGCGTATTCGAGCCGGCTTCCGGCGACAGCGGCGCTGGCGGCAAGCAGGAAACCTTGGGTATGCAGTACGCCAATTACCTGCAGCCCACCGTAGAGATCGGCGGCACCACCTACAACGTGGAGCTGGTCTACGCGGACAATGGCTCCTCGCCGGATAAGGCCCCCTCTGCGGCCCAGCAGCTGATCAGCGAGGGCGTTTCCGTAATCCTGGGTTCCTACGGCTCCGGCGTGTCTATCGCCGGCTCCCAGTACTTTGCCGACGCGGGCATTCCCGCCATCGGCGTGACCTGCACCAATCCCCAGGTCACCGCGGGCAACACCCACTACTTCCGCATCTGCTTCCTGGATCCCTTCCAGGGCACCGTGCTGGCCAACTACGCCTATAAAGAGCTGGGCGCCACCGTGGCCTACTGCCTGGGCGAGCTGGGCAACGACTACGACGTGGGCCTGTGCTACTACTTCCAGCAGGCCTTTGAGGCCCTGGGCGGCACCGTAGTCAGCGAAAACTTCCCCACCGGCAACTCCGACTTCACCTCCTACATCTCCACCGCCAAGAGCCTGGGCGCGGGCGTCATCTTCGCCCCCTGCTCCATCGCCTACGCCACCCAGATCATCGACCAGGCCGCTGCCCAGGGCGTGACCATGCCCCTGATGGCCGGCGATACCTGGGACAGCAATAAGGTGATCGAGGCCGCCACCGGCAAGGACATCACCATCTACGTGAGCACCTTCTATCAGGAGGGCGGCGATCCCGAGTTCGACGAGGGCATCAAGGAGTGGATCAACGCCAATCCCGAAGCCATGACCAATAACGGCGGCAACGACATGGTAGCCGCTGTGACCGCCATGGGTTACGACGCCTACTTTGTGGCGCTGGAGGCCCTGAAGGCCGCCGGGTCCACCGACCCCAAGGCGGTAAACGAGGCGCTGTGGGGCGTGACCTACGACGGCGTGTCCGGCCACATCGTCTTTGACGAGACCGGCGACGCCATCCGGGACGTGGCCTACGTCAAGACCGCCAATACCGAGACCGGCGCTTGGGACTTCGTCACCGTGCAGAGCGTGGAATAATCGCCGCCGGCGGCAGGCGCGCCTCCTGGGCGCGTCCCCTATAAAATTTGAACGCGCATGGCGGGGGTCCCCTGATCCCCGCCGTGCATATGTTTTCGCCGGGGTCCTTGCGGGCCGCGGACATAACCAAAGGAGGTCCTCCCGGTGAGCACGATCCTGCCCTATCTCCTCTCCGGCATATCGGTGGGCGGACAATACGCGCTGATCGCCATAGGATACACCATGGTCTACGGCATCCTGCGCCTGATCAACTTCGCCCACGGCGATGTGTTCATGGTCGCGGGCATCCTGATGGTCTACCTGTCGGCGGGGCTGCCCATCTATCTGTCCATCCCCTTGGTGATCCTGTTGACGGTAATCATCGGCTTCACCATCGAGCGGGTGGCGTACAAGCCCCTGCGCAGCGCGCCCCGCATGTCCATCATGATATCGGCCATCGGCGTAAGCTATCTGCTGCAAAACCTGGTGCTGTATATTACCGGCGGCCTGAATCAGGTATACCCCACCATTCCCTTCATCAGCGAGTCCATCACCATCGGCAACGCCACCACCAAGATGGTGACGGTGATTACGCCGGTGCTGACGGTAATCCTGGTGGTGGCCCTGGTGCTGCTGATCAACCATACCAAGATCGGCATGGCCATGCGGGCGGTGTCCAAGGATTTTGAGACCAGCCAGCTGATGGGCATCAAGATCAACGCCGTCATCAGCACCACCTTCATCATTGGCTCCTTCCTGGCGGCCGTCGGCTCCATTTTGTATTTTACCAATTACACCACGGTCATCCAGACCTCGGGGGCCATGCCTGGCTTAAAGGCCTTTGTGGCGGCGGTATTCGGGGGCATCGGCTCCATTCCCGGCGCCGTGGTGGGCGCGTTCATCATCGGCATCTGCGAAAACATCATCAAGGGCCTGGACCTGATCTTGCTCAAATTGGGCGTAACCACCAAGATGATGGGCTTGACCACCTTCTCCGACGCCTTCACCTTCGCGCTGCTGATCGTGATTCTCATCGTCAAGCCCACCGGCCTGTTTGGCGAGAAAATGACGGATAAGGTGTGAGGTGGAAGCGATGCAAAATCAGTTACAAGCCCAAAAAGGCCCCGACAAGGCCACGGTGATCTCCGCCATCATCATCCTGGCCGTGTACGCGGCGGTGTTCATCCTGGAACAGGTGATACCCCCCACCTCCATGCTGTTTACGGTGCTCAAAAAGGGCGCCACCTACGCCCTGGTGGCGGTGAGCATGAACATGCTCAACGGCTTTACCGGGCTGTTTTCCCTGGGCCAGGCCGGGTTCATGCTCATCGGCGCCTATGTGTTCGCCATCTTCACCATCCCGGTAGCCCAGCGCGCCTCGGTGTACCAGTATTATAACGGCGGCATTGTTCAGTTCACCGTGCCCCTGTTGGTGGCCATGGTGCTGGCGGGGTTGGCGGCGGCCTTCTTCGCCTACCTCATCGGCCTGCCGGTGCTGCGGCTGAAGAGCGACTACCTGGCCATCGCCACGTTGGGCTTTGCCGAGATCATCCGGGCCATCTTCCAGTGGGATAAGCTGGGTCCCCTGACCAACGGCAGCAACATGCTCAGGCTATTCCCCACCTTCAACGATTTCAACATCAAAAACGCCGACGGTCAAGTGGTGGTGTATTTAAGCACTTTGGTGCCCTTCCTCATCGCCGGGGTGTGCATCGCCCTCATCGTGCTGCTGATCAACTCCACCTATGGCCGCACCTTCAAGGCCATTCGGGACGACGAGGTGGCCGCCGAGGCCATGGGCATCAATCTGGCCCATCATAAGCGCACCGCCTTCGTCATCAGCTGCTTCTTCGCCGGGGTAGGCGGGGCCATGCTGGCCATGTACTCCAACTCAGTTCAGGCCAAGAGCTTTACCTCCGCCATGACCTACGAAATCCTGCTCATTGTGGTCATCGGGGGCATGGGCTCCATCACCGGCAGCTGCCTGAGCTCCTTCCTGTTCGTGGCCTGCTCCGAGTGGTGGCTGCGCTTCCTGGACCAGAAGCAGGTCATCGGCGGCTTCGAGCTGCCCCTGATGCGCAACGGCTTCCGCCTGGTGGTGTTCTCGGTGGTCATCATGGTGGTGGTGCTGTTCTTCCGCAGGGGCATCATGGGCACCAAGGAATTGCCGGACCTGTTTAGAAAGCGGCGCGCCGGAAAGGGGGCGGGCAAATGAGCGGCAATGTATTGCGTCTGGAGCACGTGACCATGCAGTTCGGCGGGGTCATCGCGGTGAACAACCTGTCCCTGGAGGTCAACCAGGGGGAAATCGTGGCCCTCATCGGCCCCAACGGCGCGGGCAAGACCACGGCGTTTAACTGCGTCACCGGGGTGTACGAGCCCACCAACGGCGCCGTGTACTTTAACGATAAGCTCATCGCCATGAACCACCCCACCGGCAAGATGAAAAAGCTGTACGCCGGGGAGAACGGGAGCGACTATCCCAAGGTGCTCAGCCAGACCCCGGACAAGATCACCAAGCTGGGCATCGCCCGTACCTTCCAGAACATCCGCCTGTTCGGCAGCCAAACGGTGTTCGACAACGTGCTCATCGCCCAGCACCTGCGCCGCACCAGCAATGTGTTCACCGCCGCCTTCCGCTTCAACCGGGCGGAGGAAAGGCGGATGCGGGAAAGGACCGCCCAATTGCTGGAGATCGTGGGGCTGTACGGCGTGCGGGACGAGCTGGCCACCTCCCTGCCCTACGGCCAACAGCGCCGGCTGGAGATCGTGCGCGCCCTGGCCACCCAGCCCACCCTGCTGCTGCTGGACGAGCCCGCCGCGGGCATGAACCCCCAGGAGACCGACGAACTGGGCCAGTTCATTGTGGACATCAAAAAGCGGTTCGACCTGACGGTGTTCATGATCGAGCACCACATGAACCTGGTCATGGATATTTCCGACCGCATCTACGTCATCGATTTCGGCAAGCTGATCGCCCAGGGTACCCCTGCCCAGGTGCAGAACAACCCCGACGTGATCAAGGCCTATCTGGGGGTGGATGAGCTATGAGTCTTTTGCAGGTCACCGATCTGAAGGTGAATTTCGGCGGCATTGAGGCGCTCAAGGGCATCTCCTTCCAGGTGGAACAGGGCCAGGTGGTCACCTTGATCGGCGCCAACGGCGCGGGCAAGTCCACCACTCTGCGGGCCATTTCCTCCCTGGTGAACGTGTCCGGCGGCAGCATCTTCTACGAGGGCCGGGATATCACCCGGCTGGACCCCCAGAAGGTAGTGGAGCAGGGCATCGCCATGGTGCCCGAAGGCCGGCGCGTGTTCTCCAACCTCACCGTCATGGAGAATCTGCGCATCGGCGCTTACCTGCGCAAGGATAAGGAAGCCATCGAAAAGGATATCCAGCACGTCTACGACCTGTTCCCCAGATTGCGGGAGCGCAGCTGGCAGTTGGCCGGCACCCTCTCCGGCGGCGAACAGCAGATGCTGGCCGTGGGCCGGGGCCTCATGTCCCGCCCCAAGATATTGATGATGGACGAGCCCAGCCTGGGCCTGGCCCCCATGGTGGTCCAGGATATCTTTAAGATCATCCATACCCTGAATAAGGAGGGCATGACCGTTCTGCTCATCGAGCAGAACGCCAACGCCGCCCTGCGGGCCGCCGACTACGGTTATGTTCTGGAAACCGGCCACATTACTATGTCCGGCACCGGCAAGGAATTGCTGGAAAACGAAAAGGTCCGGGAGGCTTACCTGGGTAAAACCGCCAAGGATTAGCCTTACTCCCGCCCCGCCCCCTTTCTTCGGGGCGGGGCTTTTTTCGCTCCGGTCCCGGTAGGCTGCAATGCGATCGTGACCTTTCTGTAAATTGTTAGCACTCTATGCCAATGAGTGCTAATTTGCTATTGACAACGGGACCGGGGGAGACTACAATAAACGAAGACAAACGTTAGTTCAACAGGAGGCAGAAAGATATTATGGCTGAAAAGGGCAGCATTTCCATTCATGCGCAAAACATCATGCCGGTGATCAAGCGCTGGCTGTATTCGGACAAGGACATTTTTCTTCGGGAATTGGTGAGCAACGGGTGCGACGCCATTGCCAAATATAAGCTGTTGGCCCTGAAAGGGGAGGTCCCGGCCCTGGAGGAATACCGGGTGGACGTGGTGGCCGACGAAAAAGAGGGCACGCTAAAGATCGTGGATAACGGCATCGGCATGACCGCCGATGAGGTCAAGCGGTATATCGCCCAGGTCGCCTTTTCCGGGGCGGAGGAATTTCTGGCCAAGTATAAGGGCGAGGACGGGCAGAACGGCATCATCGGCCATTTCGGGCTGGGCTTTTATTCGGCCTTTATGGTGTCAGAAAAGGTCACCATCGATACCCTGAGCTGCCAGGAAGGGGCCCAGGCGGTGCGTTGGGAGAGCCAGGACGGCATGGAGTACGAGATGTCTCCTTCGGACCGGCAAACCCACGGCACCACCATCACCCTGAAGATCAGCCAGGAGGACCAGGACTTTTTGCGGAAGTGGACCCTGCGGTCCACCCTGGAAAAGTACTGCGCCTTTATGCCGGTGCCCATCTACCTGAGCCAGGTGAAGGAGCCCGAGCCCCCCAAGGAAGGGGAAGAGCCCCCCAAGCCCGAGGAGCCGGAGCAGGTGAACGACATTCATCCCCTGTGGATGAAGAAGCCCAGCGAATGCACCGAGGAGGAGTACAAGGCCTTTTACCACAAGGTGTTCCACGATTACGACGATCCCCTGTTCTGGATTCACCTGAACGCCGAGTATCCCTTTAACCTGAAGGGCATCCTGTACTTCCCCAAGATCAAGAACGAGTTTTCCTCCAGCGAAGGGGTCATCAAGCTGTACAACAACCAGGTCTTCGTGGCGGACAACATCAAGGAGGTCATTCCCGAGTTCCTGATGCTGCTCAAGGGCGCCATCGATTGCCCCGACCTGCCCCTCAACGTGAGCCGTTCCTTCCTGCAGAACGACGGCTACGTGAAGAAGATGTCCGCCTATATCACCCGCAAGGTGGCCGACCGGCTGGTCAGCGAGTTCACCGGCAAGCGGGAGGATTACCAGAAGTATTGGGACGATATCCATCCCTTCGTCAAGTACGGCTGCATCCGGGACGAGAAGTTCTACGATCGGGTGAAGGACGCCATCCTGTTTAAGACCGTGGACGGGCAGTATCTCACCCTGAAGGAGTACCTGGACAAGAGCGGCCAGTCCGCCGAAAAGGAAAAGACCGTCTATTACGCCAGCGACGCAAAGCGCCAGGCCCAGATGATCAGCCTATACACCGGCGAGGGCAAAATCGTGGTGCTGCTGGATACCCTCATCGACAACAACTTTATCTCCTTCCTGGAGTTCGTCGGCCGGGAGGGGGAGGACAAGCTCTCCTTCCGCCGGGTGGACGCCGGCACCGAGGGTCTCACCGAGGCCGGGGATACCGACGAGGCCGCCCGCAAGGCCCTGGAGGACAAGTTCCGCAAGGCCCTGGGCCAGCAGGACCTGGCCGTCACCCTGAGCCAGTTCAAGCAGGATACCATCCCCGCCATGGTCACCGTGGACGAGCAGACCCGCCGCTTCGCCGATATGAGCCGGGTGTGGGGCGATAGGGGCTTCTCCATGCCCGAGAAAAAGACCTTGGCCCTCAACGCCAGGCATCCCCTCGTTCAGTACCTGGAAACCAGCCAGGACGAGGAACTGGACGCCCTGGTGTGCCAGCAGGTGAACGACCTGGCCGAAATGGCCCGCAGCCCCCTGGAATCGGAGCGCATGGTGGCCTTCCTCCAGCGCAGCAACCAGCTCCTCACCCGCTTGGTCAAGCCCCGGGAAAATGCCTGAGGCTTCCACCCTGGCATGAGGCCCCCGCCGGATGTCTCCGGCGGGGGCCTCTCCGCCCTTGAACGCCTGGAAAAAATTGCCCCCGCCCCCCTTGACCCGCCCCCTCCCATCGTGCTGAAGTGGTAAACTAAAACTGGTGAAGTACACAAAGGATCAAAGACTGGACATAGGCCGGCGAATCTACGAAGGCGAGATCAGCAGATTCGAAGCGGCAGCCGAATATGGCATCGGATCGAACACTGCGCGCGAATATATGCGGCTGTATCGTGCGGAACGCCACCTGCCAGTAAGGCATGTGAAGAGCAACGCTGAGAAGATAAAAGAACCTCCTCGGCCACCGGCTCGTCTGGAAGATTACGAGGCGATGAGCAAGGAGGAACTGATTCAGGAATTGGTTCGCGCCAAAATCGTGGAAGCCAGGCTAAAAAAAGGATACGAGGTGAAGGGAGCTGGTGCTCAAAAGGAATTTGCTCCTTTAGACAGCAAGAGTACCAGGTAATCCTGGAGCTTTCCAGCATGTTCCCTGTCAAGCTGCTATGCGAGATGATGGGAATCCAGCGCAGCAGCTTCTACAACTGGAAAGCCCATCGCTCCAACCCCTCAGACCGTGAAAAGGCGCTTGTTGCAGCCATCATGCCGTTCAAGGAATATCACCTGAAGTATCCGCCGCATGGTTACCGGTGGCTGAATGCAAAGATATATCTGGATACAGGCAAAAAGATGTCAGCGCCATATGCGCACAAGTGCTGCAAAGCAATCGGCATTAAGAGCCATGCGAAGCATTAGCGGTACAAAAAGCCTGGAAATCCGTACAGAGTTTTCCCGAATCTGCTCATGACGGAGATGGCGATCACAGGACCTATGCAGTGCATTGTCAGTGATATGACGGCGTTCCATGTAAAAGGCGCCTACTATGAGCTGACCTTATACATGGATTTATGGAACAACGAGATCGTCAGCCATTCGCTATCGGCCCGGCAGGGAGATCGCACGACCTATATCAGCGGCTTGAGAGATTTGCTGGAACTGAAGAAGGATTTTCCGGATATGCAGATGGTTCTGCACTCGGATCAGGGAGCAGTATACGCATCGAAGGACTTCAACGAGCTTCTTCCGATGTACAACGTCGTCCGCTCTATGTCCAGGGCAGGCACGCCAACGGGCAATGTGGCCATGGAAGCCATTAACGGTTGGATCAAGGCTGAGTTGTTTATGGATTTCCATGTGACCGGCGATGCCAATGTTCACCAGGAGATTGATGATTACATCATCTTCTTCAACGAGCAGCGTCCGGCATATTCCCTGAGCTATCTGGCGCCGAAGCAGTTCAGAGAGCAATTCGCTTCGGCCAATCATTGCTGATAGATTCCGAGCCGGAGGCTACCCGGTTTACCGCCGCCGCAGCCACCGCCGCGGACAAGCCTGCTGCTGCCGCAAATAATCTTTGCTCTATTCCCACCCCAAATGGACTTTACACAGAATTTGGGATTGACCCCGGCTGTCCTTGCCGCGCGCAATGCTGTCGGGCAAAAGACCCCAACCAGCCCAAGGAAGTGGTTATGCAAAGGACCTTCTGGGAAAAGCGGGAACAGGCCACACGCAATATTTCATCCGAGCGGGGCATTCATCTGCGGCTGTGCCGCTCTATTCAGGTGAAAGGCGCGTTTGCGCTGCTAAAAAACGACTTTGGGTTTCGGCGCTTTCTCACCAGAAGCAAAGGCAATATACGCACGGAACTGTTTTTCCTGGTGCTGGCGTTTGACCTCAAAAAGCTATGGATGAAGCGGGAACACAACCGGCTGAAAACGCGTGTGTCTCTCAAAATGGTTTCGTAGTGCTCATAAAAATTGAAAAGCTATCCACATGCGGGTCTGTTCTTCGACAGCCCTGGTTTCTTATACCTCTTTTCGCTTTGCCTGCTTGCTTTTTGACGCTATGCTGCCGCTTTTCTCTTGATTGGTTTACAAAAAGGGCGTGCCGCAGAAATTGCTTTCTGCAACACGCCCTTGTAGTAGGTGAAGGTAGAAAAGTAGAAAAGCAGAAAAGCAGAAAAGGTCGCCACTTGTGGAGGGCGAGTTTCTTGAGATTCATCGCAGCAAACTTGAGCTTGACCCATGCGGTGACCGCGGCCAGCCCTCGATAAGGAGTATAACGCATTGCGTGTTTCTCTTTTGCGTCCGCAAAGACGCGCTCAATCGTCTGCGAACGCAGGGCGTAGGTTGCCTTACCTACAGGAGAATGCCGTATGTCTTCTGCCCGCTCCAGATATTCCTGCCAGATATGACGGGTTACGGTTTTCGTGTACTGCCGGTTTTGCGTGCATTTCTCCAGTTCTGGGCAATCCCGGCAAATATAGCTTTTGCTCTTATATTCCCGATATCCTTCACGGTTGGTAGTGGCATAACTGAGAACCTTGTCTTGCGGGCACAGGATACAATCGTAATATTCATCATATACGTACGCATACCAGGGCAGATTCCCTTTCTTCGTCATCGGCCGTTTGTAGGGAAGCGATGGGATTTTTCCACTATCGAAGATTTGTTTGCAAATCCATGGCGTTTTGTACCCTGCATCCGCTGTAACGACTTGTACTTCCGGATAATGTGCCTTCAGGCGCTCAAATAC
>DVHZ01000018.1 GCA_018711685.1 Candidatus Excrementavichristensenella intestinipullorum | reverse complement strand
CTGAACGGAGCGGACCTGGCCCTGGTGGGGGCGGCCACCCTGGCGGCCACCCTGGTGGGGCTGCTGGTGCCCATGCTCAACAACGTCCTGTACGGATACGTGCTGGACAACCGCAGCATGGGGCTGTTGGCGGCGGCGGCGGTCTTCCTCACCGGCGCGGCCCTGTCCAAGACGCTGCTGGAGGGGGTGCGCACCCTGGCGCTGAGCCGGGTGAGCTGCAAGCTGAACACGGCGGTTCAGGCGGCCAGCATGATGCGTCTGCTGTCCATGCCCGCCGCCTTTTTCAAGACCGGCGCGGCGGGCGAGCTGGCCAGCCGGCTGGGCTACGTGAACTCCCTGTGCATGCTGCTGGTGGAGGCGGTGCTGTCCTGCGGCCTCACCAGCCTGTTCTCCCTGGCCTATGTGGGGCAGATGGCCCGGTACAGCGCGGCGCTGGCAGGGCCGGGCATGCTGGTGATTGTGCTCACCGTGGCGGTGTGGGCGCTGACCCTGGCCGCCCAGATCAAGGTGGTGCGGGACCAGATGACCGCCACCGCTGCGGAGAGCGGCGTCACCTACGCCCTGATCAGCGGGGTGCAGAAGATTCGCCTGTCCGGGGCGGAAAAGCGGGCCTTCGCCCGCTGGGCCCGCAGCTACCGCCCGGTGGCCAAGCTGACCTACGATCCCCCCGCCCTGGTGAAGCTGTCCGGGGTGTTCACCACCTGCCTCAGCCTGGCGGGCGCCTTGGTGATCTACGCCTGCGCCTTGAGCAGCCATGTGGCCCTGGCCGACTACTACGCCTTCAGCGCCGCCTACGCCATGGTCACCGGCGCCTTCGCCGCCCTGCTTACCGGCGCGTCCAGCATCGCCCAGATCCGGCCGGTGCTGGACGTGGTGCGGCCCCTGCTGAAGCAGACCCCGGAAGCCTCCGACCACAAAAAGCCGGTGACCCGGCTGTCCGGCGCCATCGAGCTGAGCCACGTGTCCTTCCGCTACAGCGAGGACGGGCCCCTCATCCTGGACGACCTGTCCCTCACGGTGCGGCCCGGGCAGTACGTGGCCATCGTGGGCCCCACCGGCTGCGGAAAATCTACCCTGATGCGCCTGCTGCTGGGCTTTGAGACCCCCCAGAAGGGCGCGGTGTACTACGACGGCAAGGACCTGACCACCCTGGAGCTCAAATCGGTGCGCCGGGCCATGGGCACCGTGATGCAAAACGACAAGCTGTTCCAGGGGGATATCTTCTCCAACATCACCATCTGCGCCCCCTGGCTGAACATGGACGCCGCCTGGGAGGCGGCGGAACTGGCCGGCATCGCCCAGGATATCCGGGACATGCCCATGGGAATGCACACGGTGATCAGCGAGGGCTCCGGCGGCATCTCCGGCGGCCAGCGCCAGCGGCTGATGATCGCCCGGGCCATCGCCCCCAAGCCCCGCATCCTCATCTTCGACGAGGCCACCAGCGCCCTGGACAACCTGACCCAGAAAAAGGTGTCCGAGTCCCTGGACAGCCTGAAGTGTACCCGCATCGTCATCGCCCACCGGCTGAGCACCATCCGCCAATGCGACCGCATCCTGGTGCTGGACAAGGGCCGCATCCAGGAGGAGGGCAGCTATGAGGAGCTGATCCGCAAGGGCGGCGCTTTCGCCCAGCTGGTGGAGCGGCAGCGGCTGGACCTGCCCGGGGAACAGAAAGATGGCCGCCCGTAGGGGCCAGGATGCCCTCCGCTTCATCCCCCGCTGATTGGCCGCCCCCAGCGGGCCGCCTCCGGCAGCCCGCCCCCGGCGGCCCCCCACCCGGGGCAGCCGTCCGGCAGGGCGGGTTTTTCCAAGCGGCGGGGGCCCAGGCGGAAACCCCAGGAAGGTGTTTGAGGCGGTGGGCGGATTGATCGAAGGGCCGAGGGAGGTTTTTCCGGCGGCCGGCGGGCCGGTCTTATGGGCCCGGAGGGGCTTTCCGGGCGGGTGGGGCGTGCCGGAGCGAAAAAATGGAAGGCGGCGGGAAAAGGGTTTCACAGCAGGGGGCGGTCAATCGTATATAAAGTAGAGCACGGCGGCGGGGCCGCCGGGGAGAGGAGCTGAGGAAGGTTGCCTAGGTACCTGCTCAAGGAGCCCTGGGTGCTGCGGGGGTTTCTCAACGCGCCCTACGCGGTGATCGATCCCACGGGGCAGAACCCCAACCCGGTGCGGCGGATGAACCAGGAATTGTGGAACGTGCTGCTGGGCTGCGACGGCCAGGTGGAGTTGGGGGACACGCCCCAGCGCAGGGCGCTGGAGAAGGCTGGGCTCATCGTCCCGGCGGAGGCGGGGGCGGCGCTGGCCCCGGAGCAGCGCTACCGGGTGCTGCCCTTCGACCACAAGCCCTGGGTGCAATTCAGCATCACCGGCCGGTGCAACCTGAACTGCCTGCACTGCTTCATGGCGGCGGACAAGGAGCGGCAGCGCAAGAACGACGACCTGACCGGGGAGCAGCTGATGGGCATCCTGGACCAGATGCTGGGCTGCGGGGTGTGCAGGCTGGAGCTCACCGGGGGCGAGCCCCTGGTCAGCCCCCATTTTGCCAGCCTGGTCAAGGGCATCGCCGCCCGGCACATGAGGCTGGAGCGCATTTTGACCAACGGCTTTTTGGTGGACGGCGCCCTGTTCGACCTGCTGGAGGACCAGGGCCTGCGGCCCCAGATCGTGATCAGCTTCGATGGGCTGGGGGTACACAACTGGATGCGCAACCATCCCCAGGCCCAGGAGAGGGCGGAGGCGGCCATGGAGCTGACGGTGAAGCGGGGCTTTCCCCTGCGGGGCACGGTGAACCTGAACCGGGCCACCCTGCCCGGGCTGGTGGACACCTGCCGGTACCTGGTGGGCAAGGGGGCCAAGTCCCTGTACCTGATCCGCACCTCGGAGACGCCCCGGTGGAGCGAGAACGCCTGGGTGGAGGAGAGCTTGCCCTTTGAGGCATACTATCAGGCCTGCTGCGACGTGGCCCAGGCCGACCTGGCGGAGGGCTGGCAGGCGGAGATTCAGGCCTTCAACGGCTTTACCCTGCGGTTCGGGCCCAAGCCTTATCTGGCGGAAAAGCGGCCCTGCGCGGGATACGACAGCTGCTTTATGCGCTGCGGCCGGGCGGCGGCGAGCTTCTTCATCTCCCACACCGGCCAGGTATGGCCCTGCGACGCCTTCGAGGGCATCGGCATGGCGGGGGGATTCTTCGACCAGCGCAGCCTGAAGGAGGATACCCTGGAGGCGCTGCTGGGAGATTCCACCTACGCCCAGGCCATGGCGGTCACCCTGGACCAGGTGCGCCAGGACAACGAAAGCTGCGCCGCCTGTCCCCATTTCGCCCAATGCGGCGGCGGGTGCCGGGCTTTCGGCTACGGCTGGGGGCTCCACGAAAAGGGCTATCAGGGCGGCGGCAAGTTCACCGCCCGGGCGCTGACCCACTGCACCTACTACCGGGGCGGGTACGCCGGGAAGATCGCCCAAATGGTGGAGGAGGCCGCCCGGGCCTGGGAGGAAAGGGCCCCGGTTCCGGCAGGCTGAAGGGGGGCCGAGGGCTCGGGGGCCGGAGCCGCCGGGCGGGGCGCCGTCTGGGGAAAGGAGCGAGGAAAGACCATGGAATACATCATGTCCATTCAATGGCACATCACCACCGATTGCCAGAACCGGTGCAAGCACTGTTACGTGTTCGATCCGGCCACCTACGACCGGGAGCGGACCTGCCGCCTGTCCCTGGAGGATAAGCTGAAGGTGATAGACCAGATCGACAGCTTTGGGAAAAAGTGGGGGTTCAGATTTCCCGTGGTGGCCCTGATGGGGGGCGATCCCCTGCTGACCCCGGACTGGTATCCCTTCGCCAAGGCGCTCAGGGAGCGGGGCAAGGTGCTGTCCTTCGGCGGCAATCCGGAGACGCTGACCCCGGAGAACATCGCCCGGCTGAAGGAGCTGGAGGTGAAGAGCTATCAGCTTTCCCTGGACGGGCTGGAGGCGGCCCACGACGCCCAGCGCAGGCCGGGCAGCTTCCGCAACACCCTGGAGGGCATCGAAAAGCTGGCCCAGGCGGGCATCCGGGTGGGGGTGATGGGCACCCTGACGCCCCTGAACATCCAGGAATTTTGGCAGGTGGCGGACCTGGTGTACTACGAGACCAAGGCCAGCTCCTTCACCTTCGACTTCGTGGCCCAGGTGGGCAACGCCCGAGGCATGGCGGTGTCCTTCACCCCGGAGCAGGTGCTGGAGCTGTCCCAGCGCTACCTGGACATGAAGCAGCAGCGCAAGGCCCAGCGCCCCGAATTCAACTACGGCGAAAAGCCGGGCCTGTTCCGCCTGCTGCGGGTGGCCCGGGGGGAGTACGCCCACTACGACCAGGGGGAGACCTATCCCGCCGCCGGCTGCCTCATCGGCAACAACTGCCTGTGCCTGCTCTCCGACGGCACCATGCTGTCCTGCCGCCGCTTCCCCCAGATCCTGGGCAGGCTGCCCCAGGACAGCCTGGAGGATATCCTGCTGGCCAACCCCACCCTGAAGCGCTACCGCCGGCCCCAGTTCTGGAAGCAGTGCGGACAGTGCATGGCCTGGGGCTACTGCCGGGGCTGCCCTGCGGTGAGCTACGGCAGCTGCGGCGATCCCTTCGGCCCCCTGCCCTATTGCTACGCCCACCTGCTGGGCCTGGACACCCATGTGGAGCACGCCCCCATCCCCATGGACACCACCCGGGAGCAGGAGGCGGAGCTGATCAAGAGGAACCTGCTGCAGACCTATCTGGACCAGATCATCAGCGGGACCATCGAGCCGGAATTCGCCAAGACCCTGCTGGGCTTCTGCTCGGACCAGGCCAAGGAGCAGGCATTCGCGGCCAATCCGGCCCAGTGGTTCCAGACCCATTACCCCCAGTGGGACCAGCACAAGCGGCACCTGTTCACCGCCCGGTTCAACGCCCTCCGGCAGGGCAACGATTTCGAGGCCTTCGGCGGGTGAAGTCCCGCGCCCCAGGAGGGAGCGGAAGGGCGCCATGGGGGAGGCGAAGGCCGGGCATGGAGTCAAGAGCGGGACACACGGCAACTATGATAGAGGAGGGAAAAAAGGATGTCCAATGAGAAGACCGGATATCAACTGTTGTTGGAGCGGTTGGGGAACAATCCGGCGCTGAAGGAGCAGGCGCTCAGCGCCACGCCGGAGCAGTTTGCCGCCCTGTGCAGGGAGCACGGCCTGAAGGAGATCACGCTGGACAGAGCCGAGACGCTGCAGAAGCGGCTGAAGGAGACCTTTGACGCCACGACGGGCGCGCTGAGCGACGATCAGCTGGCCGCGGCGGCGGGAGGCGGCTTCTGCGAGTGCGGGAGCTTTGGGGACGTTTTCTGCTGAGGGGAACCCCGGTGGAACCGGGCGGCTCCGAGGCCGGGCTGGCCGGACGCGCCCTGTTCATGGGCATGTCAGGCGCAGCCAGAGGCGGACCACGCCCTCAAGGGGATATAATTTTAAGCTATTGGGAGAGGAGAAATACGCCATGTCTAACGAAAAGACCCGGTATCAGTTGCTGGTGGAGCGGCTGGGGGCAGATCCCGCCCTGAAGGAGAAGGCGCTGGAGGCTACGCCGGAACAGCTGATCGATCTGTTCCAGGAAGATGATTTGAAGGAGATGACCCTGGACAAGGCCCAGGCGCTGCAAAGGCGGCTGAAGGCGACGTTTGCCCCGGCCTCGGCCTCGGGAGAGCTGTCCGACGATATGCTGGAGGCGGTAGGCGGCGGCCTGGGCGGGCCGTGCGGCGATCAGCCTTGCTAAGCGCATGAAGGGCAAGGCCCTATACGCCTAGAAAGCGACTCGTAAGGCGAGGCGCGGGCGCGTGGGAGGCATATGAGAGCCCGTGAGGAAAGGAACTCCTTGCCGCTGTGAAAGAAAAGAAGGGACATCATATGTCCAACGAGAAGACCCGGTATCAGTTGTTGGCGGAACGGCTAGCTGGAGATCCTGATTTGAGGGAGCGGGCGCTTAGCGCGTCGCCGGAGCGTTTTGTGGCCCTATGCGCGGAGAACGGCCTGAAGGGAATTTCCTTGGATTAGGCGGAAACGATAAGTCCTGCCACAATTGTTGAGACGCGCGGGAGGCCGGGGAGCAAATGGCGCCCGGCCACCGGGAGCGCTATTGAAAGGAGGAGAAAAAATGTCCAATAACAAAACCAAGTACCAGTTGCTGCTGGAACGATTGATCGGCGATCCGGAGCTGAAGAAGAAAGCGCTGGAGGCCACGCCGGAGCAATTCCTGGCGCTGTGCCGGGAAAAGGGACTGGAAAAGCTGAGTTTGGAGGAGGCTACCCAGCTGCAAAAAACGGTGAAGAGCGTTTTTAACGGCGCCTCCGAGCCGGTTTCCCTCCAAAACCTGGCCAATGTGGCGGGGGGCATAGACTGCGCGTGGGACTGCGGCCCGCTGCAATGCTGCTGACCAGCCGCCGGGGCGGCTGACCCTAAGTCACGATCCCAGGCCGCAGCTTCGGGCCGCGATGTCACAGGGCGGTTTCAGGCCCCATCCGAAAGCCAGGGGCCAAGGGCGTCTGACCGGTGAGGCCCCTGCGGCGGTGGCCTGGAAGGCGCCGGGGGCGGATGGCGCACCGGAACGAACGACGAGGAGGAAAGAAAACCATGAGCGATGGCAAGAGTTGTTACCAGCGGTTTCTGGAGCAGTTGGCGGTCCAGCCCGACCAGCTGGAGGCGGCCCTCCACAAGAGCGAGGACCAGGTGGCCCAGATGCTGAAGGAGGCCGGCGTGGAGCAGGTATCCCCGGCCCAGGCCCTGGAGGATATGGCCCAGGTTCAGCGGACCATGGTGGGGGAAAAGGATTTGGAGCAAGTCGCCGGCGGCGTGATTCTCAACATCGTGGGCGGCGCGAACCGGCCCTTTCTCATCATATAAGCCCGCCTCAGGGGAGCCCGAGGGCGGGGCCCGGGGCATCTACGGGCCCGGGAAGCCGGTAGGTTCGAGAAGCCAATAGGCCCGGGAAGCGGATAAGCTTCCGGGCAGATAATACCCTGGGGGCGCGAGGCGCTCCCAGGGCTGTGGCGCAAGAGGAAAGAAGGAGTGGGGACCATGTGGGTAAAGGGGATATGCCTGGCGCTGATCCTGCTGCTGACGGCCCAGGTGTGCTTGGCGGATGAGACGGATTACGCATTGACGCCCCAGGCCAAGGGAGCCAGCGGCATCACCGCCCAGAAGAACCGGGAAGTATATGAGACGCTGGATTTTTCCGATGAGCGGGAGATGGAATTCGCCGCCAGGGGGCTGATCTGCGCCCCCGAATCCCTGGAACTGGTGGACGCGGAGGGCAAGGTGATCTGGAGCCAGGACGCCTACGCCTTCCTGGAGGAAGAAGCCCCGGATACCGCCAATCCCAGCCTGTGGCGCAATACCCGGATGAATCACCTGTACGGGCTGTTTGAAGTGGTGGAGGGCATCTACCAGGTGCGGGGCTACGACATGAGCAATATCACCTTCATCAAGGGGGAGACGGGGTGGATCGTGTTCGACCCGCTGATGTCGGTGGAGTGCGCCCAGGCGGCCAAGGCCCTGGTGGACCAGCAGCTGGGGGAATATCCGGTCAAGGCGGTGGTGTACAGCCACACCCACGTGGACCATTTCGGCGGCGTGAAGGGCATCATCTCCCAGGAGCAGGTGGACAGGGGCGAGGTGCAGGTCATCGCGCCGGAGGGGTTTGAGCAGCACGCGGTGAGCGAGAACGTGTATGCCGGAACCGCCATGAGCCGCCGGGCCGCCTATCAGTACGGCGCCCTGCTGGAGCCGGGGGATCAGGGCGCGCTGGGCATCGGCATCGGCATGGGCCAGTCCGGCGGGACCATTTCCTATATTTCCCCCACCGTTTCCATCACCTATACCGGCCAGACCCTGACCGTGGACGGGGTGGAGATGGAGTTCCAGCTCACCCCCGGCACCGAGGCGCCTGCCGAGATGAATACCTGGCTGCCCCAGAAAAACGCCCTGTGGCTGGCGGAAAACTGCACCGGCACCCTGCACAACCTGTATACCCTGCGGGGCGCTCAGGTGCGGGACGGCAACGCCTGGGCCTGCTACATCATGGAGGCGCTGGCCCGCTACGGCGATCAGGCCCAGGTGGTGTTCCAGTCCCACAACTGGCCCCATTGGGGACAGGAGGAGATCGTGGAGTACATGGAGAACACCGCCGCGGTGTATAAATTCATCCACGACCAGACCCTGCACTACATCAACCAGGGCTATACCGCCCAGGAAATCGCCGGTATCCTGACGCTCCCCGAGGCGCTGAACAAGGTGTGGTACACCCGGCAGTATTACGGCACCCTGTCCCACAACATCAAGGCAGTGTACCAGAAGTACATGGGCTGGTACGACGCCAACCCGGTGAACCTAAACGCCCTGCCCCCTGAGCAGTACGCCGCCAAGCTGGTGGAGTATCTGGGAGACACCCAGCAGGTGCTGGAGATGGCCAAGGCGGACATGGAGGCCGGGGAATACCAGTGGGTGGCCCAGATCACCAACGCCCTGGTGTACGCCGACCCGGAAAACCTGCAGGCCCGCTACCTGTGCGCCGACGCCCTGGAGCAGCTGGGCTATCAGGCGGAGTCCGGGCCCTGGCGCAACGCCTACCTCACCGCCGCCCTGGAACTGCGCATGGGCGGACAGGAGGGGGGCGGCGCCACCACCTCCGGCGATATTCAGCGCAATATGAGCGTGCCCCTGATGCTGGATTACCTGGGCATTCGCCTGGACAGCGCCGCCGCTCAGGATGTCAACGGCAAGATCAACCTGGTGGTCACCGACCTGGAAGAGCAGTACGTGCTCACCCTGCGCTCCGGCGTGCTGCTGTACCAGCAGGGCGTCCAGGACCCGGAAGCCGGCGCCACTTGGCAGATGCCCAAGGCCGCCCTGTTCGCCCTGCTCCAGGGCAACGCCGGCGGCGTGCGCCAGATGGCCCAGATTCAGGGCGACCAGTCCTTGCTGGACCAGCTGTGCCAGCACGTTACCATATTTAACGGCTTCTTCAACATCATCGAGCCTTAGCCCCCACCTTTCGCCCATCCTTTTTGTGGGGGCCTGGCCGGGGCCAAACCGCCGCCGGCCCTGGGGCGCGAGGGCGGGAAGGCGGATGTAGGCGGATTTGTCCCCCTGCAGGGGACCCAAGGCCGGGGAAAGGGTGGTATACTGAACGCATCCATTGAGGAAAGGATGGGATTTCGTGATCGGAGCGATCATTGGAGATGTGGTGGGCTCTCCCTTCGAGTTCGCCAACGTCAAGACCAAACATTTTCCCCTGCTGTCCCCCCAAAGCGGGTGTACCGACGACAGCCTGATGACCATCGCCATGGCCTGGGCCCTGTTGGAATGGCCCCTGGCGCAGTTCGGTCAGGCCGCCGCAGAGGCCATGCGCCGGGTGGGGCGCATGTATCCCAACCCCAAGGGCGGCTACGGCGCCCGGTTCCAAACCTGGCTGAACAGCCCCAGCCCCGCCCCCTACGGAAGCTATGGCAACGGAGCCGCCATGCGGGTTGCCCCCTGTGCCGAGGCGGCCGCCTCCCTGGAGGAGGCCCTGGACCTGGCCCGGCAGAGCGCCCAGGTCACCCACAACCACCCCGAGGGCATAAAGGGCGCCCAGGCGGTGGCTGCCGCGGTGTATCTGGCCCGCGCCGGAGCCGGCAAGGAGGAAATCCGCCGCTATATTGGGGAGAAGTTCTATTCTTTGGACCGAACCCTGGACCAGATACGCCCGGACTATACCTTCGACGAGTCCTGTCAGGGCACTGTGCCCCAGGCCATCACCGCCTTTTTCGAGTCGGAGAGCTTTGAGGACGCGCTTCGCGCCGCCGTTTCCCTGGGCGGCGACAGCGATACCCTGGCCGCCATTACTGGCTCCATCGCCTGGCCCTTTTATGCCCGCGGCGGCCCGGACGCCTCCATGGACGCCCTCCGCCGCCAGGTAATCCCCCTGATCCCCCCGGACCTGCTGCCCGTCGTGGAAAAGTGGGAACATCGCTGCGCCGCCAGCACGCCCTAAAACCTTCTCCGCCCGCCATCCCCGCCGAGCCAGGCCGCCAGTCCCAGGCCGCCAGGTTATCCCGCCAAGCCAGGCCGCCAGTCCCAGGCCGCCAGGTTACCCCGCCAAGCCAGGCCGCCAGCCCCAGGCCGCCAGGTTATCCCGCCGGGGGGGAGCGTAGCTCCCCCCCTCCGCCCCCCCTTCGCCGGGGCCGGGCTTCCGCCCGGCCCCGGCGCCAGGGGGCACGCCCCCTGGACCCCCGCAGCGGCCTTGTCTCCAGCTTGCGCTGGGTTAATCCTGCTTTTGCTGCGGGGTTCTCTCCGGCGGCTGTTCGACGCGCCAGCATTCCCGCGGCAGGGCCGCCGCCGTAGGGCGGCGGCCCTGCCGCGCCCGGGGGGCCCTGCCCCCCGGGACCCCC
>DVHZ01000124.1 GCA_018711685.1 Candidatus Excrementavichristensenella intestinipullorum | reverse complement strand
CAGGGACTCCTCGCCCCTGGACCCCCGCCAAGGGGGGATGGCCCCCCTTGGAACCGCCATCCTCGCTGGCGCGTAGGTGGGGCAACGGCCTTGGACGGTGCGGCGGCGTTAGCCGCTGCGCCGCTTCAGGTCGTTGCGGGGATGCGGTGTGGCGCAAAAATTCGCTGGAAGGGGTAGATGACCCAGCGCTGGGGGGTGGCGGGAGGTAACGGCTGCTGGGGCGGTGCGAGTGGCTCGCCGGCTTTCCCCAGCGAGGGCTGGCGAGATGGGAGAAAAAAGCGAAAAATTATCCTTGACAAGCGGAGCTCGGGGGTATATACTGTGGGCTGTGAATTGAATAGAGTCTTCAGGGCAGGGTGAAATTCCCGATCGGCGGTAAAGTCCGCGAGCGCGAAAGCGTAGGATTTGGTGAAATTCCAAAACCGACAGTATAGTCTGGATGGAAGAAGACGGAAATGCCTGGGAGGATAGGATTATCGTCCCAGGGGGCGAAGGGAAAAGGCCGTAGGCCGGGTCCCTTCCCCGTCCGGCTGCGAAGTACGCCCTGAACGATTGGTTCAGGGCGTTTTTCTATGGGCGTGCTCCCGGGCAAAACCATGGGGGCCGGCTGAGGAGGAACAAATATGGAGGACCGGCAATATATGGCCCAGGCGTTGGCCTTGGCGGAAAAGGGCGTGGGATGGGTATCGCCCAATCCCATGGTGGGTGCGGTGGTGGTAAAAAATGGACAAGTGATAGGCCGGGGCTGGCACCAGAAGTGCGGCCAGGCCCATGCGGAGCGAAACGCCCTGGCCGATTGCCGGGAATCGCCCCAGGGCGCCGTTCTGTACGTGACCCTGGAACCCTGCTGCCATCAGGGACGGCAGCCGCCCTGCACCCAGGCCATCCTGGAAGCGGGCATTCGGCGGGTTGTGGTGGGCTGCGCCGACCCCAATCCCCTGGTGGCGGGCAAGGGCGTGGCGCTGCTGCGGGCCCATGGGATAGAGGTGACCCAGGGCGTGCTGGAGGAGCAGTGCCAAAAGCTGAACCAGGTGTTTTTTCACTACATCACCACCGGGCGGCCCTATGTGACCATGAAGTACGCCATGACCATGGACGGCAAGATCGCCGCCTATACCGGGGATTCCCGGTGGGTCACCGGGGAGGCGGCCCGGGCCCACGTCCACGCCCAGCGCCACCGCTACCGGGCCATCATGGCGGGGGTGGGCACGGTGCTGGCCGACGATCCCCTGCTCACCTGCCGGATGGAGGGGGGGCGGAACCCCCTGCGGGTGATCTGCGACAGCCGCCTGCGCACGCCCCTTTCCGCCCAGGTCGTGGCTACCGCCAGGGAGATCCCCACATGGTTGGCCGCCTGCCGGGGCGCCGAGGCGCGGGGCCGGGCCTATGAGCGGGCCGGGTGCCGGGTGCTGTATCTGGAGGAGGATCGGGGCCATGTGGACCTGGCGCGGCTGATGGAAGCGCTGGGCCGGGAAGGCGTAGACGGCGTGCTGCTGGAGGGCGGCGGAACGCTGAACTGGGCGGCCCTGGAAAAGGGGCTGGTGAACAAGGTGCTGTGCTATCTGGCGCCCAAGCTGGTGGGCGGACAGGGGGCCAAGACCCCGGTAGAGGGGGCGGGAGTTCCCGCCATGGCCCAGGCCCTTTGGCTGAAAAACGGCGTTGTGACGCCCTTGGGACAGGATTTCTTGATCGAGAGCGAGGTGGAAGCGGGATGTTTACCGGCATCGTGGAGGAGGTAGGCACGATAAGCGGGATACAGCGGGGGCAGAACTGGGCCCAACTGACTATCGCCGCGCAGAAAGTGCTCCAGGGCACCCAACTGGGAGACAGCATCGCGGTAAACGGGGTATGCCTTACGGTGACCCAACTACTGTCCCAGGGTTTTTGTGCCCACGCCATGCACGAAACCCTGGACCGCTCCGCCTTGGCGGAGCTGAGGCCGGGCAGCCGGGTCAATCTGGAGCGGGCCATGGCGGCGGACGGCCGGTTCGGCGGGCACATCGTGGCGGGGCATGTGGACGGGGTAGGCCGGGTGGACAGCGTCGTTCGGGACGCCACCGCCCTGCGCTACAGGATTCAGGCGCCGCCCCAGGTGATGCGCTACCTGGTGGAGAAGGGCTCGGTGGCCATAGACGGCATCAGCCTGACGGTGGCTTGCGTGGAGGAGTCCACCTTTGACATCTGCGCCATTCCCCATTCCCTGGACCATACCACCTTGAGGGACCGGAAGGCGGGGGACCGGGTGAACCTGGAGGCGGACATCCTGGGCAAATACGTGGAAAAGCTGTTGGGGCTGGCTCCCCAGGAGCGCCGGGCCGGGGCAAACCGGTCTGGCCCGGGGCTCAGCCGGGAATTCTTGGAGCAATACGGATATTAGGAGGGCAATATCGTGATACAGTTCAGCACCATCGAAGAGGCGTTGGAGGAGCTGCGGGCGGGGCGGATCATTATGGCCACCGACGATCCGGACCGGGAGAACGAGGGGGATTTTATCTGCGCGGCCCAGTTCGCCACCACGGACAACATCAACTTCATGGCCACCCACGGCAAGGGGCTCATCTGCATGCCCATGTCCGAGACATACGTCAAAAAGCTGCGGGTTCCCCAAATGGTGAGCCACAATACCGATAACCACGAAACCGCGTTCACCGTATCCATCGACCACGTATCCACCACCACGGGCATTTCCGCGGCGGAGCGGTCTATCACCGCCTTGGCCTGCGTGGCCGAGGACGCCAAGCCTGAAGACTTCCGCCGGCCCGGCCACATGTTTCCCCTGCTGGCCATGAAAAACGGGGTGCTGGAGCGCAACGGCCACACCGAAGCCACCGTGGACCTGTGCCGCCTGGCCGGGCTCAAGCCCTGCGGACTGTGCTGCGAGATCATGCGGGAGGACGGCACCATGATGCGCGCCCCCGAGCTGGCCCAGCTGGCCCAGCGCTTTGGCATGAAGTTCATTACCATCCGGGACCTGCAAAACTGGCGCAAGTGCCATGAAAAGCTGGTGGACCAGGTGGCCTGCGTGAATATGCCCACCCGGTACGGCGAGTTCCGGGCTTACGGCTTCGTGAACCGGCTCAACGGCGAGCACCACGTGGCCCTGGTCAAGGGCGATATCGGCGACGGCCAGGACGTTTTGTGCCGGGTACACTCGGAATGCCTCACCGGCGATACCTTCGGCTCCCTGCGCTGCGACTGCGGCCAGCAGTTGGCCTCCGCCCTCACCCAGATCGACCGGGAGGGCCGGGGCGTGCTGCTCTACATGCGCCAAGAGGGCCGGGGCATCGGCCTCATCAACAAGCTGAAGGCCTACGAGCTGCAGGAAAAAGGCATGGATACCCTGGAGGCCAACCTGGCCCTGGGCTTCGCCGCTGACCAGCGGGAGTATTACATCGGCGCGCAAATCCTTAGGGAACTGGGCGTGCGCAGTATGCGCCTGCTCACCAACAACCCGGACAAGGTATACCAGCTGTCCGAGTTCGGCCTGACCATTACCCAACGGGTGCCCATTCAGATGGACGCCACCGACTACGACCTGTTTTACCTGCAAACCAAGCAGCAGCGCATGGGACATATCCTAAACTATTGACCGCCGGTGTCAAGAAAGGACGGGAAGATGATGAAGACATTTGAGGGAAAACTGGTTTCCAGAGACATGCTGGTGGGCATCGTGGCCTCCCGGTTCAACGAGTTCATTACCGCTAAGCTGCTCAGCGGCGCCTTGGACGGGCTGCGCCGTCACGGCGTGGACGAGGAGGCTATCCACGTGGCGTGGGTGCCCGGCGCCTTTGAAATCCCCCTCATCGCCGCCAAGATGGCCAAGAGCGGCCGCTACGACGCGGTGATCTGCCTGGGCGCGGTGATTCGCGGCTCCACCAGCCATTACGATTACGTGTGCAACGAGGTATCCAAGGGCGTGGCTGCGGTGGCCCTGGACAGCGGGGTGCCGGTGATGTTCGGCGTGCTTACCACCGAAAACATCGAGCAGGCCATCGAACGGGCTGGCACCAAGGCGGGCAATAAGGGCTATGACTGCGCCCTGGGCGCCATCGAGATGGTGGACTTGATTCGGGGGTTGGAGGCGTAAGGCTGCGCCGCCGGTTGGGTCCAGGGCGTTGGGAAATGATACCGGGCGTCCCCTCAAGACCAAGTGCCTCCAATGGGCTGAAGATGAAAAGCATAGGGGGGAACGCCGGACGGAAGCCCACGGCCCGGAGGTGCTCCAAAGCGGAGATATTTAACGCCCCCGGCGCT
>DVHZ01000123.1 GCA_018711685.1 Candidatus Excrementavichristensenella intestinipullorum | reverse complement strand
CCGCAGAAGTTGCTTTCTGCAACACGCCCCTCCCGCGCCCGGGGGGCGCCGCCCCCCGGGACCCCCTGACGCGGGCGTTGGGGCTGTTGGTGGTCTGGTGAGGCGTAGGTGCTGCGGTGCGGTAAGCCGGTAGGGTTGCGGTGGATGTGGAGCTTTTGGGGTGTGGGTCATCGGGGAGGCTGTGTTCTGGCGGTCCCCCAATGCCGCCCCCTGGGGCGGCATTGGGGGAGCTCAGCGTATTCGAGGCGTGGGCTCCGCCACATTGCTGCGGCTCCTGGCTCCGCCCGAAGTTAGTGCCGCCCATAGGCTCCTCGCTTGGGGGGATACAGGTGTGGCCCCTGTTGTTGTGTCCGTCCTTTTTCTGGAGCCTATGGGCGGGGAATCAGGTGACGGGGGACGGGGTTACCGGGGGCGCTGAGATGCGGTGCGGTTCAGGGATTCGGTGGGCTGGGTGGATGACTCGGCGCCGGGGGCGCTGCCCCCGGACCCCCGCCAGGGACTCCTCGCCCCTGGCCCCCCGCCAAGGGGACGCCCCCCTTGGAACCGCCTGCCTCGCTGGCGCATAGGTGGGGCAACGGCCTGAAACGGCGCGGAGGCGGAAGCCGCTACGCTGTTCCGGGTTGTGGGGGATGCGGTGCGGCCCGGAAGGTCGGTGAGCGGTTGGTGCGGTCCTGCAAACGATTTGCCGCCATATTAAACAGCGGGCGGCGGCTTCCGAAAGGAAGGCCGCCGCCCGCTGCGGCAGGGGCTGCCGGTGCAGGGGAGAGATTTAGATATTGCGCGCCGCGATGTTGCCCGCCGCGATGGCTTCGGCGATGTTGAAGGGCTTGTTGCAGTCGCCCACGGCCACGGTCTGGATGCCATCCAGGGCGTCTGCCAGGGCGGTGTTGGGCAGCATGTCCCGGGCGTCGATGACGGTATCCGCCTTCACCGTCATGTCCACGCCGGTTTCGCCGCTGAAGGTCACGCTGCCGTCGTTCACGGAAAGGAGCTTGGCGTGCTGCCACACCCGGGTGCCCCGGGCGTAGATCATGGGATTGGTGAAGGTACGCACCCAGCTGGACTGGCCCTTGCCCAGGTTGTCCGCGCTGTCCTCGGTGACGATGGTCACGTGCTTGCCCTGAGCCTGCAGGTACTGAACCGCGTCCACTGCCTGGGCGTTGGAGCCCAGCACCACGATCTCGCTGCCGTCCACGCCCTGGCCCAGCTCGTCCATGGTCATTACCCGGGTGCCCGCCGTGGAGGCGAACTCCAGCTGGGGACGCAGGCCGCCCACCGCCAGGATCACCGCGTCCGGCGCGGCCGCCTTCACGTACTCCGCGTCTGCGGTCTGGCCGGTGACCACCTCTACGCCGTTGAGCTGCAGCTGCTTTTGCAGGTAGGTGTTCAGGTTGGCCAGGTTCTCGTGGGGGCCCTTGATGGCGTTGGCGAACAGGAGCAGGCCGCCCAGGTAGCCGTTTTTCTCCACCAGGGTTACCTTGTGGCCCCGCTGGGCCGCCACGGTGGCCGCCTCCATGCCGGCGGGACCTGCGCCGATGACCAGCACCTTTTTCACGGTCTCAGCCGGCGGCACGGCGCGTCCCTCGGGCATCACGTCGGGATGATAGGCCCGCATGTGGGTGGCGTTTACCCGGCAGTGCTCGTAGAAGTTGCCCTCCTCGTCGTAATCGAAGTGGCAGTGCATGCAGCGGTTGCAGGGGCGGATCTCGTCAAAGCGGTTCTCCATCAGCTTGTTCACGTAATCCGGGTCGGCGATCAGCGGCCGGGTGAGCAGGAAGAAGTCGGCGTCGCCGTTCTCCATGGCGTCCACGAAGTACTTGGGGGCGCGGGCGGGATCGACAAAGCCCACGCAGCCGCAGGGGATGGACACTGCGGACTTGATCTCCCGCACCACGTTGAGCAGAATGCCCGCGCCGGAGTTCTCATAGTTCAGCTTGCCCTGGAAGTGGCGGCTGAAGTCGAACTGGGTGCCAAAGCCGGTGGTGCCGGCGATGCCGTAGCCGGTGAAGTACAGGTCCTGGGCGAACTCGGCCACGTGCTTGCCGAAGGGGCCGCAGCGCAGGTGCAGGGCGTCCACGCCGTGGTCCTCCAGCATCTTGGCGATCTGCATATTCTCTTCCACCGTGGTCAGCTGGGTGTTCTGGCCGATGTTCTCGTCGTTTTCCTCGATGGCGTTGATGAGGATCTGCACCGGGAAGTCCTGGCCGTTGACTTCCTTGATGCCCCGAATGATGTCCGAGAGGAAGCGGGTACGGTTCTCGAAGGACTGGGGGCCGTACTCGTCGGTGCGGGCGTTGCGGTTGCGGGACAGGAAGGCCTGGCCGATGTTGTTGCCGGCGGCGTTGATCTCCACCGCGTCCACGCCCTGCTCCTTCAGCCACTTGGCCGCGTCGATGAAGTTCTTTTCCAGGTTGATCAGTTCTTCATAGGTCATGTCGTCCGCGTGGGCGCACTCGAAATCCCCCGCGCCCTTGGACTGGAACCCGGAGAAGGAAGCGCCCATCAGGGAGAGCTGATAGCCGCAGTAGCTGCCCTGGGCGTGGATGGCGTCCACCAGTTCCTTCAGGTAGGAATTGTCCCGGCCGTAGATCTTGTACGCCGCGGGGAAATCGGGCAGGGTGTTGAGGAAGTCCTCGATCCAGATCAGCTTCACGCCGCCCTTGGCCCAGTTGGTGTACTCGTTGATGATGTTCTCCGGCGTCTCCGTGGGCAGGTAGGCCGAGCCCGCCGCCGACTTCACCAGGCGGTTGCCGATGGTCAGCCCGCCGAACTGCCAGGGGGTGAACAGCTTGGTCTCCTTCATTACCGGCGCGTCGTCATAGCGGAAGATGGCGCAGCTCTGGGGGTTGAGCAAGGTGGAGCTGGCCTGCTGGGCGCTGGCGAACTGGGGCTGGGGCGCCGCTTCGGCGGCGGCCGCGCCCTTCAGCGCCGGCGCGCCCAGGGTCTGAGCGGCGGCCAGGCCGGCGGCGCCGGCCACGGCTCCCTTGAGAAAGCTGCGGCGAGAAATGGTGCTGGACATGGTTTTCTTCCTCCTCACGTACTTCGAACCCGCGGCAGGGGATGGTATTTTCCTGCCGTATATGATATAATTTTATCATCTTCGTCTAGAATATGACAATCAGTTTTTCGTTGAGGGGGCTCAACCGAAAGGAGATCCTATGGACAGCCGTAAGCTTTCCTATTTTCTCAAGATCTGCGAGACCGGCAGCATCGCCAAGGCCGCCGAGGTGCTGTTCATCAGCCAGCAGGCCCTGTCCAAGGCGCTCAATTCCCTGGAGCAGGAATTGGGGGTGCCCCTCTTTACCCGTTTGCCCCAGGGGCTCAGCCTGAACCGCTTCGGCAAGGCGCTCCAGGAGGAGGCCTGGCACATGGAAATGCACCAGGAGCGCATGTTGCGCCGGATCGCTCTCATGGCCGCCCAACAGCAGGACGACGTATCCCTGTCCTTTTATTCCGGCATGATGGGCCAGTTTCCGCCCCACTTTTTTGAGGATTTCGTCGGCGCCCATCCCCAGACCCGCTTTCACTTCTTTAGCTATCCCGACGACGCCCACGGGCGGCAGTTCGCCAATACCGACGCGGACCTGTTCTTTTCCACCGCCGCCATGCCCGGGCTGGACATGACCTTGGTCCACCAATTCCACGTGCCCTTGTGCGTGCTGGCCTCGGTGAGCCATCCCCTGGCGAACCGGGGAAGCGTGCGCCTGGCCGATCTGCGGGGGCAGGATATTCTGTGCATCAATTCCGACCTGGAATCCCAGAACCGGCTGCAAAAGAGCTTCGGCCTGCAGGGCATCCGCGTCAGTTCCATCCTCAGCGACGCGGAGCAGCAGTTTTCCTATTTTCTCGTCCGCCGCTGCGGCGCCCTGGCCTTTTACGCGGGGCCGGAGACGCTGCTGCCGGAGGGCACGGTGCGCCTGCCCATAGAGAACTTTCCCCTGCTCTGGTCCTGCTACATGTACGAGCGTTCCGAGGGAATTCCCCCCATCGCCCAAAGGCTGAAGGAGGCCATCATCGCCTTTCGGAACGACCACCAGCGGCAGGTGGCCGCGCTGATTACCCCCACCGCCGCCCCCTGAGCCCTTCCGGGCAGGGGCGCGGCTGCGCCCCAAAAGGAGGGCGCTTCGGAAAGGGCGGTGTGCTCCGCCCGAGGCCGCGCCGGGGGCCCCGGCAAATGAGAACCGCCCAGGGCTTCCTGAAACCTGCCCTTCTGGGAACGAGCACCCCATGACCCGGAACCGCCAAGGGGATTTTTCCGGGGAATCCGCCCTGGGGGACCGGTATACGGCAGGCGGGGACAAACAAAAAAGGAACCCGGCGATACACCAAGTCCCTTTGGAGCTGATGACCAGATTCGAACTGGTGACCTCATCCTTACCAAGGATGCGCTCTACCTACTGAGCTACATCAGCGCGCCTACGTGAACGGCACGAGATATATAATACACGATGCGCGCTGAAAAAGCAAGGGGGTAAAGTAAATTGTATGTTTGTTTTGGCTGTTGTTTTTGAAATCAGCCCTGAAGCTCCTCCAGGCGCTGCTCCAGCAGGCCGATGCGCTCGGAGATGGAGGCGCAGAAGGCGGAGAGCTGGTCCTCCCGGATTTGCTGGGATTGGCCCAGAAACTCCTTGAGGGCGCAGATCAGACCGTGGGCCGATTCCCGAAGCTGCTGAATGGTGTTCTGCTTATCGTCCAGGGCCATGCGGTACAGGTCCAGCTTCACGTTCAGGCTGGCGGGGGCAGCGGGGCGCTTTTCCTGGATCAGGCGGGTGAGGGCCTGGCAGGCCCGCACCAGCTCCGGGTCCTCCGCCAGGCGGGCGCTTTCGCCCAGCCGGTCGCAGGCCTCGGCCAGGGTGGTGCGGGGCCGGTGGTTGACCTGGGGCGCGTGGACGTCCACGCCCTCGGCCCGCAGCCGGTCTACCACCTGGTTCACCAGGTCGGGGCGGCTCTTGATGATGGAGCGGTATTTATTCTGGTAGCGCAGCATCAGGCTGTGGTCGCCGCCGGCCATGCGCTGCAGGCAGCTGCGCACCGAATGGCCCTGGGCCCGGGCCCGCAGCACCTGCTCCATCAGCTGGTCCACCTCGCCGGCGGTGAAGGGCACGAACCGGGCGGGACGGGGCTGATCGCCCAGGCGCTTTTGGACTTGAGCGTAGTAGTAATTGCGAATGGAGTTGGGACGGCGGCCGGTTTGGTTGGCGATCTGTTCAAAAACCGATTTCAGGGGCAGGCCCTGCTGCTGGGCCTCATCGGCGGCCTCCCAGAGCAGGTTGGCTTCCCGCTCGGACCAACCGGCGCGCCGTCCGCTGGAAATGGTGGTTTCGACCATGAAAAATCCCCTCCTGAATAGAATCTGCATGGTACAGAGTATGTGCGAGAGGGCGTGACAATATACGTATCGCGAAATTTTTTTCCATGATAGCCCGCCGGGCTCGGCCAGGCGGACCGGACTGCGCGATTGCCGTTGACAGGGACCCCATCCTGCCGTAAAATGGAATGAGGATTTTTTCACGGGGAGGGTTTGCTATGGAACAGTTGGCCCTGATCATGGCGGCGGGCGAGGGGGCGCGGATGCTCTCCGACCTGCCCAAGCCCCTGCATGCCATCTGCGGTATGCCCATGGTGGAGCACGTGCTGCGAGCACTGGATACCGTGGCCCAGGAAAAGGCCCTGGTGGTGGGCCGGGCGGGGGAGCAGATCCGCCGCGCCCTCACCGGACAGGCCCGCTTTATCACCCAGCAGCGGGAGCAGGGCTGGGGCACGGGCCACGCCCTCATCAGCGCCGCCGCCTTTCTGGAGGGCCGGGAGGGCCAGGTGATCGTCACCGCCTGCGACAAGCCCCTGGTGCTGCCCGAGACCTACGCCCGCATGGTGGAGGAGGTCAAGCGGGGGGCCAGCTGCGCCCTGCTCACCGCCACCGTGGAAAACCCCCTGGGCTACAGCCGCATTCTGCGCCAGGGCGGGCGGGTGGTGTGCTCGGCCCGGCAGGAGGCGCTCTCCGGGGAACAGTTTATGATCCAGGAAGTGGACGCCTCGGTGTACTGCTTTGATATCCAGGCCCTGCTGGAGGTCCTGCCCCTGCTCCAGGAGGACAGGCAGGGAGAGAAGCACCTGTGCGACGCGGTGGGACTGCTCAGCGGCCAGGGCGGATTGATCTGCGCCGTGCCCGCCCTGGAAAAGTGCGAGGCCCTGGGCGTCAACGACCGTTTCCAGCTGTCCCGGGCCGAGGCCGCCATGCGCCGGCGCATCAATGCCCGGCACATGCGGGCCGGCGTCACCTTGGTGGACCCGGAGCACACCTACATTCAGCCCGAGGTCTCTATTGCCGCCGACGTGGTGCTGGGGCCCGGCTGCGTGCTGGAAAAGGGAACCACCATTGATAGGGGCTGCTATGTGGCTTTCAGCCGCCTGAGCGGCGCCCATGTGGGCGCGGGGGCGCGGGTGGAGTACGCGGTGGTGGAGGACGTCACCGTGGCCCCGGGCCAGCGGGTGGGCCCCTATCAAGGGCTGAGCCGCCGGAGTGGGCAAAACTGACCGGGTGGATGAGCCCCCGGGACGAAGAAAGCTGACCGAGAGGATAGAGTACCGGAGGATTTGCTTGGCCGGATAGATCGCCGGGATGGAAAAAATGACCAGGCGAATAGGCCGCTGAGGCAGGAGGAACCGGCTGGCCGAAAGAGCGACCGGTTGGACGGCCCGCCGGGGCGGGAAAAGCTGGCCTGGGCGGATAGGCCGTCGGGTTTGAAAGAAAATAACCTGGGCGGGGGATGCCTGAGGCGAAGGGGCTGCTGTGCGGGAGCACCGGCCAAGGGGATATCTTGGGGGCGGGGAAATCCGCCGGGGGAGATGGTCCCGGGGCGGAAGGAATGGACGGAGATGAGGACATGTACGTGATCGTAGGGCTGGGCAATCCCGGCGAAAAATATGCGCGGACCCATCACAACGCCGGGTTCGACGTGGTGGACATCTTATCCCAGAAACACAACATCCCCTTAAACCGCACCCGGTGCAAGGCCCGGGTGGGGGAGGGGATCATCGAAGGGCAGCGGGTGGCCCTGTGCCAGCCCCAGACCTACATGAACCTGAGCGGGGAGAGCGTAGTGGGGCTGGTGAACTGGTACAAGCCCCAGCCCCAGCAGCTGGTGGTGATCTACGACGACGTGGATTTGCCCTTTGGCCGGCTGCGGGTGCGAGCTAAGGGCAGCGCGGGCACCCATAACGGGATGCGCTCGGTAATCTATCTGCTGGGCCGGGACGATTTCCCTCGGGTGCGGGTGGGCATTGGCCGGGCTCCGGAGGGCTGGGAACTGGCGGACTACGTGCTCAGCGGATACCGCACGCCCCAGGAGCGCCAGCGGGCCTTTGACGCCTACATGAAGGCAGCCCAGGCGGTAGAGACCCTGCTGGCCCAGGGCGTGGACAAGGCGGCGGCGCTGGCCAACGCCTATCGGGGGGACGAGGACGCGGGCGAGGACGCCGGCGTCCGATAGGAGGCATATGCTGCATCAACTGGACCTATTGCTGCGGCCCCTGGAGGGGCTGGAGTCCTACCGTCAACTGCGCCAGGCCCTGGAGAAGCCCGGCGCTCAGGGGGTATTCGGCCTGGATGACAGCCAGCGGCTGCACCTGCTGGCCGGATTGTGCCGGGATACGGGCAGGCCCCTCATCCTGGTGGTGCCCAGCGAACAGGCTGCCGCCCGCTGCGTGCAGGACCTTTCCGCCCTGCTGCCCGGCGGGGTAATGGCCTTCCCGGCCCGGGAGGTCTCCTTTCTGCGCACCGCGGCGTCCAGCCGGGAGCTGAACATGGGGCGGCTCCACGCCCTGGGCCTGGCAGTAACCGGGCGGCTTAGCGCCCTGGTGGTGCCCGCCGACGCCCTGCTGCACCGGCTGATGCCCCGGCAGGTGTTCGAGAAAAACGTGATTCGGGTGCGGGAAGGGGAACGCCGGGACCCGGCCTCCCTGATGGACGCCCTCATCGCGGCGGGATACGAACGGGTGGACGTCACCGAGGCCAGGGGCCAGTGCGCCCTGCGGGGCGGCATCCTAGACGTATACCCCATCGGCAGCGACAACGCCCTGCGCCTGGAGTTCTTCGACGACGAGATCGACTCCCTGCGGGATTTCGACGTGATGACCCAGCGCTCCATCGCCCGGCGGGAGGCGGCGGAAATCTTCCCGGCGGCGGAGGTGCTCCTGTCCGGGGAGGAAGCGGTGGCGGCGGGGGAACGGCTGCGCCAGCTGGTGGTGGCGGCCTGCACCCGGGATAAGGGGCCCAAGGCTTCCCAGCCAGACCGGCAGCGGGAGCTGGAACGGGAGTTTGGGCTGATGCCCTACGAGCGTTTTTTGGCGCTGATGGAGGGGGAGGATTCCCCAGCACCGGCGGCGGAGCAGCCCGCCCCCTCGGGCAAAGCCGACTACGCCCTGCGCACCAGCCTGGGCCGGGGCTTTGCCGGGCGCATCGAAGCGCTGTTGGGAGGCCGCTGCTTCCCCGGCGCCGAATCCCTGATCCACATCCTCTATCCCCAGACCCAGACCCTGCTGGACTATTTCCACCACCCCATCGTGGTGATGGATCAGCCGGAACGGCTGCGGGAGCGGTGCGACAACCGCCTGCTGGAGTTCGAGGAGCACTTCAAGACCGCCCTAGAGCGGGAAGACGCCCTGCCCGCCCAGGCACAATTGCTGCTGCGCTACGACCAATTGCTGGTGCAGCTGGACGGCTTTTCGGTGGCCACCCTGAACCCCTTTATGCGGGCGGTCAACGACTTCCGCCTGAGCGGCCTGTTCAAGTTCGAGGGGCTGGGCGCACCCGCCTACCAGGGCAATCCCCGGGAACTGGCCCGGGACCTGCACAAGTGGCAGGAGGAGGGCTGGCGGGTGGCGCTGTTGGCCGGCGGCGTGGCCCGGGGGCAGCGGCTGAACAAGCTGCTGTTCGAGCAGGACGTGGACGCCCCCTTCCTGGACCCGGCGCCGGAGCAACTGATGCCGGACCGGCCGGTGATCCTGGCCGGGGCCCTAACCCGGGGCTTTTTGTACCCAGGGCTCAAGCTGGCGGTGATCACCGAGGGGGACATCTTCGGCGCCAGCAAGCACAAGCAGGCGGCCCGGGCCTCCTCAGGGGAGAAGATTTCCGCCTTTACCGACCTGAACGTGGGGGACTACGTGGTCCACGAAAGCCACGGCATCGGCCGGTACATGGGCACGGTGCGCCTGGCCAGCGAGGGCACCTTCCGGGATTTTCTCCACATCCAGTACCAGGGCAGCGACAAGTTGTATGTGCCCACCGACCAGCTGGACCGGGTGCAGAAGTACATCGGCGCCGAGGGGGAGGCCCCCAAGCTGAACCGGCTGTCCGGGGGCGAATGGCAGCGGCAAAAGGCCAAGGTGCAAAAGGCTATTCAGGACATCGCCGGAGAGCTGATTAAGCTGTATGCCGCCCGTACCGCCACCCCCGGCTACGCCTTTTCCCCGGACACCCCCTGGCAGCGCCAGTTCGAGGACGCCTTCGAGTACGAGGAAACCCCGGACCAGGTGCAGGCGGTGGCCGACATCAAGCGGGACATGGAAGCGCCCCGGGTGATGGACCGGCTGCTGTGCGGCGACGTGGGCTACGGCAAAACCGAGGTGGCCCTCCGGGCCATCTTCAAGGCGGTGATGGACGGCAAGCAGGCGGCGCTGCTGGCCCCCACCACCATCCTGGTGCAGCAGCACTACGCCACCATGCTCCGCCGGTTCGACGGCTTTCCCGTGCGGGTGGATACCATCAGCCGCTTCCGTACCGCGGCGGAACAGAAGCAGACCCTGGCCCGGCTGGAAAGGGGCGAGGTGGACGTCATCATCGGGACCCATCGCTTGCTGGGCAAGGACGTGAAGTACAAGGACCTGGGCCTGCTGGTGGTGGACGAAGAGCAGCGCTTCGGCGTCAAGCACAAGGAAGCCATCAAGCAGATGAAGCGCAATATCGACGTGCTCACCCTGTCGGCCACCCCCATCCCCCGCACCCTGCACATGTCCATGGTGGGCATCCGGGACATGAGCCTTTTGCGCACCCCGCCGGAGGAGCGCTACCCGGTGCAGACCTACGTGGTGGAGTATTCCGATGGCCTGGTGCGGGACGCCATCCTGCGGGAGCTGTCCCGGGGCGGCCAGGTGTACGTGCTGCACAACCGGGTGCAGACCATCGAGGTGATGTTCGCCCGGCTGAAAAAACTGGTACCCGAGGCCCGCATCGCCGTGGGCCACGGCCAGATGCGGGAGCACGCCCTGGAGGACGTGATGCTGGATTTCTACGAGGGCAAGTACAACGTGCTGCTGTGTACCTCCATCATCGAAGCCGGCTTGGACGTGCCCCGGGCCAATACCCTCATCGTGTGCGACGCCGACCGGTTCGGCCTGGCCCAGCTGTATCAGTTGCGGGGCCGGGTGGGCCGCTCCAACCGCCTGGCCTACGCCTTCCTCACCGTGAGCCCGGGCAAGGTGCTCACCGAGACGGCGGATAAGCGGCTGAGCGCCATTCGGGAGTTCACCGAGTTCGGCTCCGGGTTCCGGGTGGCCATGCGGGACCTGGAAATCCGGGGCACCGGCAACCTGCTGGGCGCGGAGCAGTCGGGGCACATGGCCTCAGTGGGCTACGACCTGTACGTGAAGATGATCGAGGACGCGGTGCGCCGCCTGCGGGGCGACGTGAGCCAGGGAGATATCCAGACCAAGGTGGAGCTCAAGGTGGACGCCTACCTGCCCGCCGACTACGTGACCAGCGACGTCACCCGGGTGGACGTGTACAAGAAGATCGCCTCCATCCGCACCGGGGAGGACCGGGAGGACCTGATCGAGGAGCTCATCGACCGGTTCGGCGACCCCAGCCGCCCGGTGATGAACCTGATCGACATCGCCCAGCTCAAGGCCCTGTGCCAAAGCGTGGGCATCGATTGGGTGGGCGGCCGCACCGGGGAATTGACCATGCGCTTTTCGCCCCTGGCCTCCCCCGATTTGGATCAATTGGTGGAGGCGCTGCACCCCTATCAGGGCCAGGTGCGCCTACGGGCGGGCAAGGAAAACGCCCTGATCTACAGCCGACCGGGCAAGAGCCTGGAGGAAATGCTCCGCAGCGCGGTCAAGCTGATGGCCGCGGTGGCCCCCCAGGTCGCCCCGCCGGCCCCCGCCTCCTAAACCGCCGCCCCATCCCGCCCCTGCTCCAGGCCCCACGCCGCACTTTCCCGCGCCTGTCCGCGCCCGCCCAGACCCGCGCGGCGCACCCTGGCCTGGGGACCCGTGCGCCGCACTTTCCCGCTCCCGCTCGTGCCCGTCCCAGGGGTTGGCCGCCGGGGCATTCAGCCTATATCCCCTTACAGGAGGTCCTCCATCATGGCGTCCTTTTTGCCGGTAACCCCTCAGGAAATGGGCCAGCGGGGCTGGGAACAGCCCGATTTCGTCTACGTGACCGCCGACGCCTATGTGGATCATCCCTCCTTCGGCCACGCCATCATTTCCCGGGTGTTGGAGGCGGCGGGCTACCGGGTGTGTATGCTGCCCCAGCCCGATTGGCACGACTGCCGGGATTTTACCCGGTTCGGCAAGCCGCGGCTGGGCTTTCTGGTATCCGGCGGCGTGATCGACTCCATGGTGAACCACTATACCGCCGCCAAAAAGCCCCGCAGCCAGGACGTGTATTCCCCCGGCGGCCGGGCGGGCTGCCGCCCGGACCGGGCCACGGTGGTGTACTGCAACCGCATCCGCCAGGCCTACGGCGGCGTGCCCATCCTCATCGGCGGGGTGGAGCCCTCTTTGCGCCGGTTCGCCCACTACGACTACTGGGAGGACCGGGTGCGGGCCAGCTATCTGGTGGACAGCGGCGCCGACCTGCTCATGTACGGCATGGGGGAGCGCAGCATCCTCCAGGCGGCCCAGGCCCTGGAGGCGGGACAACCTTTGAGCGATACCCGGATTGCCGGCACCTGCGTCTGCCCCGCCCAGCCCCCGGCGGAGTATCTGGAGCTGCCCTCCTTTGAGGAGGCGGCGGCCAGCAAGCGCGCCTACGCCCAGGCCTTCTGGCTGCAATATCAGGAGCAGGACCCGGTGCGGGGCAGGGGCTTGTATCAGCGGCACGGCAGGCGGTGGCTGGTGCAGCATCCCCCCGCCATGCCCCTGAGCCAGGCGGAGTTGGACCAGGTGTACCAGCTGCCCTACCAGCGGGCCTGGCACCCCATGTACGACCGGGAAGGGGGCGTGCCCGCCCTGAACGAGGTGAAGTTCTCCCTCACCAGCTGCCGGGGCTGCTTCGGGGCCTGCAACTTCTGCGCCCTCACCTTCCATCAGGGCCGCATCGTTACCGCCCGCAGCGGGGATAGCCTGGTGCGGGAGGCCCGGCTGCTCACCGCCCTGCCCGGCTTTAAGGGGTATATCCACGACGTGGGCGGCCCCACCGCCAATTTCCGCCATCCGGCCTGTCCGGACCAGTTAAAGCGGGGCGCCTGCAAGGAACGCCAGTGCCTGTTCCCCCAGCCCTGCCCCCATCTGGACGCCAGCCACAGGGATTACCTGCAAGTGCTGCGCCGGCTGCGGCAGGTGGAGGGGGTCAAAAAGGTGTTCATCCGCTCCGGCATCCGCTACGACTACCTGCTGGCCGATAAGGACGGCGCCTTTCTCAGCGAACTGGTGCGCTACCACGTGTCCGGCCAGCTGAAGGTGGCCCCAGAGCATGTGTCGCCCCGGGTGCTGCGGGCCATGGGCAAGCCCCCCCTCCAGGTGTTTCAGAAGTTCGTGGATCAGTACCAGGCCGCCAACCGCCGCCTGGGCCTCAAGCAGTACCTGGTGCCCTACCTGATGAGCAGCCACCCGGGCAGCCAGCTCAGCGACGCCATCCTGCTGGCCCAGTACCTGAAAAAGACCGGGATGCACCCGGAACAGGTGCAGGATTTCTATCCCACCCCGGGCACCTTGTCCACCTGCATGTACCATACCGGGCTGGACCCCCGCACCATGGAGCCGGTATACGTGGCCAAATCGCCCAGGGAAAAGGCCATGCAGCGGGCGTTGATGCAGTTCACCGCGCCCCAGAACCATGCCCTGGTGCGCCGGGCCCTGATGGAGGCCGGGCGGGAGGACTTGATCGGGTGGGGCCCCCAATGCCTGGTCCCGCCCCAGGAGGGCCGGGCCGCGCCTCGAGGCGGCAAGCGGAGCGATGGCGAGGGCAGGGAAACCGCCGGCCCCGCCAGGGCAAAGGGAAGGATGAGCGGGAAGAGCAAGCCGGCCAAAGGGGGCAAAAGAAAGGATGTTAAGAAACGCAGATAGGGGTTGACTTTTTTCGCAGATGCAGTATAATAATCCCTGTCAGTTTGAAAAACGCCTTGCGTTTGCGGCTGACGCAGGCTCAAGATAACGCCTACGAAGCCAGCAAGCTGGCGTAGCTCAATCGGTAGAGCAGCTGATTTGTAATCAGCAGGTTGCGGGTTCGAGTCCCATCGCCAGCTCCATTTTGAAACTGGCCGGTGGCGAGGCGGCAGTCGAAGGCCGGGATATGGATGGGTTCCCGAGTGGCCAAAGGGAGCAGACTGTAAATCTGCCGTCGCAGACTTCGGTGGTTCGAATCCACCCCCATCCACCAACACATGCGGGAATGGCGGAATTGGCAGACGCGCTAGATTCAGGTTCTAGTGAGCATTTCGCTCATGCAGGTTCAAGTCCTGTTTCCCGCACCAGAATCCGAACGTTAAAGCGTTCGGATTTTTATTTTGTTCGTCCAATATACCGAACAATTAACTCTATCATAGCATTTGTTGTTCGTATTTTTGGACGTTTTTTCGATCAAAAAACCCGTGTCATGACACGACTCATGACACGAAATCCGGCTCGAAAATAATGTTCGGCATATTTTTTGTCCGTTTCCGCGCATGATTTTTTTCAATCTTCCTTTGCAAAAAGTGCGTTCATCTTCTGATTGATCGTGTCTGCCACCTCCTGCTGCTTATCCCGCATGGTGTGCTGATAAACTTTTTTCAGTGTAGCGGGCGTCGAATACCCCATTCGCTCCATCGCGTATTTGTCTGGAATATTCAATGCCAGCATAATCGACGCATTGTAATGGCGAAGATCATGAAAGCGGCACTTGATCCCCAGTTCATCGCGCAGATCAATGAAATCTTTGGAGATGGTGTCCGGGAGCCGGTTTATCACAAAATCGCTTTCGCGTGGCAAAGCAAGAAGTTTTTGAATGATGAAGGGTGCAACTTCTATAAGGCGCTTGCTTTTGACCGTTTTGGTTTTCTCCCGCACTACCCACTTGCCATGTTCATCCTTTACAATGGTACGGGAAACTGTACAAAGCGTATTCGCCCAGAGGGAGAAAATCGGCAGCGGATCCACGGGTGTTGTTCAAGGTCATGGTACATGGATATCTGTGCGGGATCTATTCCAGCCGGAAGCTGGAGGAGGCCTGTCAATATCGGATCGACTTCAG
>DVHZ01000122.1 GCA_018711685.1 Candidatus Excrementavichristensenella intestinipullorum | reverse complement strand
CCCCCGCCCCCATGGGCCGCGCCCCTTTTTATCGTACCGGAAAAATGATGGAAGGAAGTCATGGTCACTGGTCAAGCAAGGCGGTCATACCTGTCCGCCGCCCGCCACACCAATTGGGAGCGGATGCGCATTCCATATCGAGCCCCCGGCGTCTAAGCCGGGGGCTCGATATGGAATGGAACCTTTTCAATTTCGGATGAAATGGAGAAAGGTTAGGCTTTGGCGGCGCGCAGGGCCAGGATGCGCTGCATTTCGTTGTACACGATCATGAAGCCTTCGTCTACGCCCATGCCGGGTTTGGCCAGGATCTGCACCGGCTGGGTGGCCATGGCCGCGTGGACGCAGCACTGGGCGGAGCGGTCGGTCTCGTTGCAGGTGCCGCCCTGGTAGGCGCCCATGCCGTGGGTCTTGCAGTAGAGCACCGCTTCGATGGTGTTGTTGATGCCGCCCAGGTCCGGGGTCTTGATCTGGGCCATGTGCCCCGCCTTGTTGTCGGCGAAGTACATCACGTCCTCCAGGGTGTTGCACCACTCGTCGGCCACCAGCTCCACGTCGATGCCCTGCTGGTCCATCAGCTTGCGCAGCTCCCGCAGCGCCACCATCTGGGGCTCCCGGCCCTCGCAGTCCATGGGGCCCTCGATGCGCAGGTGGAAGGGCTTGGCGGTTTCGCCCAGCTCCTTCAGGTAGTCGGCCATGGCCTGGTAGTTGTTGTTGCCGAATACCTGGCCGATGGTGCCGTACACGTCGATGTGCAGAATGGGCAGGTAGTTCTGGTCCACCCGCAGCTTCAGGATGCGGTCCCGCAGCCAGGCGATATAATCCTTGAGCAGCTCGCCGTGCTCGCCCAGCTTGGTCTTGACGTTGTTGATCAAGGCGTGGGGCAGCACGTCGGCGCCCTTCATGATCATCTTGTCGGCGTTGTCGTAGCGGCTGTCGCCGGATTGCATGAACACGGGGATCAGGTGATCGGACACCTGGGTTCCGTACTCCTCGGCCACCACTTCGCACATCAGCTTGTGCTTGGCCCGAGCCACCGCGTCCAGGATGGCCTGGCTCACGCCGTAGCGGATGGCGGTATGCAGTCGCTGGCCGTCCACCTGGATGTCCTCCATCTCCTTGCACAGCTGGCGGAAGCTGTCGGCCTCCCGGCCCACCAGGAAGGGCTTGATGTATTTTTCGATTACCGGGATAAAGTCGTCGGCCAGGAACAGGGGGTCCCGTCCGCCCGCCCCGGAATACTGCACTGCGGCGCAGTCGCCGTAAGCGATCTGGCCGTCCTCCAGCACCAGCATGACGCTGATGGCCTCGCCGGCCTGGCGCACGGCGGTGAAGCCGGGGGTAACGGGGGAACCGATATAGGCGGCGCCGTCGGACTGAGCGCCCTTTTTGATGGCCCGCTGGTCGTCGAAATAAAAGCCGGTACGCCCCTTGGCGCAGATCAGGTTGACGATTTTCATGGCATAGCCCTCCTTATTTGTCCCACACTTGACCGGCGCCGGCCCTGTCCCGCGTTTGCAGCGCGTCCCGGGCCGACGCCCGGCCCTTGAGATCCCTTGCGGCGGCCCGCGCCTACCGGGGCCGGCCCACCAGGCGGCCCTTGGATATGGCGTAGATGTCGTCGATGACCATCTGGAAGGAGATGTCCCGCTTTTCCGCTTTGGCGCGCAGGGCGATCTTATCCCGGTTCCACTTCTTCAGCGCGTCGGTGAGGGGCAGCGCGGCGGTTTCCAGCAGGCGCACGGCGCCGTTGTTGTCCCGGGCGGGCAGGATTTTGCCCGCGTTGAAGCGGCTGGGGGCGAAGGGCACGTCCAGCACTCCGGCCTGGAAGGCGCGCACCGCGCCGGCTGCGATATCCCCGCCGCCCAGCTCGAAGCACTTGTCCACGATGAGGCGGGTTTCCTGAAGGATGATGTCCATCTCCTCGGTCAGGGCTCCGTCATCGGGCAGGGACTGGTCCCGCAGCATGGAGATCACCTGCTTGGTGCAGCGCAGCCCCTGGGCGTTGGCCTCCATGGTGGGCACGCCCATGGCCTCGTGGGGTGTCTTGACGATGACCTTGGTGGCGTGGGACAGCGCGGCGGCGGCGCTGCCCCAGCTGATGACGCCAAAGGCCTTGGCCTCGTCCTGGGGGAACCCGCCCATCCACTGGTGCAGCACCGTGGTCACGTCCACGCCGTCATAGCCGTACTTCTTCAGGTATTCGTTGGTGATGATGTCCAGGGTCTTGATGGCGGCCACGTCCTGGAGCAGGTTGCCCAGCTGGCCGTAGCCCACGGTGATGTTCTTCACACCCTGCTCCGCAGCCACCAGCGCCTCGATCACCGCCACCGCGTGGGAGATGCAGGGGGGCACCAGGGTGCCGGTGAGGGGGCCGAAGGGCTCCCGGTTGATGGAAATGCCGTTCTCCTCGTACAGGCCCACCAGCCGGTCCACGTACATCCAGTCGGTCATGGTGCGCTCCAGGGAGACGCTCTTGGCGTAGGGGATATTGTAGGAGATGCCGCCGCCCTCATAGCTGGTAAAGCCGCCGGCCAGGGTGATCTCTGCCAGCAGGCGGGCGTCGGGGGTGCCGTGGCGCACCTGCACCGGTACCTTGGTGGCCTGGGTCACCTGGCGGCAGCCGGAGACGCCGTGGTTGACCCCGGGGAAGCCGTTGAGCATGGCTTTGCCCAGCCGGGCGCTCTCCCGGATGCCCAGCTCCGCTTCCTCGTAGCGGTTGAGGCGGGTATAGGAGTCGATGGTGGTGGGCAGCAGGTCGGCCTCGCCCTTGTCCTCCAGGTAGTTGAGCAGCTTGATGTGCTCCTCGATCAGCGGCACGCCGGCCCGGGGCTGGATCAGGGTATCCCCGTTTTTCTTGGCCAGGCTCAGCTTGCGGGAAAAGCGCTTGGCTTCCGGTATGGCCTTTTGGTAGGCAAAGGCCTCGTCCAGGTCTACATCCTTGCCCGTGGGCCACTGGCCCAGGACCACCTGGCGCAGTTTCATGAAATCATCCATGGGGATCTTGCGGTTGCGAATCTCCGTCATGCTGAAAACTCCTTTATCATAAGGTCCTTGGCCAGCGCCTCATGGTTCTGGCTGAGCAGGCCCATGGCGCTGAGAATATAGCGCTTGTCCACCAATACCCCGGCGCTGCGGGGCATCAGGGAATTGGGGTATTGCTGGGTGGCCATGGCCTGCAGGGCGATTGCCTCCGCCTGACCGGTGTGAATCAGCGCGCCTCCGGTGAGCACCAGCCGGGATACCCGGGTCAGGTCCTTGCCGGTCTGCTGATAGGCCACGCCCATGGGGGTAAATACCTGCTCGATGGTGCCCGCATGGCGGGCCAAGCCCACCTCGATAGCCAGGCTGGCCAGGGCGAAATCCATCTGAGCCTCCGCCTGGCTCTGGGCCAGGATGCCGGGCTTCCGGCGAATGCGGGCGATCCAATCCAGCACCGCTTCTTCCGTCTGGCCGCTGGCCTGGACCACCCGGTCCAGCCCCACGGCCTCCACCACGCCCTGGGCGCTGTAGCGCATCCCGATGTCCCCCTCCACCGTCCGCTTGGCGTAGGGCTCGGGCAGCCCCCGCAGCACCGTGCCGCCCCGAGTGGGCAGGCCGGCGGTGATGGAGTATACGTCCGTCGTGGCCCCGCCCAGGTCCACCGCCATCAATTCGCCCAGGGATTGGCTGAGCAGGGTGAGGGCGGCCAGCACCGCCGCCGGGGTGGGCATCAATATGCCCGAAATCAGCCGGCTGGCCTTGGTCAGCCCCTTGGCCGCCACGATGCGCCGCAGAAATACCTCCCGGATCACCTTCTGGCAGGGCTCGATGTTTAACTGGTTGAAGGTGGGCATCACGTTCTGGCAGGGAATGACCTCGTGCCCCCCTTGGGCCAGGGTCTGCTCGCACGCCCGGCTGGCCGCCCGGTTGCCCGCCAGCACGATGGGGAAGCAGGGCGCCATGCCGGCCAGCATCCTGGCATTGTGGATCACGCAGTCCTGGTTGCCCCCGTCGGTGCCGCCGCACAGCAGGAAGATGTCCGGCTTCAGGGCCTGAATTTCTTCCAGGTCCTCCTCGGTTAGTTCATAGGCATAGGTTTTGACCACCTTGGCCCCCGCGCCCAGGGCCGCCCGCTTGGCCGCCTCCGCGGTGAGGGAGGGCACCAGGCCCGAAGCGATCATCCGCAGCCCCCCCGCCGCCGAGGAACAGGCGTACCGCTCCTGGAAGTTCAGCGGGCCGGTTTGTCGGGTCAGCTGGGCCAGGGCCTTTTCCAGGCCGATGGATACGTCCTCCTCCACCGTGGTGTAGCTCTGGGCGGTGCCCAGCAATTGGGGCGCGTCCAGGTCCACCGCGGTCACCTTGGTATAGGTGGAGCCAAAGTCGATCAACAGTACCGCCTTCATCGCTTCTCCCCGGCCTCCAGGGCGGCAAAGTCCTCGTTTAGCGCCGCGATGGTGGTCTCCGGCGGCGTGCCCGGGCCGAATACCCGGTCAAATCCCATGGCCTTAAAGCGCTTCTCCACCTCGGCAAAGGGCTGCTTGCCCACCACCACGTTGCCTCCTACGTACAGCAAAATGCCCTTGAGCCCGGCCTCGTCGCACTTCTCCCGCAGGCCGCGGCAGTCCAGCTCGCCGTGACCGTACAGGCTGGATACCACGATGGCCTTGGCCGCCGACTCAATGGCCGCCTCGATGAACTCCTCCTGGGACACCATCACCCCCAAGTTGATGACGTTGTACCCGGCCTGAGTAAAGGCGAAGTTGAGAATCTGATTCCCCACTGCATGTACGTCGGCTCCTATGACGCCCAGCACCATCGTCCTGTCTCCCATAGCGCCCACCTCCATAGAACTTATGCTATATCAATATAATAAATTGAATCACCTCAATTGTCAACCATTCCGGGAAAATTTTGGGGGCTCCGAGGCAATTTTTGGGACAGAACGGGATGCTCCGGGGCTCAGCCGCCAGGGGGCGCACCCCCTGGCGGGGCTCCTGGGGCTGGGGGGCCGGGGCCCGGGGGCTTCGC
>DVHZ01000017.1 GCA_018711685.1 Candidatus Excrementavichristensenella intestinipullorum | reverse complement strand
CCCGAAGGGGAAGGGTCCAGGCCCGGCGAAGCCGGGCCTGGACCCTTCCCCTTCGGGAACCGGGGCCCTATCCGGAAGGAGCGGCCTGGTCCGGGCATGGCGGAGGCGCTATACCAAGCGGGTCTCACCGTTGAGCACAGCCTGGACCAGGCGCTCCCCCTGGTAGACCAATTTGAGGGAGAAAAAGGGTTCTTCCCGCTCCAACAGGTCCAGGAAGATATGGTCGCCTTGCCACAGGGGCATTTGCCGAAGGGCCGCCTTGTCGATCCAGGCTAGATCGCCCTCGTCGCAGGGGCCGATGGCGCCGGTAAAGCCGGTGGCGGTAAACAGATGCATGTATTCGGTGGGCCATCGGTCCGAAATAAAGGTGACCAGGCCCCGGTAGCGGTACTGGGTAAGGGTGAGGCCGGTTTCCTCCAGGGTTTCCCGCTTGACGCAGTCTTCCGGGCTCTCCCCGTCCTCGAACTTCCCGCCGATCCCCACCCACTTGTCCCGGTTGAGGTCGTTTTCCTTCTTGGTGCGGTGAAGCATCAGGTATTGATGGCCCCGTTGAATGTACAGCAGGGTGGTGTTGATCACTTCATTATCCTCCTTATGACGGCCCGGGCCAGGGCTTCCAGGGAGGAAGCGCCTGCCAAGCCAATGGCGATGGCGCCCGCCGCCTTCAGCGTGGCGACGCCCTGCTGGGCGGCCTGAGTCCAGTGGCCCTGGACCATTTCCAGCATGGTATAATACAGCATCCCCCCGGGAATCAGGGGAATGATGCAGGGCAGTAAAAACACGCTGGCCGGTCCCTTCATCCACCGGGCCATCACCTGGGCGTAGAGGGCGGCAGCCAGGGAGGCCAGTCCATAGCTTAGGTATTCCTCCCCGGTGAGGCGGCTCAGGGCCAAGTACAGCGCCCAGGTTACCCCGCCGCCAAGGGCTCCGGCCAGCAACCGCCAGCCCCGCACGTTAAACAGCAGGGAAAAGCCCAGGCTGCCCAATAGGGCGGTGAGGGGGCCGCTCCAATCCATCACAGCAGCCACCCCCTCGCCAGGGCAAAGCCGGTGGCCACGGCGATGGCGGCCAGCACGGCCTGCACCAGCCGGGTCAGCCCCGAGATGGTGTCCCCGGACAAAAGGTCCCGCAGGGCGTTGGTCAGCGCCGCGCCGGGAATGAGCAGCATGATATCCCCGATGGCGATCTTGTCGAAGCTGTCCCCCAGGCCCAGGGACAGGGCCAGGACGGCCACTGCGCCTCCAGCAAAGGCATACAGGGCGCTGGCCAGCACCGGATTCAGGCCCACGGGGCCCAGGCTGTCCATCAGGGCTTTCAGCGCCAGGGCGGTGAGGGCGGAGGCCAGGGCGTCGGCAAAGCTGCCGCCGAAAAACAGGGAAAAGGCGGCGGCCACCAATGCGTAGGTCAGGAACATCATGCCCCTTCCATAGCGGGGTCCCCTGGCGATATCCTCCAATTGGCGGCGTAGGGCGGCGCAATCCGGCTTATCCCGGCAAATCTGGCGGGACAGGGCATTGAGCTTATCCAGCTTGTCAAAGTCTATTTGCTGCTGAAAAATGCGCCGGGTCTGGGTGAGCACCTGGCCGTCCATGTCCAGGGTAGCCACGATGCTGCTGGTGATGGTAAAGATGTCCGCCCGCTGTGCGCCGTAGGCGTACAGGATGCGGGAGATGGTATCCTCCACCCGGGCCACCTCGCCGCCGCAGATGAGCATGGATTCCCCCACGTCCAGTGCGCAGGCCAATATCCGCCCCGGTGCATCCACGCAAATCCCTCCCTTTCCTGGGTATTATACCCTCTTCCGCCCGGCAGCGCAAGAAGGGCTGTTGCTTCCCGGGGAATGCCGTGGTACAATGGAGAGGCGCTGGGGGCCGCCCTGAGGGGCGGCCCCGGCCCTGGCCCAGGCCCCGCCGGGCCAGGGCCAAATGGAACCGGGGCGTTGCGGGAAATACGAAGAGCGCGGGGAGACGCGGCCTATGCAGCCCATGAGGGTACTGGACCTGGATATGGATTTCTTTTTAAGCGGAGTATGCGCCCTAGCCCCAGAGGGACGGCGGCCGGCGGCGGCGGAGGCCCAGCCCTGGACGGAAGGGGCGGTGCGCCGGTTTCTGGAGGAGAAGTGCCTGCTCTCCCGCCGCCATCCCCTGCCGGGGCGGATATTCAGCACCCACGACGAGGCGCTCTGGCTATGGCGGGAGCAAATGGAGGCGGGCGGCCTAACGCCGCCCTTTCACCTGACCCATGTGGACGCCCACAGCGACCTGGGCATCGGGCGGCCGGGGCCGGCTTTCGTGCTGGAATGCGTCCTGGCCCGGCGGCCCCAGGAACGGGCGGACCTGGAGGGGTACAGGGCCCAGCGCAAGCTGGACGAAGCCAATTACCTGCTCTTCGCCCTGGCCTTTCGGTGGATTTCCGCCCTGGACAACGTGCGCAATCCCCATTCTCGACCCGACATGCCCGCCCAGATCCTCAGAGAGGGGCCTGCAGGCAGGGCCCAGGCGCTGCGCCTATCCTCCAGCCTGGGGCGGCTGATGCCCCAATTCGACTACGGCGAACCGGAGGTGCCCTATCGCCCATGGGCGACGGAATCCTTCCAGGCGCAGGCGCCCTATTGTCTGGCCAGCCTAGCTATATCGCCCCGGTACGCGCCCCGGGAGGCGGATTTCATCGCCGGCATATTCCGGGAATACATTCGGGAGCTATAGGGAGCGCTATTCCCCATTTCGCCCCGGCGCCGAGGCGTCCCGAGGGTATTTTTCCAGGGACACGCCGCCCTCCTGGAGCATCTGTCGGGAGAACTCGTCGGGGTAGCCCTCCTGATAGACCACCCGGCGGATGCCCGCGTTGACGATCATCTTGGCGCAGATGACGCAGGGCTGGTGGGTGCAGTACAGGGTAGCGCCCTCGATGGACACGCCCAGCCGGGCGGCCTGGATGATGGCGTTTTGCTCGGCGTGGATGGCGTAGCACATCTCCTGACGGGTTCCCGAGGGGATGTCCAGCTTGCGCCGCAGGCACTCCCCCCGCTCAATGCAGGTCTTGACTCCGGCGGGAGCACCGTTATAGCCGGTGGTCATGATGCGCTTGTTCTTGACGATCACCGTGCCGATCTTGCGGTTGGATTGGTAGCAGCTGGCCCAGGAAGCGATGACCCAGGCCATTTCCATGAACCGTTGATCCCATTTGTCCATAGCGTCTTTCCCTCGCTTTGCTGCGTCCAGGGGCCCCTCTCAGCCGAAGCGCCGGCACACGGCCTGATAGCTCTCCGGGGTGCCGATGTCCACGCATTCTCCTTGGAACAGATACACCCCTACCTCCCGCCGGGTATACAGCCATTCGGGGAAATGCCCGGGGGCGTCGGGGGGATTGCCCTGGGCCAAATATTGGCCGATGAGGGGCAAGGTATCCTTTTTGTACAGATACAGGGCATAGATGGCGATGTCGCTGGCCGGATTCTGGGGCTTTTCCACCAGGCTGGTCACCCGGCCCTGGGGGTCCAGGGTGGCCACGGCGAAGCGGGTGAGCTCCCGGCGGTCGGCAATGCGGCCGCCCAGCAGGGTATCCCGGTTCCTGCGGCGGAACTCCTCGCAGAAATCGGAGAGGGGAAAGGTGAAAAAGTTGTCCGAGGCGGCCACCAGCAGGTCATCCTGGATGTGCGCCTGCTGGATGGCGAACTGGATGTCCCCCACGGCGCCCAGGCGAGAGGCGTCGTCGTGGGTTCCGTCGTCCACCACCAGGAAGTCCAGGGGCTGAAAGCGCTCCCTGGCGCCCTGCGCCCAGGCCTGGAATTGCCCGAAAAAGCGGCTGTTGGTCACCACAACCACCTGGTCCAGGCCGGGCAGGCCCAGCATCGCTTCGCACAAAAAGTCCATCATATTGCGTTTCCCGATGGGCAGGAGGGCCTTGGGGGTGTTCAGCGTAAGGGGGTAGAGCCGGGTGGCGTACCCGGCCGCCAGTATGAGCGCCTTCATGGCTTCATCCTCCTTAATCCCGCAGCCAGCCCGCGATTAGGGCGTCGCCGGGGCGCTGGTGGGAAAATAATTCTTCAGGGAAACTGGGGTGGCCATGGAGGGTATAGGCCCGGCCGTCGGCCACCAGCACATGGTCCAGTACCGCCACGCCCAGGGGCAGCAGGGCGTTAATAGCGCCTTGGGTACACTGGATGTCTGCGGCAGAAAAGCTGCTGGTTCCGCTGGGATGGTTGTGGCTGAGCACCACCGATTGGGCCGAACAGCGCAGGACGGCCTCCAACACCCGGCGCAGGTAAAAGGGCGTTTCGTCCACCGTGCCTTGCTGCAGCAGCGCACAGTCCAGCACCAACCCCTCTCGGTCCAGGCACAATAGGTAAAAGCATTCGTTCTTTGCGCCTAGGTACAGCCCTCGCAAGCAGGCGGCCGCTTGGGCAAAATTGCGTACGCGAAGGAGAGCCCTGCTACGCTCCTGGGCCATATACCTGGCCAACTGGGGAATGAGGGACAGGATCTGGGCGGCGTTGGGGTTCAAACCGCCCACCCGGGACAAATCCCTGGGATCGGCTTCCAGCACCGGGCCTAAGGAACCGTGTATGTCCAACAGCCGCCGGGCGGCGTCGACGGCGTCCGCCCGAGGCTGTAGCCGGGCGATGAGCCGCGCCAGCAACAGTTCGTCGGTCATGGCAACAGCGCCGCCAAGGCCTCCTCTACCTCAACCGCGTCCTCCACCGGCCGATCCAAATACCACCCATCCAGCTGGGCATCATAGGCCATGGTCTGTGCTGCTAGCACCAGCAGCCGCCCTGCCTCGAAGGCCAGTTCCAGGGTCATCGGTGGCTCTCGCTGATACAGATCCACCACATACTCATCGGGTCCGGTGGCCTGGGCGTCCTCCATTTGATCCAAAGCGGCCCGCAAGGCCCGAATCTTCTCCTCGCTCCACGGAATGCTCACGGGGCACCCTCCCCATCCATCATTTTTTCTCTTAACATTGTACCCCAATCGGGCCGATTGCGCAAGGGCAATCCAGGAGAATACGGGGATTTTTCCGGCTCATCGCTGCGGATGGGCTCTTAATGCTGCGGATGGGCCTTCAAATAGGCCAGGGTATCCGGCGGCGTCAGTTCCTCCAGCGCCCGCCAATTCCCCTGGCGCCAGAGCTGGCGCACCCGGGAGGCGCTCACCGGCTGGCCGCCCAGCTCCAGGCGAGGAAGAATGACCGCCTCCACCCCCAAGGGGGGCAGCACCTCCAGCATCGCCTGGTTATACAGGGCCGTGGAGGGGGACAAGGGCTCTTCCCCCGCAAACCGCCGGGTGATCCCCAGCGCCGGGGCCACTCTCCGCCCGAAAATGGTCAGGTCCAACTGGGCGTAGGCCCTGGCGGCTTCGCCCTGGGTCCTCAAAAAATAGGTGGGAAAGGTGGCAGCCGAAATGATATAGGGCGTGCCGGGATGCACTGTCACCCCCGGCAGATCCGCCACCCCCTGGCGCACCAGCGCCTCCCTGTGGGCCGCGGGAATCTCGGAGCGGTCTTCCCCTACCAAAAACAGGTGCAGCGCGTCCACCTGTCCCGCCGCCTGCTCCACCAAATACCGGTGGCCCAGGGTGAAGGGATTGGCGTTGAGCACCACCGCCCCGGACACCCCCTTCCGGCGGCAGGCGGCCAGCCCCTCCAGATAGCTTTTGAGCCCGTCCCGCTGGTTCTCCAGCAACGCCGCCCCTGGACAGGACGCCACCAGGAAAAAGCCCAGCCCCTCAAACAAGGGCAGGTTTTCCGGCTTGGTGAACAAAAACAGATGGGTGTGCCCCTGCCGGGCCGCCTCCTGGCACAGGGCGGAGACCACCTGGGCGGAAAGGCCCAGGGACCGGTATTCCGGGTCCACGGCGATGCACTTGAGCACCGGCCCCGACAGGGACCCAGCGGCTGCCACCCGGTCTTCATCCATGAGGCAATAGCTGTAATCGATGTCCTCCTCGTAGCCCAAACCGTTGCGGCGCAAAAATTCTACCATGCGCTCCCTGCCCCGTCCCGGTCCGGATATGCTGCGCTCGCTGAGCATTCCGCCGCCCCCCTCTCCTTTGCTTCCATTGTACCCCGAAAACCGCCGCGGCGCAATAGCCCCTCCCGCCGGCGGCCACCCCCCCTTGACAGCCTGCCGCCGGCAGCGTATGATTGGCCTCAAAGGTGGAACGCCCCGGGCCAAGGCGCCTGCAGGGCCATAGGGGGATGGGCTGCGCCAAGGCGGCATAAGGCGCCTTTCCCCGGGAGAGGCGGGGAGATGGATTCCCCGGAAAGCTATGGACAGGTATTTTGCTCCGGCCCCGCCGCCAGGCCGGGAAACGGAACCTGGAATTTATCCGAATGGGGAGGAAACGAAAATGCTCATCATCCGCAGCGAAGAACCCAAAGACTACGAAATCGTAGAGGAGATCACGCGAAACGCCTTCTATAACCTCTATATGCCCGGCTGCGTGGAGCATTACCTGGTGCATAAAATGCGCGGCCACCCGGATTTTATCCCCCAGCTGGATTTGGTCCTGGAACTGGACGGCGCGGTGATCGGGTATATCATGTACACGAAAGCCACCCTGACGGATGCATCCGGCCACGTCAAGGACGTGCTGACCTTCGGCCCCCTCTGCATAGACCAGCGCCATCAGCGCAAGGGCTACGGGAAACTGCTCATGGCCCATTCCTTTGAAAAAGCGCTCGGCATGGGATACGACGCGGTGGTCATTTTCGGTATGCCTTCCAACTATGTGTCCAGCGGCTTTGTGAGCTGTAAAAAGGTCAACGTATGCGCCCAAGGCGGCAAGTTTCCCGCAGCCATGCTGGTGAAGGAGCTCAAGCCCGGCGCCCTGGACGGCAGGCGATGGGACTACCAGGACAGCCCGGTCATGGCCGTGTCGCCGGAAGACGCCTATGCGTACGACGCCGCGTTCCCCGAAAAAGAGCGCAAGCACACGCCCGACCAAGAAGCATTTTACATCATGAGCCATGCCTTCCTGGAATAACCCCGCCCACGGCTTAGGGCCGCCACCCCCGCAGCGGCCCTAAGCCGCCCCAGCGTTCCTGCGGGAGTGCCGCCGCCATCCGGCGGCGGCACTCCCGCGCCCGGGGGGCTCCGCCCCCCGGGACCCCC
>DVHZ01000016.1 GCA_018711685.1 Candidatus Excrementavichristensenella intestinipullorum | reverse complement strand
GCGCAGCCAGGGCCCCCCGCCCCGGCCCCCCGGCGCACAAAGGCCCGGCCTAAAGCCGGGCCTTGTGCGCGTCGGGGGGCAAGCCACCCGCCCCCCCTGGGCGGGAGGCGAGATCCCCCGGCCCCCTTGTCCCGGAAGGCGCCAGGCTTCCGGGACAAGAGGGGAGAGCGGGGCCATCCAGGGAGGGCGAAAAAGATGATGCGCCTCTCCCGCCGGCGGGAAAGGCGCATGGGATAGGCGCTATGGCTGAAGGCCCAGGGTTCGGGTCGCCCAGTATTTGCACCAGCTCAGGGATTCCTGAGCCAGAGCCTTGATCTGGGCCAGGCGGGTGTCGGGACCCAGGGAGGGATATCCCTGGGCGCTCAGGCCGATATCCTGGCACAGCCACAGGGCCCGGGTGATATGGTAATCCGAGGTGACCACCAGGGCGGTGGTCAGCCCCCGCTCCTCCATGATCTGCTGGGCGTAGGTCAGGTTTTCCAGGGTGCTGGTGGAAGTATCCTCCAGGATGATGTCCTGGCTGGGCACCCCCAGTTCCATCAGGTAAGCAGCCATGGCCTGGGCCTCGGAGACGGGCTCGTCGGCGCCCTGGCCGCCACAGACGATGAGGAGGGGAGCTAAGCCTTCCTTCCAGGCCTGGTATCCCTTCTGGGTGCGCCGGGACAGGGTGAGGGAAAGGTTGCCGTCGGGATAGACCCGGGCGCCCAGTACGATGATGGCGTCGGCGGGGACCGGGTCATACGCCAGGCGGGTGGTGCGGTAGACCAGGCCCATGAGGATCAGTTCTCCTACAACGGCCAGGCAAACCAGAGCGGCCAGGATGCGCAAGGGCTTTCTCCCCCTCTGATGTTTGTGAGTCGCGGTCATAGGTGTGGAATAACCTCCGTTTTGCGGCTGCGCAGGGCGGCGATGAGCCCGGGCATATCGGAAACGGGCCAGGGCAATTTCACCGCGCCGCCGGTGACCTCCTGGGCGCGGTGGGCGTCGCAGCCCGCCAGCTGAATCAAATGGTATTTCTGGGCCATGGCCAGTGCCTTCTGATCCCAAATCCGGTTCTCCGGGGCATGGTGGTTGTTGAACACCTCAAAGGCCTCGAAGAGCTGGGGCTGGGGCTGGAAGGGCACGATGTAGTAGGCTTCCCGGAAGGGGTGGGCGTGGCAGCAGAAGCCCCCCGCCGCCTTCACCCGGGCCAGGTATTCCTCCAGGGGCCACTGGGCGATGTCTGGATGGGCCAGCAGGTAGTCCCGGCCCAGGCCGTAGGTGAGCACTTCCGGGCCGCCGTTGTTGGTTTCCCAGCCGAAGAGCACCGTAAGCCCCAGGCGTTCGCCTTCCGCCTTGGCGGCCCAATAGCCCTTCATCAGGCAGTCCACCTGCTGGGGCCAGGGCAGGGAGAAATCGCAGTTGATGTTTGCGTTAAAGAAGTGGTCGGTGACCACCACCAGGCTGTAGCCCGCGTCCTTGCAGGCGCGCATCATTTCCGCCGCAGTAGAGCGGCCGCACCGGCTGGATTCCGAGGTATGCAGGTGCAGCTGGGCGTAAAAGGGACGCTCCATCATCGCGCCTCCCCCGGCAGGGCGATGAGTTCGCCCAAATGGGCCTCGAAGGCCCGGGGGCGGAACACCTCCAGGCCGCAGCCGTGAAAGAAGGTCATCTCCCCAAAGTACACCCGGCCGCCCACCTGATACAGGTCGATGCGGATGTGGCGCAGCCCCTGGGACAGCTTGCGGGCCACCTGAATCATCTCCTCCAGGCATTGGGGACGTTCCACAGGGCCATCGTATCCGGGATGGCGGTTGAATACCTCCTGTTTGACCCAATTGAGGTCGTAAAAGTTCCTTCGGTGGCCGTCGCCCCCGTCCTTATAGCGGTCCACGTCCACGATGATATACTTTGGCTCTCCGTCGAAGCAGAGGAATTTGTAGTCGTAGGGCACCTGCCCGTCGGGGCCCTCCAAGAACTGCTCCACCAGAATGCGGGGCTTCACCCCCCGGTAGGGCCACTCCCGGCTCAGGTAGAACCAGTCGTCCTTCATCCACTGGACCAGCCGCGCCTTTTGCCTGGCGAAGCGCTCCCCGGACAGGGAGCCGTCCTGGACGATGTTGCAGCTGGAGCCGTGGGTACACTTGAGGGCATAGCGGGGGGGCAGGCTGTCCCACTGGACGTCCTGGGCCCGGTCGTAGCGGGCGATTTCCGGGATCAGGTATTGCTCGCCCACCGTTTCCCTCACGTAGTCCCGCACCGCCAGCTTGTCCACGAACACCTTGTACCGCTCGTCCCGGTCGTACAGCTTGATCCACTGCAATTTTTCGTTGTACAGCGCGGGATGCTTCAGGTGGAGGGGACGGCCCAGCTTGAGGAAATACTGGATGCCCAGGAAAGCCCTGTCGGGCACCCAGTCCAGCATCCGCCTGCGGGCCAGGCCGTTCCACTTGTTGTACAGGGCGATGCGCGCCTGCCAGCCCCAGGTGGGCTCGGTGACTGTCTGGGCCATGTTCAGCCCTCCAATTGGGCGATAGAGGCGGCCATACGGCGCAAAGTCTCCTCCTTGCCCAGCAGGTAGGCGATTTCAATGGCGCCGCCGGGGGTGGATTCCTTGCCCGAGATGGCGATGCGCAGGGGCCACAGGGCCTGGCCGGTCTTGAGGCCCAGCTGGGGAATGGCCTGCATCAGCTGGTCGTGGAGGGCCTGCTCGGCGTAATCCTCAATGCCCTCCATCACCGGATACAGCTTTTTCAGGGCGTCCAGGGCCACCTCCGGGTTGGTCTTCATCTTCTTGTGGGTGTACAGGCTGGTGTCGAAAGCGGGCATCCGGGCCAGGAAATCCACCATTTGGGGGATCTGGCTGAGCACCTCGGTGCGGGTGTGCAGCAGCTGGGCGATGCGGGGGAAGTCGAAGCGGTCAGGATCCAGCGCCTTTTCCAGCCAGGGCCGGGCCTTTTCCAGGAACTGCTCCGGGGACAACTTGCGGATGTACTCGCCGTTGAACCAGGTGAGCTTGTTCATGTCGAAGATGGAGGGGGACTTGTTCAGCCCCTCCAGGTCGAACACCTTTTCCAGCTCCGCCAGGGTGAAGAACTCCCGTTCGCTGCGGGGGCTCCAGCCCAGCAGGGCGATGAAGTTAATGATGGCCTCCTGAAGGTAGCCCTGGTCCAGCAGGTCCTCAAAGGAGGGATCGCCGTAGCGCTTGGACAGCTTGCGGGTGGCGTCCCGCATCACCACGGGCAGGTGTACGTAGATGGGGGGCGTCCAGCCAAAGGCCTGGTACAGCAGGTTGTACTTGGGGGCGCTGGACAGGTATTCGCTGCCCCGCATCACGTGGGTGATGCCCATGGTGTGGTCGTCGATGACGTTGGCGAAGTTGTAGGTGGGCAGCCCGTCCGCCTTGATGAGCACGTTGTCGTCCAGGGTGTCGCAGTCCACCTCCACGTGGCCGTACAGGGCGTCGTCAAAGGAGGCCTTGCCGGTGGTGGGCACGTTCTGGCGGATCACGTAGGGCTCCCCGGCCTCCAGGCGGCGGCGCACCTCCTCCTTGGACAGGTGCAGGCAGTGCTTGTCGTACTTAAAGGTTTCGCCCTTGGCCTCGGCCTGGGCGCGGGCCTGCTCCAGCCGCTCCTTGGTGCAGAAGCAGTAGTACGCGCCGCCCTTTTCCACCAGCTCCTGGGCGTAGGGCAGGTACAGGTGCCGCCGCTGGGTCTGAATATAGGGGCCGTAATCGCCGCCCACGTCGGGGCCCTCGTCGTAGCTCAGCCCCGCCAGGCGCAGGGATTGGTAGATTTTGTCCACCGCGCCGGGCACTTCCCGCTCCTGGTCGGTGTCCTCGATGCGCAAAATGAATTTACCGCCCATCCGGCGGGCGTAGAGATACGTATAAAGCGCCGTGCGCAGACCGCCCAGGTGCAGGTATCCCGTGGGGCTGGGCGCGAAACGGGTGCGAACGGTCATAAACTATCCACTCCTCCCATCGTATTGCCAACAGTATACCATGCTTTCCGGTTAACTTTCAACCACACCGCCCAAAACCCGGCCCTTTCCCCATGGAAAGCTGGGCCCGTCCCGGCGGAACGCGGGGCGCGGCCGGAAAGGAGACGAAGGACCCTCCGCCGCCCGGCGCTTTCCCGGAAGCGCCGGGCCGGCCGCCGGATCATGCCATGGCCCGGAAGAGAAACCGGGCCCCACCCGAAGGGGAAAGGAGCCTCTTTTTCCCCCACCCGCTCCCCGGTCATAAAGCGCGGCCCCCGGCCATGGGCCCGGGGACCACTGAAAGATGCCTGAAAGGACAGGGGCGGGTGGACGAGGGGGTGGAAGGTCAGTCCCGCTGGTTACTGCGCTTCCATTCCACTTCCCATTCCACCACTTCGCCGTTTATGGCGTCCAGTTTATACTCGTATTCGTAAGCGCCGCTTAAAAATTCCACTTCGTAGATCATCAGCCCGTCGTCCAGGTCCATCTCGCAGCTTATCTCCTGGGTCTGGGCCTGATCCACGCCAGCATGGGCCAGGGCGATGATGACGGCCTGCTCCTGGCCGATATACCCTTCGCTGCTCACCGGGCCGGTGACCTGAACGCCCTGGGGCAGCACGTTTTTGCTGGACAGCAGCAAGGAGAGCTGGGACAGGGACAGGGCGTTGAGCTGGTCGAAGGTGAGGGAGGGGTTATCGGCAATGAGCGCCTGGATCAGGGCGGCCTTGCCCTGGCTGGTGTCATAGGTTTGGGACAGGGTGTCCAAGGCCGGGTCTATGGGGCACACCTGACTCACCACCGCGCTTTCCACTTGACTTTGGGAGAGCTGGTTGCCCGCCGAGACGGTGACCATGGAGCGCAGCCGTTCCGCGGCGGCGGGGTCGTCGCTCTCTACTGAAATCAGCACCGTGTTGCCGCTGCCGGTCAAATAGCCCCCCTGAACCATGGCCCCCACCAGGGCGTTCACCGCCACCTGGGCGTCGGTCCCCCGCAGGTCCATGTCCGCCATCAGGGCCTGGGCTTCCTGGTTCAGGGCTTGGGCGCGTACCACCCGGTCCGAACGGTTCAGGCTCAGCTCCACGCTGGGGTTCACGTCCAGGAACAGCACGGCCCCCACCGCCAGGTTCTGCCACCCCCACCCCCCTGCCACGGTCAGGGCCAGGCACAGGGCCGCCCCGGCCACGGCAAAGCGCCAGGCGGGAGGCCGGACCCGGCTGCGGTCGCGCTGGGGCGCCGCGGGGCGATGGGGCGGATAGGCGCTCAAATCCAGGGGCGGGCAGGCGTGTTCCACAGCGGCCGCCAGCCGCTTTTCTACGCTCTTCTTTCTCATGCTTCAGCCTCCTGCAATTTTTTGCGCAGCTTGGACAGCGCGCGGTGGTATTTGGAAAGGACGGTGGAAAGGGGCATATCCAGCAAATGGGCAATTTCCCGGTGCTTGAGTCCCGAAGAAGCGTGGAGCATGACCACTTGGCGCTCTTCCGGGGTGAGGGCGGCCATGGCCGCGCCCAGCACCATTTTGTCCTCGGCGTCCAAGGACGCCGGAGCGGGCAGCCGGGTCAGCGCTTCCTCGTCCAGCCCGGCGCTGCGGCTTCCTTCCCGCAGCTTCATTCGCGCCAGGTTGCGGGCAATGGTCATCAACCAAGCCATGGGTTTGCCCATGGCTTGATATTGCCCCGCTACCGCAGCCTGATAGGCCCGAAGATAGGTTTCCTGGGTCACGTCCTCGGCGTCGGCATAATGCCCCGTAATGGACAGGGCGAAGCCGTATATGCCTCTGCGCGTCAGGTCGTATAGGGTTTGCAGCGCGTGGTGGTCGCCCTGGGCCACTTGGGCCATCAATTGGTCGTCCAGCGCCGCCTTGGGATTTGCTTCAAAGATGCCCATATATTCTCCCCTTTTCACTCATAACAATGCGCGGGAGCCGCCCTTTATTGCGTATTCCGGCGGAAGAATGGCAAATTTTTTTGGGGCCCGGATTGGCTCGCCCTGGATATTATACTATAAATTGCCGGGGTGGGACTACATATTTTTTTCGCCCCCGTGGGAAACTCCTCTTGCCGCCCGTTGAGCGAGCAAAACGGAAAGGAGGACATTCCTTATGAAAAAATGGATCGGCATCCTGCTTTGCGCAGCCCTGTTGGCCGCCCTGCCCGCCTTAGCCCAGCAGGCCGGGGATATCGGCGCGGAGCAGGCCAAGCGCATCGCCCTGACCCACGCCGGCATCGCGGACCCGGCATCCGCCTTCATCCTCAAGGCCGAAAAGGACCTTGAGAACGGCCGAACGGTGTATGAGGTGGAGTTTGTGGTGGACGGCAAGGAATACGACTACGATATCGACGCCTCTACCGGCCAGATTCTGGCCTTTGACGGCGACGCGGAGAGCTACCAGCCCCAGGAAGGGGAGATCACCGTCAGCCAGGCGCTGGACATCGCCCTGGAAAAGGCCGGGCTTGCCCGCGACCAAGTGCAAGTGACCCAGAGCCGGCTGGAGCTGGATGAGGGACGGCGGGTATACGAAATCCAGTTCGTGAATGGCGATCAGGAATATGAGGCCACCATCGACGCGGCGACAGGCGCCATTCTGGATTGGGACAGGGACTGATTCTACAGCCTATAACAATGCCAGCGCGGCGGCCTTTCAGCCGCCGCGTGAGCTGTTTTGCGCCGCCCAGCCCGAAGCTGCGCCGGCTAGAAGCTGGCCACAGCTGCCCTGAGCCGCCGGGAGATTGGGTTCTCAGACTGGTTAGCGCCGCCGCCCTTCGGCGGCGGCGCTAACCAGCCCGGGGGGCTCCGCCCCCCGGGACCCCCTGACGCAATAGATGCGGCTTTTGGGTACTTCGGTGCAGCGCCGGTTTTGCTGTGGTGGGGGACGGGAGCGTATCGTTCTATCGGGGCTTTTTGGGGTGGGGGTCATCGGGAATGGGGTGTTCTGGCTTTCTCCATTGCCGCCCTTGGCGGCAATGGGTCGGCAGGTGGGCTCCGCCGCGTGCGCTGCGGCTGGCGGCTCCGCCTGAAGTTACTACCACCCATAGGCTCCTCCCTCGGGCGAATGCGGGTTTGGCCCCTGCTGTTGTGCCCGTTCCTTTTTTTTGGGAGTCTATGGGCGGGGAATCAGGTGACGGGGGATGACGGGGGTTCCGGGTACCGGGAGACGGGGGTACCGGGGGTGCGGGGATGCGGTGCGGTTCGGGGATTCGGTGGGACAGGTGCTGACTCGGCGCCGGGGGCGCTGCCCCCGGACCCCCGCCAGGGACTCCTCGCCCCTGGACCCCCGCCAAGGGGGGATGGCCCCCCTTGGAACCGCCATCCTCGCTGGCGCGTAGGTGGGACAACGGCCTGAAGCGGCGCGGCGGCGGTAGCCGCTGCGCTGTTTCAGGCCGTGAGGGGATGCGGTGTGGTTGGGAAAATGGTGGATGGGCTCGGCGGTAGGGTCATTTGCTGGGGGATAGGAAGACCGGCGCGGCCCTTTGTAAAGGACGCGCCGGTTTGGGTTGATGGGGAGACGCTTCTGGACTTACTTTTTGTGGAAGACGATGGCGCGGTCGTAGATGATCTCGTAGTAGGAGGGGCCTACGCCGGATTGATCCAGATAGGCGCGGAAAGCCATGAACAGCGATTCCCCGTTATCGACGCCGTAATATTTGCCGCTTTCGTTTCCGGTGGAGTATTCCACCACGGCGGTATAGTCGTCCAGTTGAGTTCGGGCGAACTTGTATACGTAGAATTTGTCCGCGTCCTGGGCGTCCTCGGGCAGATAGGCGCTGGCGCTGCCTTCGTATTGGGAATCGTACGCGCTGGCTACGCCGTTGAGCATGGGCCGGGCGTAGAGAATGGCGTTGGAGTATTGGCCCTTGCCCGTGGCGGTGTGGTTGACGCCGTAGACCACCACAAAGTCCTCGTCGCTGTCCAGGGTGAAGTCCTCGGTCATCAGGTAGCTGGCGTCCCGGTTGTCGCCCTGGGCATTGGTGTCGTTAAAGTAGGCCGTCAGCCCTTCCGGTACCGCGATGACGCTGGTCAGTTCCTGATAGTCGTATTCACCGGCATACTGGTCGATGATGGCCTGGCGCAGGGCGTCCAGGTTGGCGTAGGCGTCCTCCACCAGGGCCGCCTCATGGACGCCGGTGCCCCGGGGGATTACCGTCTGGTTCTCATAGGGGTCCGCCTCCCGCTCGTTTTGGGGCGTGACACGGTATACCGTCATCTGCTGGGGCAGCTCTTCCATATAGGCGTCCATGGCCGCCTGGTCCTCCGGCTGGGAGGTGCGGCCCAGGAAGGCGAAGGTGTCCGCGCCGTCCTGCAGGCCGATGTTGTACACGCCGGGAATGGGCATTACGTTGATCTGGGACTGGTCATACCCGGCGGCCAGCAGCTGTTCTACCACTTCCTGGGTGGTGGTCTGGTTGACGCTGACCACGATGACCGCCTGGCTGTCAAAGGCGCTGTCCCCCTGGTACAGGATGTTCTGCATGTTCACCGGCTCGCCGATGGAGCCGAACACCGGCCGGTACAGCCCCGTTTCCTCGCTGCCCACGCTGAAGGTACCGGCCTGGGTGGAGTAATCCTTGCCCGCCTTTTCCTCGGTGAACAGGATATAGTTGACGAAGGAATAGTATTTGCAGGCGGGGGGCATTTGGCCCATCAGTACGATGGCTTCGTCCTGGCGCAGCTTATACTGCCAGCCCACCGGCATGAAGTAGGGGTTGGCCGAGGCGTTATCCGCGGTTTCGTCGTAGTATTCAGAGGGCTCTTCGTCGGGCCAGTTCAGCTGGGCTACGCCCTTGGCAGGCTCCTGATTGGGGGCCGGGGGCAGGTCCAGCACCATATAGGTGGAGCCCGCGTTGTTGCCGAAGCAGCTCAGCAGCCGTCCCTGGGAAGCCTCCTCCAGGGTATCCAGCTCGTACAGGCTGCCGCTTTGCACGTAATAACCGGCCTCCTCCAGCAGGGTGCGCACATCCTGGGGGGCGCTTTCCGCTGCCGCCGGCAGCCCGGTTAGCAGCCCGGCGCAGAGCAGCAGGCAAAGGATTTTAACAAGACGCATTGTGATCCCTTTCCTTTCCGAAATATATTTCCTATGGAACAACCTGCCGGACCCCGGAAAGGGGGGCGGTGGGCATTTCTAGGCGTGAGGGGCGGCCCCTGGGGGCCGCGTTCATTACAGCAGCACCTGGGCGATGATACATTTCAGGTACTGGGTTTCCGGGGCGGCGGGCAGGATGGGGTGGTCGTGGCCCTGGGTGCGGAATTCCACCATCCGCACCTTGCGCCGGGCGTCCCGGGCGGCCTGGTTGAACATGTCGATAAACATATCGCTGTGCACGTGCTGGGAGCAGGAGCAGGTCACCAAAAATCCGCCGGGCTTGACCAGGCGCAGGCCCCGCAGGTTGATTTCCTTATATCCCCGCAGGGCGCTCTCCACGGCGCTGCGGGTCTTGGTGAAGGCGGGCGGGTCCAGGATCACCAAATCGAATTGCTCCTTGGCCTCGGTGAGGGCCCGCAGGTGGTCGAAGCAGTTGTGCGCCTCGAAGCGCACCTGGCCGAACCCGTTGGCCTGGGCGTTGCCCTGGGCCACGTCCAGGGCTTCCTGGGAAATATCTACGCCCAACACGCTTTGGGCGCCGTACTTGGCCGCGTGGAGGGAAAAGGAGCCGTTGTGGCAGAAGCAATCCAGCACCCGGGCGCCGGGACAGAAGGGGGCGATGGCCGCCCGGTTCTCCTTCTGGTCCAGGAAGAACCCGGTCTTTTGGCCTTCCCGCACGTCCACGGAAAACAGGATGCCGTTTTCCCGCATCTCCACCCGGTCGGGCACCTGGCCGTACAGCAGCCCGGTGACCTGTTCCATGCCCTCCAGCCGCCGCACCGGCACGTCGTCCCGCTCGTAGATGCCCTGGGGCTGGATGACCTGGACCAGGATGTCGGTCAGGGTATGTTTCCACTTCTCCATGCCCAGGCACAGGCACTGCATCACCAGCACGCCGGAAAACTTATCCACGATGAGGGCGGGCAGAAAGTCGCTCTCGGCGTACACCGCCCGGCAGCTCTGGGTATCGCACAGCAGCTTGCGGTAGGCCCAGGCTTCCTGCACCCTTTTCAGGAAAAAATCCCCGTCTATGCTCTCGTCGTGCTGGGTGAGCATGCGCAGGGAGATCTGTGAATTGGGATTGTAAAAGGCCCGGCCCAGAAAGGTGCCGTTGGCCGAGCGCACCTCGGCCACGTCGCCGGGGGTGAAGGCGCCCTCCACCCGCTCGATATCCGAGCGGAAGATCCAGGGATGACCGGAGCGCACCCGGCTGTCCCGGGTGCGCTTTAAATAGCACTTTACCATTGACTCATTCTCCTTGGCTGAACAGGCCGCTGGACAGATAGCGCTCGCCGCTGTCCGGCATCAGCGCTGCCGCCGTGCGGCCCGGGTTATCCTTCAGGTATTGCGCCGCCGCCCAGGCCGCCGCCCCGGCGGAGATGCCCACCAGCACCCCTTCTTTCCGGGCGATGAGCCGGCACAGGGCAAAGGCGTCCTCCTCCGTCACCGGCACCACCTGGTCGATGAGGCTTGTGTCCAAGGCCTTGGGGATAAACCCGGCCCCGATGCCCTGGAGGCCGTGGGGGCCCGGCTGCCCCCCGGACAGCACCGGCGAGCCCGCCGGCTCCACCGCGATGAGCCGGATATCTCCCTTGCGCTCCTTCAGGTACCGGCCCACCCCAGTGAGGGTGCCGCCGGTGCCCACCCCGGCCACAAAGCAATCCAGCTCCCCGCCGGTCTGGGCGTACAGCTCAGGGCCGGTGCTGCGGTAGTGGGCCTGGGGATTGGCCGGGTTTTCAAACTGGCCGGGGATAAAGGCGCCGGGAATCTGCTTTGCCAGCTGGTTGGCCTTTTCAATGGCCCCCGCCATGCCCTTTTCCCCCGGCGTAAGCACCAGTTCCGCCCCAAAGGCGGCCAGCAGCCGCCGACGCTCCAGGGACATGGTATCCGGCATGGTGAGGATCACCCGATAGCCCCGGGCTGCGGCGCAGGCGGCCAGCCCGATGCCCGTATTGCCGCTGGTGGGCTCGATGATGACGGCGCCGGGGCCGATGAGCCCCCGCGCTTCCCCGTCCTGAATCATGGCCAGGCCCACCCGGTCCTTGGCGCTGCCCGCCGGGTTGAGCCCCTCCAGCTTGGCCAGCAGCCGCCCCTGGAGGCCCAGCTCCCTTTCCACCCGGGCCAGGCGCAGCACCGGAGTGCCCCCCACCAATTCCTCTACCGACTGAGCGATGCCCTCATAGCGAATCATACCCGGTTCTCCTCCACAAATTGGGCGATGCGCCCCAGCGCTTCCACCAGCTTATCGGTGGCGGCGGCGTAGCTGATGCGCACGTGGCCCTCGCCCAGCGCGCCGAAAGCGTCCCCGGGCACGCAGGCCACCTGCTTGGATTCCAGCAGCTTGTGACAGAAGGTTTGGCAATCCATGCCCGTAGCCGCCACCGAGGGGAAGGCGTAGAACGCGCCGCCGGGCTCGAAGCAGTCCAGCCCCGCATTGCGCAGCCCGTCCACCACCAGCCGCCGCCTGCGGTCGTAGGCCCTGACCATATGGCTCACATCGGCAAAATCGTTCTGCAGGCCGATGTTCAGCGCCTCCAGGGCGGCGTACTGCCCCGCAGTGGGGGCGCACAGCATGGTGTACTGGTGGATCTTGCACATCACCGCCAGCACCTCCCGGGGGCCGCAGGCATAGCCCATGCGCCAGCCGGTCATGGCGAAGGCCTTGGAAAAGCCGTTGAGGGTGATGGTGCGCTCCCACATCCCCGGCAGGGAAGCGATGGACACGTGGCGCTCCCCGCCGTAGGTGAGCTCGGCGTATATCTCGTCGGAGATCACCATGATATTGGTGTCCCGAATCACCTGGGCGATCTGTTCGATGTGCTCCCGCCGCATCACGCCACCTGTGGGGTTGTTGGGATAGGGGAAGATGATGGCCTTGGTGCGGGGGGTGATGGCCGCCCGAATGGCCTGGGGAGTCATGCGGAACTGGTCCTTGGCATAGGTGGGCACCGGCACGCACTTGCCCCCGGCGAAGGTAATGCCGGGCACATAGCTCACATAGGTGGGGTCTGGGGCCAGCACCTCGTCCCCGGGCTCCACCAGGGCCCGCAGGGCCAGGTCGATGCCCTCGGAGGCGCCTACGGTGACCAGGATCTCCTTGGCGGGATCGTACTCCACCTGAAAGCGCTGGCGCTGGTACCGGGAAATGGCCCGGCGCAGCTCCATCAGGCCCCAATTGCTGGTGTAGTGGGTTTTGCCCTGGCGCAGGGAGTAGATGGCCGCGTCGTTATAGGCCCACGGGGTATTGAAGTCGGGCTCGCCCACGCCCAGGGAGATGGCGGAGGGCATTTCCGCCACCACGTCGAAGAACTTGCGAATGCCCGACGGCGGCACGGCGCTCACCCGGCCGCACAGCACTTGATCGTAATTCACGGGCTCACCGCCAATCTGTCGTCGCTCTGGCCGCCCTCCAGCACCACGCCGTTATCCTTATAGCGCTTGAGCACGAAGTGAGTGGCGGTGGACAGCACGTGCTCCAAGGTGGACAGCTTTTCCGACACGAACAGGGCCAGCTGCTTTAAGCTCTTGCCCCGCACCAGCACCATCAGGTCGTAGGCGCCGGACATCAGGTATACGCTGGATACTTCCTCGAACCGGTAGATCTGCTCGGCGATGGCGTCAAAGCCCTCGCCCCGCTGGGGCGATACCCGCACCTCGATCAGCGCCTCCACCAGGTCCATATCCACCGCTTCCCAGTTGACCATGGCCGGATAGCGCACGATGATCTTCTTCTCCTCCATCCGGGCGATGGCCTCAGCCACCTCCTGGGGGGTGCGTCCGGTCATCAGGGCGATGCGCTCCACCGGAGTACGGGCGTCCTCGGTGAGCACTTCCAGAATGTTCAAATCGAATTGGTCAATCATGGGAATCCCTCCGTTTCTCGTTCATCAACTGTTCTGCCCCAGGCACTCCAGCACGTCCCAAATGCGCTGCAAATCCTCCGCCGAGTAGTAGCTGAGCACCAGCTTGCCCTTGTCCATATCTCCCTCCAGGCTGGCCCGGGTGCCGAAGGCGTCCCGCGCCATGCGCTCCAGCTCCTTGAGCTCGTGGGGCTTTTCCACCTTGGGCTGGCGCTGGGGTGCGCCCTTCAGGGTCTGCTGGCATATCTTTTCCAGCTGCCGCACCGACCAGCCCTGGGCCGCGCACAGGTTGGCCAGGCGCAGCTGCTGTTCCAGGTCCGGGATGCCCGCCAGGGCCCGGGCGTGGCCGGCGGACAGTTTGCCCTCCCGCACCATGTCCTGTACCTTTTCGTGGAGGGTCAGGATGCGCAGCAGGTTGGCCAGCGCCGGCCGGCTCCTGCCCAGGCGCTGGGCCGCCGCCTCCTGGGTGTAGCCGCACTGCTCCATCAGCTGCTTGATGCCCTGGGCCTCCTCCACCGGGTTTAAGTCGTCCCGCTGCAGGTTCTCAATGAGGGCGACCTCCAGCCGCTTCACCTGGTCCCAATCCCGCACCACGGCGGGCAGGCTGTCCAGCCCCGCCATTCGGGCCGCCCGAAAGCGCCGCTCTCCGGCGATCAGCTGATACCTGTCCCCCACCCGGCGCAAAATGACCGGCTGGATCACACCTACCGCCTGAATGGATTGGGACAATTCCCGCAGCCCCGCCTCGTCAAAATGCCGCCGGGGCTGATCCCGATTGGGGTCGATGTCGGTGATACGCACCTGTACCACCCGGTCCTCCCCCTGCTCCGGCTCCGGGGCCATGCTCTCCGGGACCGGATCGCCCATCAGGGCGTCCAGACCCCGGCCCAAGCCGTGTTTGCCGTTCTTCACCATAGCATCAAATCCTTATCCAAAATGGGGCCTCCCTCGCCCTGACCGCCAAGCACCAGGGTCATAGGGCGCTGCCCCTCAACCCCATGAACTCGCCATGGGCCCCCGCCTTACAGCAGCACCCGCCAGTCCTCGCTCTCGTTGCGCTCGATGACCTCTTGAGCCAGCTCCCGGTAGGCCGCCGTTCCGGGGCAACGGGCGTCGTACATGTGGATGGGCAGGCCGTGGCTGGGCGCCTCCCCCAAGCGTACGTTGCGGGGCACGATGGTGGAAAACACCCGGTCCTTGAAGTACTTCTTGACCTCCTGCACCACCTGGATGCCCAGATTGGTGCGCCCATCCAGCATGGTGAGCAGCACTCCCTCCACCTGAAGCCCGGGATTCATCCGCCTGCGCACCAGGTTCAGGGTATTCATCAGCTGGCCCACCCCCTCCAGGGCGTAGTATTCGCACTGAATGGGCACCAGCACGCTGTGGGCCGCAGTCATGGCGTTGAGGGTGAGCAGGCCCAGGGAGGGCGGGCAGTCGATGAGCACGTAGTCGTAGCCCTGGCTCACCCCGGCCAGCGCCTTTTTCAGCATACTCTCCCGGCCGGGCAACCCCACCAGCTCGATCTCCGCCCCCGCCAGCTCGATGGAAGCGGGCAGCAGGAACAGGCCGGGACAGCAGCTCTCCACGATGGCCTGCGCCGGGTCCAGCTCGTCGATGAGCACCTGATAGATGGATTTGCCCTCGGCTCCAGGCTTGCCCAGGCCGCTGGAGGCATTGCCCTGGGGGTCGCAGTCCACCAGCAGCACCCGCTTGCCCGCCTCCGCCAGGCAGGCGCTCAGGTTGACCGCGGTGGTGGTCTTGCCCACGCCCCCTTTTTGATTGGAAACCGCGATAATCTTCGCCACAGCCCAGCCTCCCCTTCGATATACGACTTATTATATAAGATTCATATGTAAAGTACAACGGCCCGTGCAAAGATTTTCTACATCTTAGCGCTCAGCTGTTGCCAAGCGGAGCCCGGACTGTTATAATGAAGCGTCGGGCGTTCTGGCCTCCGGCCGCCGGAGCCCTGCGTCCGTAGGGCGTCCATCAATACGCAATGCGAAAAAAGGAGATAGCCATGCAAGCCATTCTGGCGGACCTGTTCTCAGGGGTGACCTACCTGTTCAGCCTCCCCGGCCTGAAGACGCTGCTCATGTTCTTCATCGCCGCCGTGCTCATCTACCTGGCCATCAAAAAGGACTACGAGCCCGCCCTGCTTTTGCCCATCGGGTTTGGCGCCATCCTGGCCAACCTGCCCCCGGTGCTGCAAACCATGGCCCCATCGGTTCTGGGTACCGCCCAGGAGCCGGGCTTCCTCACCATCCTGTTCGACGCGGGCATCGCCACGGAGCTGTTTCCCATCCTGATTTTCATCGCGGTGGGCGCCATGTGCGATTTTTCGCCCCTGCTTCGCAGTCCCTCCATGATCTTTTTCGGGGCGGCAGCCCAACTGGGCATCTTCGCCACCTTCCTGGTGTCCATGGTCCTGGTGGGCCCGGTGTTCGGGGTATCGGATGAATCGCTGATTATGAAGATATCCGCGGCCATCGGCATCATCGGCGCGGCGGACGGCCCCACCACCTTGTACGTGGCCAACTACTTTAAACTCACCGACTACATGGCTCCCATTTCGGTGGCGGCCTACAGCTATATGTCCCTGGTGCCCATCATCCAGCCCCCGGTGATCCGCGCCCTCACCACCAAAGAGGAGCGGCGCATCCGCATGGATTATAAGGACCGCCAGGTGAGCAAGACCGCCCTCATCCTGTTCCCGGTGGTGATCACCATCGTGGCCGGGGTAGTGGTGCCCATGAGCGCCCCGCTGATCGGCGCACTGATGTTCGGCAATTTGATCCGGGAGTGCGGGGTGCTCAATAGCCTGAGCCAATCGGCCCAGCACGAGCTGGGCAACCTGGTCACCATCCTGCTGGGCCTGACCATCGGCTCCACCATGCTGGCGGACAAGTTCCTGCGGGTGGATACCCTGCTCATCATGGCCCTGGGCCTGGTGGCGTTCGTCTTCGACACGGCGGGGGGCGTGCTGTTTGCCAAGCTGCTCAACCTGGTGCGCAAGGAGAAGATCAACCCCATGGTGGGCGCGGCGGGCATTTCGGCCTTTCCCATGAGCGCCCGGGTCATTCAAAAGATGGCCAAGGAGGAGGACCCCTACAACTTCGTGCTGATGCAGGCTATCAGCGCCAACGCTTCGGGGCAGGTAGGCTCCATCGTGGCCGGTTCCATGCTGATCACCCTGGTTTCCATGATGGCCCTATAGGCCGCGAAGACAAGAAAAGGAGGACGCAATGCCATGCTCAGCCAGCTTCCCTTCATGACCCGTGGCCTGCTGGTGGCCCTGCTGGGCCTGTGCGGTACCTTTCTGGTGCTGGTGCTGGTCTACCTGGGAGTGAAACTAATGCAGAAGGTCGGCGAAAAAGAGCCGCCTCAAGATTCCGCTTCCTAGCCTTCCGGCCCCCGCCTTTCCGGCGGGGGCTTTTGCTTCCCCACCGGCTGGAGCTACCTTGGGGCTTCACGCCCGGCTTTCTGTTTGAAAGAATGGGATCTTGCGGGAGCGCGGCAGCAATGGGTGGGAGAGAAAGCAAGCGGATTTCGGACCGGCGCGGCAGGCGGAAGGACCGGCGGAAAGGGAATCCGGTCTGCGGCAAGCGCTCCTCAAGCGATGACGCCGGAACGAAAAGGCAATCTCCTGACAAAGCCAGTTCCATGGAACTGGCTTTGTCAGGAGATTGCGGGCTGGAGGGGGAGGGGGCCCGGGGGGCAAAGCC
>DVHZ01000121.1 GCA_018711685.1 Candidatus Excrementavichristensenella intestinipullorum | reverse complement strand
CCCCGGCAGTGCAATTCTACCGACCGCCTTCATAAATTTGTTTCCCTTGTCCTTGTTAAATACATTTAATTTGTTGAAAAAATTGCGCGAGAAGATTGAACTTCCAGGGAAATTCCTCTACAATGGAAATGCGAGAAAATCTGGGAAATCTACGGGAATAACGGACGCGAATGGAGGGTGCTTATGGCCGTACCTGTCATCATGCCCCGTCAGGGCAACACGGTGGAAAGCTGCATCGTCACCAAATGGTTTAAGAAGCCGGGGGATCCGGTGGCCCTGGGCGACATTCTGTTTTCTTACGAGACCGACAAAGCCGCCTTCGAGGAGGAAGCCAAGGTAGAGGGCACGCTGCTGGCGGTCTTTTTTCAGGAAGGGGACGACGTGCCCTGCCTGAGCAACATGTGCGTAGTGGGCAACCCCGGGGAGGATGTCAGCGCCTTCGCTCCCGGCGACGGCGGGCAGGAAGCGGCCCCGGCGGAGGCCGCGCCCCAGGCGGAAGCCGCGCCCCAGGCGGTTCAGGCCGAGGCGGCGGCGCCGGCAGGCGCTCCGGTTTCCCTGGAGGGGATGCACATCTCGCCCCGGGCCCGGAATCTGGCCCAGGAGCGGGGCGCGGACCTGAGCAAGGTGACCGCCACCGGTCCCGACGGCCGCGTAATCGCCCGGGACGTGCAAAAGCTCATCGACGCGGGCCAGGTCGTCACCCCCGCCGCCCGCGCCGCCTATCAGGGCGGCCTGGAGGGCACCGGCCTGGGCGGCCGCGTATCCCTGGAGGACCTGAAGGCCCCCGCCGCGCCGGCCCAGCAGGAGCAGGCCCCTGCCGCGGCGGCCCCGGCGCTGTCCGCCAAGGACGATTTCTACACCGAGCCCATGACCAACATCCGCAAGGTGATCGCCCGGTCCATGCTGGGCAGCCTGACCACCATGGCCCAGCTGACCCACAACATCTCCTTCGACTGCACCGACATTCAAAAGCTGCGCAAGCTGTTCAAGGAAAAGGGCGAAGCCCTGGGCATGGAGAAGATCACCCTCAACGACATCATCATGTACGCCGTGGCCCGCACCCTGGCCAAGCCGGAGCACAAGGCCCTCAACGCCAACCTGATCGAGGACGGCAAGACCATGAAGTACTACCGCCAGGTCAACCTGGGCATGGCGGTGGATACGCCCCGCGGCCTGATGGTGCCCACCATTTTCGGCGCGGACAAGCTGAGCCTGAAGGAGCTGTCCGACACGGCCAAGCAGCTGGCCAAGGACTGCCAGGGCGGCTCCATCAATCCGGACCTGCTCACCGGCGGCAGCTTCACCGTGAGCAACCTGGGCTCCCTGGGCATCGAGAGCTTCACCCCTGTGATCAACCCGCCCCAGACCGGCATCCTGGGCGTATGCGCCATCGTCACCCGGGTGCGGGACGTGGGCGGCCAGGCGGTGCCCTATCCGTCCATGACCCTGTCCCTGACCTACGATCACCGGGCGCTGGACGGCTCTCCCGCCAGCCGGTTCCTGAAGGACCTGAAGGCGAACCTGGAGAATTTCACCCTGCTGCTGGCTAAAGGTTAAGGAGGATGGGCGGATATGTTTGATTTAATCATCATCGGCGGCGGCCCGGCGGGCTATCTGGCCGCCGAGCGGGCGGGCCATGCTGGCCTGAAAACCTGTCTGTACGAGATGCGGTCCCTGGGCGGCGTGTGCCTGAACGAGGGGTGCATTCCCTCCAAGGCGCTGCTGCACTCGGCCAAGATGTACGAATACGCCCTGCACGGCTCCAGCTACGGCGTCACCGCCCAGGATGTACATTTGGACCATGCTGCGGTGGTAAAGCGCCGGGGCAAGGTGGTCAAGACCCTGGTGAGCGGCGTAGGCGCCAAGATGAAGGGCGCCGGGGTCACCGTGATCAAGGAGCAGGCCAAGATCGCCGGCCGGGTAGAGGGCGGCTTCCGGGTGGTCAGCGCCTCCGGGGAGCAGACCGCCAAGCGGCTGCTCATCGCCTCGGGCTCGGTGCCCGTCATGCCCCCCATTCCCGGGCTGCGGGAGCACTACGCCAGCGGCTTCGTGCTCACCAACCGGGAAGTGCTGGAGCTGGACCAGGTGCCCGCCAAGCTGACCATCATCGGCGGCGGGGTCATTGGCCTGGAGATGGGCGCCTACTACAGCGTGGCGGGCAGCCAGGTGACGGTGATCGAGATGCTGGACCACATCGCCGGCCCCACCGACGGAGAGATCCGGACCATGCTGCTCAAGGAATACCAGAAAAAGGGCGTCACCTTCCTGCTGGGCCACAAGGTCACCGGCGTGGCCGACGGCCAGGTGCTGTGCGAGGATCCCAGCGGCAAGCCGGTGAGCGTGGCGGCGGATAAGGTGCTCTGCTCCATCGGCCGGCGGGCCCAGTATCAGGATTTGGGCCTGGAGACCATCGGCGTGGAGACCTACCGGGGCGGCATCGTCACCGACAGCCAGGGCCGCACCAACGTGGAGAACGTGTACGCCGCCGGCGACGTGAACGGCCACCACATGCTGGCCCACACCGCCTACCGGGAGAGCGAAGTGGCCATCAACACCATGTTGGGAAAGAAGGACCGGATGCGCTACGCCGCCAACCCCTCGGTCATCTACACCAAGCCCGAAGTGGCCGGGGTAGGCTATACCGAGGAAGGGGCCAAGGAAGAGGGCATCGAGTACGAGGTCAAGAAGCTGTCCATGCGCTACGCCGGCCGGTTCGTGGCCGAGAACGAGGGCGGCGACGGGCTGTGCAAGGTGCTGGTGGACAAGGTACACCGCAACATCATCGGCGTACACATGATCGGCGGCTATGCCTCGGAGATCATCTGGGGCGCGGCGGAAATGATCGAGAGCCAGCTGCGGGTCAAGGATGCCAAGGAGATCATCTTCCCCCATCCCACCGTCAGCGAGATCATCCGGGAGGTCATCTGGGAGTTCCCCGACTGACGCCCCCGCTTCCATCTTTTCCCCGGCGGCCCTGCCCCTCCGGCGGGGCGCGCCGGCTTGAGTTCGGGCGCCGGGACGCGGGCCCCTCGGCCCTGCCCCAGGATGGGCCCGGAATCTTGCCTGTAAATCATTGGACCGGATTGAGCCGGAAGGCTTTCAACAGATAAAAGGAGTGACACCGCCCATGAGCAAGCAGCTGTTTATCGACCCCAACGAGATGCGCAAGCCCGGTTACGTGCACTTTGAGGACATCCCGGTAAACCAGTACCAGAAAAAGGTCAAGGACGAGGTGGGCAACTTCACCAAGGAGCAGTTCCTGAACATCTATCGGGACATGCTCACCCTGCGCGAGTTTGAGACCATGATTAACCTGATCAAGACCACCGGCGAGTACCAGGGCGTGGCCTACAATCATCCCGGCCCGGCCCACCTGTCCATGGGCCAGGAAGCCGCCGCCGTGGGCGAGGCCTTCCACCTGGACGTGAACGACTTCATCTTCGGCTCTCACCGGGCCCACTCCGACATTCTGGCCAAGGGTCTCTCCGCCATCGAAAAGCTCAGCGACCAGGAATTGATGGACATCATGGAGAACTTCCTGGGCGGGCAGACCCTGCGGGTGGTGGAAAAGGAAACCCACAACTCGGTGAAGGAGCTGGCCATCGACTTCCTGCTCTACGGCGCCATGGCGGAGATCTTCGCCCGGGAGACCGGCTTTAACCGGGGCTTGGGCGGCTCCATGCACACCTTCTTCACCCCCTTCGGCATCTATCCCAACAACGCCATCGTGGGCGGCAGCGGCACCATCGCCACCGGCGCGTCCCTGTACAAGCGGGTCAACCGCAAGCCGGGCATCGTGGTGGCCAACATCGGCGACGGCTCCCTGGGCCGCGGCCCGGTGCTGGAGGCGCTGAACATGGCGGGCATGGGCCAGCTGACCAAGCTGTGGCGGGAGGACATGCGGGGCGGCCTGCCGGTGCTGTTCAACATCTTCAACAACCAGTACGGCATGGGCGGCCAGACCAGCGGCGAGACCATGGCCTACGATATTCTGGCCCGGATGGGCGCCGGCTTCAACCCCAACCAGATGCACGCCGAGCGGGTGGACGGCTTTAATCCCCTGGCCGTGATCGAGGCCTATGGCCGCAAGAAGGAGATCCTGCTCAAGGGCGAAGGCCCCGTACTGCTGGACGTGCTCACCTACCGCTTCGCCGGGCACAGCCCGTCGGATTCCTCCAGCTACCGCACCAAGGAAGAGATCGCCGCCTGGGAGGCTCAGGACCCCATCGTGGAGTTCCGCAAGCAGCTCATCGAGGCCAAGGTAGCTACCGAGGACGAGTGCGACCAGATCGTGGCCCGGGTGAAGGAGCTCAACCTGTCCAACTTCAAGCTGTCCATCGACGACAGCGTCTCTCCCCGGATGAACCTCACCGCCAATCCCGACGAGATCGCCGACATGATGTTCACCAACGGCCACGTGGAAGCCTTCTCCGACGCGCCCTGCGACGTGAATATGCCCCTGGAGGACAATCCCCGGGTGCAGGCCATCGCTAAGAAGGAGCGCTTCGGCATCGACAAGAACGGCAAGCCCGTGTCCAAAAACAAGGTCTATCAGCTGCGGGACGGCCTGTTCGAGGCCATCATCGACCGCTTCTACAAGGACCCCACCCTGGTCACCTACGGCGAGGACGTGCGGGATTGGGGCGGCGCCTTCGCCGTGTACCGCGGCCTCACCGAGGCGCTCCCCTACCATCGCCTGTTTAACGCCCCCATCAGCGAGTCCGCCATCGTGGGCAGCGCCGTGGGCTATGCTATGGCCGGCGGCCGCGCCCTGGTGGAGCTCATGTACTGCGACTTCCTGGGCTGCGCCGGCGACGAAGTGTTCAACCAGATGGCCAAGTGGCAGTCCATGTCCGCCGACGTGCTCAAGATGCCGGTGACCCTGCGGGTGTCCGTGGGCAGCAAGTACGGCGCCCAGCACTCCCAGGATTGGACCAGCCTCACCGCCCATATCCCCGGCCTGAAGGTGGCTTTCCCCGCCACCCCCTACGACGCCAAGGGCCTGATGGCTTCCTCCCTGGTGGGCACCGACCCGGTGGTGTTCTTCGAGAGCCAGCGCATCTACGACGTGGGCGAGCTGTTCCACGAGGGCGGCGTGCCGGCGGAGTACTACGAGATCCCCTTCGGCAAGGCCGATGTCAAGCGCCCCGGCAAGGATATTACCATCCTCACCTTCGGCGCAGTGCTCTATCGCGCCGTCAAGGCTGCCGATGAGCTCAAGGAAAAGTACGGCATGGAGGCCGAGGTCATCGACGCCCGCACCCTGGTGCCCTTCGATTACGACACGCTGCTGGAGTCCGTCAAGAAGACCGGCCGGTTGGTCATCGTCACCGACGCCTGTGAGCGCGGCTCCTTCGCCAGCGAGGTGGCCCGTCAGATCACCGAGATGGCCTTTGACGAGTTGGATGCCCCGCCGGTGGTGGTGGCCAGCCGCAACTGGATCACCCCCGCCCACGAGCTGGAAGAGGCCTTCTTCCCCCAGCCCAGCTGGATTCTGGACGCCATCGACGCCAAGATCGTGCCCCTGCCCGGCCACGTGCGCACCACCAACCAGACCCTCAACCAGAAGCTCATCAACGAGCGCAAGGGCGTGTAATCCGCTCAAATGCCTTTCAGGGGCCCCGGCCTTCGGCCGGGGCCCCTGAATTTGCTTCCGTCCGCGCCCCTTCTCCCATGATCCCCCGCCCGCCTTACGCTTGGGTTAGCCCCACGCCAGCCGCTGCAGGGCCGCCGCCATTCG
>DVHZ01000120.1 GCA_018711685.1 Candidatus Excrementavichristensenella intestinipullorum | reverse complement strand
CTTTCCCCCTCGCCCGCCGCCGGCGATTTTTTTGTCATTTTAGTTAGCCGAGACTGATTGACAATTTCTTTTTCTGGGTATATCATGAATCAGATCACAGATCAAGGGAGGAATCGGATATGAAAAGGTTTTTGATCGCGCTTTTGACCCTGGCTCTGACCCTGAGCTGGGGCCTGGCCGTCCACGCCCAGGAGCAGGCGCAACCGGTGCGGGTGGCCTCCCTGAAAGGGCCCACCTCCATGGGCCTGGTGAAACTGATGCAGGACGACCGGGAAACGGGCGCTTACAGCTTTACCGTATCGGGCACGGCGGATGAGATCGTGCCGCTGCTGGTGAAGGGGGAACTGGATATCGCCCTGGTGCCCTGCAATCTGGCCAGCGTGCTGTACAACAAGACCGAGGGGGGCGTGCAGGTGGCCGCCATCAACACCCTGGGGGTGCTGTACATCGTGGAGGTAGGCGATGCGGTGAACAGCGTGGCCGACCTGAAGGGGACCACCCTGTACGCCACCGGCAAGGGCACCACTCCGGAGTATGCCCTGAACGCCATCCTGCGGGGCAACGGGCTAGACCCCGAAAGCGATCTGACCATCGAGTACAAGGCTGAAGCCACCGAGGTGGCCTCCGCCCTGAACGCGGGCCAGGTGAGCCTGGCCATGCTGCCCCAGCCCTACGTGTCGGCGGTGTCCGCCCAGAATCCCCAGCTGCGCATCGCCCTGGACCTGACCCAGTGCTGGGACCAGGTGATGCCGGACAGCGCGCTGATCACCGGCGTGGTGCTGATGCGCCGCGACTTCGTCCAGGAGCGCCCCGAGGCGGTCAGCGCCTTCATGGAGGCCTACCGGGCCTCCACGGCCTACACCAACGAGCATCCTCAGGAGGCGTCGGCCTGGATTGAGGAGCTGGGCATCGCCCAGGCGGCGGTGGCGGAAAAGGCCATCCCCTACTGCAACATCGTGTGCATTGAGGGGGAAGAGATGCAGGAGAAGATCGCCGGGTATCTGGACAGCCTCTATCAGCAGGACCCCACCTCGGTAGGCGGGGCGCTGCCGGATGAGAGCTTCTATTACGTAGGTTAGTCCGCCATGGAAGCGCGGGGGGAAGGGCGTTGGAAGGCCCTGGGCAAGCGGGCGCTGGCCATCCTGTTCTGGCTGCTGGCCTGGCAGGCATTGAGCGCGGCGGTAGACCAGCAAATCCTGCTGGTCTCCCCCCTTTCCGCCCTGACCACCCTGGCGCGGCTGATGGGGAGCGCGGATTTCTACCGGGCGGTGGCCCTGTCCTTTGGCCGCATTCTGCTGGGCTTTAGCCTGGCGGTGGCGGCAGGAGTGATCCTGGGGATACTGGCCGCCCGGTTCTCCCTGATTCGGGCGCTGCTGGGCCCCTTGATGGCGGCCATCAAGGCCACGCCGGTGGCCTCCTTCGTCATCCTGGCCCTGGTATGGATCAGCGCCCGCAACCTGTCGGTGTTCACCGGCTTTCTCATGGTGCTGCCGGTAATTTACCTGAACGTGGTCCAGGGGCTGCAAAGCGCCGATGAAAAACTGCTGCAAATGGCCCGGGCCTTTGATCTGGGGCTGGGCAAACGGGCGCGGGCCATTTACCTGCCCGCCCTGTTTCCCTATTTTCTCACCGGGTGCCAGCTCTCCCTGGGCATCTGCTGGAAGGCGGGGATCGCCGCGGAGGTGATCGGCCAGCCCGCCGGTTCCATCGGGGACAAACTGTACCGTGCCAAGCTGTTTCTCTCCACGGACGAATTATTCGCCTGGACCGTAGCGGTGGTGCTGCTCAGCGTGGCCCTGGAAAAGGCGGTGCTCTGCCTGATTGGACGGCTGCAGCGGCTTTACGGGGGAGGCGAGGCGGCATGAAGCTGGAAAAAGTATCCCTGGCCCTGGGGGGCAGGCCGGTGCTGGAAAACTTTAGCCTGGCCTTGGAGCCGGGGTCCGTCACCTGCCTGATGGGCCGTTCCGGCTGTGGCAAGACCACGGTGCTCAACCTGATGCTGGGGTTTTTGACCCCGGACGCCGGGGAGATCAGCGGTTTTCGCGGCCTGCCCACCGGGGTGGTGTTTCAGGAGGACCGGCTGATCGAGCACATGAACGCCTGGGACAACGTGCTGCTGGCGGCGGCAAAGGGCGTGACCCGGAAAGAGGTGGACCGGGCCTTTGCCCAGGTGCTGCTGGACCCAGGACCTACTCCTGCCCGGCGGCTGAGCGGCGGGCAGCGCCGCCGGGTGGCGGTGGTGCGGGCCCTGCTGGCCCGGCCCCGGCTGCTGCTGCTGGACGAACCCTTCAAGGGCCTGGACCCGGACAGCTTGGCCCATACCGCCGCCTTTATCCGGCAGCACCGCCAGGGCGCCACCACGGTGCTGTGCGCCCACGAAAGGGAGGAAGCGCTGCTGCTTGGCGCGGAGCGCTTCGTCGCCCTGTAATCCCCGGCCGCCTCACCGGGGATTTTTTATGCTTTTCCGATAGCTGGGTCCCCGGTTCTGCGACGGGTGGAAACTTTTTTCTAACAGCAGTCAAAACGGGAACCGGCGGGGCGCAATCCACGTCTTAAGAATATGCGATTTGATGGACACAGGCGTGGAGGTGTTGGGGATGCGTAAATGGATTGTGGCGCTGCTGGTGGCAGCGCTGGCGGCGGCGCCCCTTTCGGCCCTTGCGGCCGGTTTAAGCGAGGGACTCATCGACGACGCCAAGCAAGCGCTGACCCTGATGAGCTATGGAGAATACAAAAAGGCGCTGAAGAAGCTAAATTTAAAGGATGCGCCCAGCGCCCAGGAATTATCGAATTTTGTGGAAGAGAGCCTGTCCGACGTCTATGTGGTAGCGGTGCAGAGCGAGGTAGCGGTGGCCTACCAGGTGGACGGCGTATGGCGGGTAGCCGTACCGGTAGAAGCGCCCGCTTACGACTCGGTTCAAACTCTGGTGGTGCGTTCTAAGGACGGCGAACGCTTCGACGCCTATCGGGCCATGGCGTGGTACGAAGTGATGGACCAGGTTGCCGGAGCGGATCAAGTGATTTGGCGGGACGCTTACGAACAAGGCGACGTTTACTTATTGCCCGACAACTGAGTCCCGGCGCATTCCTTCTGCTGCCGGCGGGTGGCTCTGACATTCGGAGCCGCCCGTTTTTCCGTTTCATGCTCCCGCCCCATCCCGCACTTTTGGAAACATCAAACGATTGCCAGACGGCGCCTTCCCAACGTCCCCCTTTTCAAAAAGAAATCATAACCCTCCCGGCTTTACCGCCCCAGCGCCGGACCAGAGCGTCCATCTCCAAGCCCAGTCAAAACGCGATAAGCCTTGGGGCTCCGGTGGGGGAGCGAAGCTCCCCGGGCGGGAAAGCGCCGCCAATGGCGGCGCTTT
>DVHZ01000119.1 GCA_018711685.1 Candidatus Excrementavichristensenella intestinipullorum | reverse complement strand
GCCCCCCTCCCCGGACCCCCGCCGCCCGCGCCAGAGGGGCTGCCCCGCCCGCTCCGCGCCCGGCCAGGAACCGAAAACAAAAAGCGGGAATAAGAGGAGTGAAATTATGCTGCTGAAGGATAAAGGCTTTCTGAGCAGCTTTTTCTCCCTGTACTGGAGCATCGTGCTGCAAAACGTGGTGGTGCTCAGCGTCAATCTGGTGGACAACATCATGCTGGGGGCGTACAGCGAAAGCGCCCTCTCCGGAGCGGCGGCGGTCAACCAGCTTCAGTTTTTCCTCCAGATGGTAATCAATGGATTCGGAGGCGGACTGGTGGTGCTGCTGAGCCAGTACTGGGCCCAGGGGCGCTCCCAGCCCATCCGGCGGCTGACCGCCATAGGGCTGTGGGGAGGCATAGGGGTATCCCTGGCGCTGCTGGCGGCTTGCTGGGCGCTGCCCAGGCAGTTGCTGGGCCTGTTCACAACGCAGGAGGACATCATAGGCGAAGGCGTCAAATATCTGAACATCATCAAGTGGACCTTTCCCATTTTTGCCGCAGCCACCATCTTGCAGCAAGCCTTTCAAGGGGTGGGCACCGTGCGGCTGGCCCTGGCGGCGGCCCTGGTAGCCCTGGCGCTCAACGTGGCGCTGAACGCCCTGCTCATTCCCCGCTGGGGGGTAGAGGGGGCGGCGGCGGCCACCTTGACGGCCCGGATCGCCTCGCTGGCCTGCACCTGGCTGTACGCGGCCAAGTGGGATCAGAAGATATGTCTGAGACGGGAATGCCTGTTGCCGCTGGACAGGGAATTGGCCTGGGATTTCCTGCGCACCGCCGCGCCGGCCATCATCATCAACGGGCTGTGGGGCATCTCTACCGGGCTTCAGACGGTGATATTGGGCCACATGGAGGCGGGGACAGCCGGGACCATCGCCGCCAATTCCATGGCCACTACCCTCTATTCTATCCTCAAGACCGCCTCGGTGGGGGCGGCTTCGGTAGCCGCCATCCTGGTGGGCGGCGCGGTAGGCAGCGGCGACATGGACCGGGTAAAGGCTTATGCCAAGACGCTTCAGGTCATGTTCCTGGCCATCGGGGTGGTGTCCAGCGGGGCGCTCTTCGCCTTGCGCTGGCCCATTCTATCCCTATACAGGGATATGAGGCCCCAAACCAAGGAATTGGCCAATCAATTTTTGCTGGTGCTGTGCCTCACCGGGATCGGCACCGCCTATCAAATGCCGGTGATTACCGGCATCATACGGGGCGGAGGCGATGCCAAATTCGGCATGATCAACGACCTGATTACCATATGGGGCCTGGTCATTCCCCTGAGCCTGTTGGCCGCCTTTGTGCTGAAGTGGTCCCCGGCGGCGGTGGTGCTGTGTCTCAACGCGGACCAACTCATCAAGTGCATAGCGGGAGCGGTGAGGGTGAACCGGTACCGGTGGATACGCCGGTTGACGCGGCCGGAAGGCTGAAGGGATGGGCGGTTATATCGCGTGGGTGAGGAGCATCACTACCACCCCGGCCAGGGTGGCCCACAGGGCCAGGCGGTGATGGCCGTATTGGCGGGAGGTGGGGATCAGTTCCTCCACGGCGATGTACACCATGATGCCAGAAATCAGGGCGAACACCGACCCCAGCAGCAGGTCGCTGATGAAGGGGCGAAGAACCAGAAAGGCCAACAGCGCCCCAACCGGTTCGGCAATGCCGGACAAAAAGCAGTATTTCAGAGATGTTTTACGGCTGCCCGTGGCGTAGTAGATGGGCATGGCCACCGAGATACCCTCGGGGATGTTGTGCAGGGCGATGGCCAGGGCTACCGATAAGCCTAAAGTCATGTTCTCATAACCGGCCATAAAGGTGGCGATGCCCTCGGGAAAGTTGTGCAGGGCGATGGCCAGGGTGGAGATAAAGCCCACCCGGTACAAATTGGCGTGGGGCTTGTCCCCGGTGGCCGGGTCGGGGACGTCGTGGGGCACCAGCAGGTCCAGGCCGGCGGCCAGGGCCAATCCGCCGCAGAAGGCGGCCACGGCGGTTAAGGCGCCCTTGGTATGCCCGCCCCAGGCCAGCAGCAGGTCTTGGCCCTGGGGGAACAGGTCGGCGAAGGACACCGCCAGCATCACCCCGGCGGCAAAGCCCAAACTGGCGGTGACCAGCCGTTCGTTTTTCCCCTTGGAAAAAAAGATGATCAGCGCCCCCAACAGGGTACACAGCCCGGCGATCAGGGCCAGCAGCAGGGCGGTAACGGCGTTTGCCTGGGCCATACCTACGCCTCCTTTGACATTCTTCCATACGCGGCCATTATACCACAAACCCGGTTCCCGCGCCAGGGCTTCGCGTTTTTTGGCGAGGGCGAGGGCGGGGTTCTTGAAGAATGGGGGGGAAAAGTGATATAATATAGGATGGTATGGAAAACCAGCAAAGCGCGGCGATAGAGGCTGAAAATGGAGGAAAACAGATGAAAGCGGTCATGTATGGAGCGGGAAACATTGGACGGGGTTTTATTGGGGCGCTGTTTGCCCAGTCCGGCTATCAGGTGAGCTTTGTGGACGTGGTGGAGGCCACGGTGCAGGCGCTGAACCGGGACGGGCAATACCCGGTGCGCATCGTGTGGGGTGACGGGTATGAGGAGCAGATGATCCAGGGCGTAAGTGCCGTGGACGGCCGGGACCCCCAGGCGGTGGCCCAGGCCATCGACCAGGCGGACATCATGGCCACTGCGGTAGGGGTGAACGTGATGAAATACATCGCCCCGGTAATCGCCCAGGGGCTGAAGCTGCGCTGCGCCGCCGGGCGCGGGCCGCTGAACATCATCATCTGCGAAAACCTGCTGGACGCTAACAAGGTGATGGAGGGGATGCTCAAGGAGCAGCTCACCCCCCAGGAGCAGCAGTGGTTTGACCAGAACGTGGGGCTGGTGGAAGCCTCCATCGGGCGCATGGTGCCGGTGCAGACGCCGCAAATGCAGGCGGGCAATCCCCTGCGGGTGTGCGTGGAGCGCTACGGGTTCCTGCCGGTGGACAAGGACGCCTTCCGGGGTGAAATCCCCAATATTCAGCGCTTGGTGCCCTATAGTCCCTTCGACTACTACATCCGCCGCAAGCTGTACGTGCACAACATGGGCCACGCCACCTGCGCCTATCTGGGGATGCTGGAGGGGCATGAGTACATCTACGAGTCCATCCAGGAGGCCGAGGTGCGCCTGATCTGCCAGAGCGCCATGACCGAAAGCGCCTTGGCCCTGAGCAAATGCTACGGCGTGGAGGCCGGCGGCATCATGGACCACGTGTTCGACCTGCTCACCCGGTTTGAGAACCGGGCGCTGGGGGATACCTGCGCCCGGGTGGGCGGGGACACCACCCGCAAGCTGAAGGCCACCGACCGGCTCATCGGTCCGGCCCGGCTGTGCCTGGAGCATGACGTGATTCCCGCCTTCATCTGCCTGGGCACGGCGGCGGCGGTGCGGGCCCATCTGGAGGGCAGCGGCCAGGCCCAGACCCGCCAGAACGCCCAAAGGGTGCTGCAGGAGGTATCCGGCCTGACGGAGCAGGAGCCCTTGATGGGCATGATCCTGGGCCTGTACGAAAAGGTGGCTGCCGGGGCCACGGTAGGCGAACTGCGCCGGGCCGCGGACCGGCTGCAGGTGGAAACCCGGGGCCCCATCGCCTAAAGGGGCGGCAGGAAAAGGGCCGGCCGTGGCTATGCCATGGCCGGCCTTTTCCTGCCGCCGGGCCCGGCGTGAAACGCCGGGCCCCAGCCTCGAAGCGCCGGGCCCCAGCCTTGAAACGCCGGGCCCCAGCCTCGAAGCGCCGGGCCCCAGCCTTGAAACGCCGGGCCCCAGCCTTGAAACGCCGGGCCCCAGCCTTTTCCCGCCGGGAAGAGGTCAGTGGGCGAACTGGCTGTTGTACAGCTGGGCGTAGAAGCCGCCCTTGTCCAGCAGCTGGCGGTGGGCGCCGGTCTCCACGATGCGGCCGTCCCGCATCACCACGATGACGTCGGCGCTGCGGATGGTGGACAGGCGGTGGGCCACGATAAAGCTGGTCCGGCCCTGCATCATGTGGGCGAAGGCCTCCTGAATCTTGAGCTCGGTGCGGGTGTCGATGGAGGAGGTGGCCTCGTCCAGGATCAGCATGGGCGGGAGGGAAAGCATCACCCGGGCGATGCACAGCAGCTGCTTTTGCCCTTGGGACAAGCCGCCCAGGTCATCCCCGATCACCGTCTGATAGCCCTGGGGCAAGCGCATGATGAAGGAATGGCAGTGGGCCGCCCGGCAGGCCGCCTGGATCTCCTCCATGGTGGCTTCGGGCCGGCCAAAAGCAACATTTTGGGCCACGGTGCCCTCCATGAGCCAGGTTTCCTGGAGCACCATGCCGTAGCTCCGGCGCAGGCCGCGCCGGGTCAGGGCGCGGATGTCCGTCCCGTCCACCAGGATGGCCCCGCCGTCCACCTCGTAAAAGCGCATCAGCAGGTTGATCATGGTGGTCTTGCCGCAGCCGGTGGGGCCCACGATGGCCACCCGCATGCCCGGCTTGGCCGTCAGGCTGAAGTGCTCGATGAGCTTTTGCTCCGGCCTATAGCTGAAGCACACGTCCTGGATATCCACCTGGCCTCGGGCCTGCTCCAGGGCCTGGCTGCCGTCGGGAGCCTGCTCCGGCTCGTCCAGCAGTTCAAAGATTCGCGCCGCGCAGGCCAGGGCGTTCTGAAGCTCGGTAGCCACGCCGCTGATCTCGTTGAAGGGCTTGGTGTATTGATTGGCGTAGCTCAAAAAGCAGCTGAGCATGCCCACGCTGATGCCGCCGGACAGGGCGGTAAAGGCGCCTACGATGCCCACCCCGGCGTACACCAGCCCGTTGACGAAACGGGTGGCCGGATTGGTGATGCTGGAGAAGAAGATGGCCTTCACCGAGCACTTGGCCAGGCGCTGGTTCACCTGGTCGAACTTCTCCGACACCATGTTCTCCTGGGAGAAGGCCTTGACCACCTTCTGCCCGCTGATGATCTCGTCCACCAGGGCGGTCTGCTCCCCCCGGATCTGGGACTGCTCCCGGAACATGTCGTAGGTGCGCTTGGCGATGAAGCTGGCCACCAGCAAGGACACCGGGGTAATCAGCACCACCACCAGGGTGATGCGCACGTTCACCCACAGCATGAACAGCAAAGTGCCGATGATGGTGAGCACCCCGGTAAAGAGCTGGGTAAAGCCCATGAGCAGTCCGTCGGCAAACTGGTCCACGTCGGTGATGAGACGGCTCACCACCTGACCGCCGCCCCGCTGGTCCAGGTAGGACAGGGGCAGCTTTTGCAGCTTGCGGAAGGCCTCCGCCCGGATATCCCTCACCGTGTCGTAGGTGATGCGGTTATTGATGACGTTCATCAGCCATTGGCCCAGCCCGGTGAGGACCACCGCCAGGCCGATGCGCCACAGGGCGGCGGCCACCTGATGAAAGTCCACCCGGCCCGCCTGGACGATGCCGTCGATGGCCTGGCCGGTGAGCACCGGCACGTACAGCGTGAGCACCACCGTGAGGGCGGCCAGGGCGATGGACAGGCTCACCAGGCCCAGGTAATGGCGGATGTAGCGCAGCACCCGTTTCAGCGTCTTCATCTGGCCCATGCTATACCGCCTCCTTGGGGAACTGGGAGTAGTAGATCTCCTGGTACACCTGGCAGCTGTCCATCAGCTGCTGGTGGGTGCCCTGGCCCACCACCTTGCCGTCATCCAGCACCAGGATCAGGTCGGCGTACTGGATGGCCGAGGCGCGCTGGCTGACGATGAACACCGTAGGCTGCCCGGGCATCTCCCGGATGGCGGTGCGCAGCCGGGCGTCGGTGGCGAAATCCAGGGCCGAGGCGCTGTCGTCCAGGATCAGGATGGGGGGCTTGCGCACCAGCGCCCGGGCGATGGTCAGCCGCTGGCGCTGGCCGCCGGACAGGTTGCGGCCCCGCTGCTCCACCTTGAAGTCCAGCACCCCCGGCTTGTCCTTGACGAACTCCCACGCCTGGGCCCGCTGCAGCGCCTGGATGATCTCCTGGTCGGTGGCGTCGGGCTTGCCCCAGCGCATGTTTTCCCGCACCGTGCCGGCGAACAGAACCGCCTTCTGGGGCACCAGGCCCACCAGGCCCCGCAGCTCCGCCTGAGCCCAGTCCTCCACCGGCCGGCCCTGGACCAGCACCCGGCCCTGAGTGGCCTGGTAGAACCGGGGGATCAGGTCCACCAGGGTGCTCTTGCCCGCGCCTGTGCCCCCGATAATGCCCACCGTCTGCCCCGGCGCAGCGGTAAAGCTGACGCCGGTGAGGGCGGGCGCGCCTGCGCCGGGATAGGTGATGGACACGTCCTGGAAGGCCACGGCGGGGCCCTGCCGGTCCGCCTCGCCCAGGCTCTCCCGGCGCTCCGCCATGGACACGGGGGTGTCCAGCATATCCTGCACCCGGCCCCAGCAGGCCATGGACCGGGTCATGGTGACGATCAGGTTGGCTAGCTTGATCAGCTCCACCAGGATCTGGCTCATGTAGTTCACCAGGGCCACCACCGCGCCCTGGGTGATGAAGCCGCCCTCCACCCGCCAGGCGCCGGTCCAGATCAGCAGCATCAGCGCCAGGTTGATCAGCAGGTAGGTGACCGGGTTCATCAGCGCGGAGATGTGCCCCACCCCCTTCTGCATGGCGGTGAGGGCCTGGTTGCGCCCGTCGAAATCCGCCACCTCCGCCTCCTCCCGGGCGAAGGCCCGCACCACCCGCGCCCCGGCCAGATTCTCCCGGGTCTTGCCGGTGAGCCGGTCCAGGGCGCCCTGGACCTGGCGGTAGCGGGGCATGGTGACGGCCATGATGCCGAACACCACCAGCGCCAGCAGGGGAATGGCCCCCACGAACACCCAGGCCGCCTGAGTATCCACCGTAAAGGCCATGGCCATGGCCCCGAACACGATGAAGGGCGAGCGCAGGAACAGGCGCAGCGTCAGGTTGATCCCCGACTGCACCTGCTGGATATCGCTGGTCATCCGGGTAATCATGGTGGAGGAGCCCAGCTTGTCCAATTCCGGATAGCCCAGCTGCTGAATGCGCCGGAACAGGTCCCAGCGCATGGCGGTAGCCGCCCCCACCGCGGCCCGGGCGGCGAAGTACTGGGCGGTGAGGGAGCAGGCCAGCCCGGCGGCCCCCAGCCCCACCATGAGGGCGCCCATCCGGGCGATGTAGCCGCCGTCGCCGCCGCCGATGCCTTGGTCGATGATGGCGGCCACCACCAGGGGAACCAACAGCTCGAACCCGGCCTCGATCAACTTAAACAGCGGGCCCAGCAGGCTCTCCAGCCGGTAATCCTTCAGGTATCCAGCCAACCGCTTCATAGGTTCACCCCCAAAATGACGCCCACCGCCGCCACCGTCAAAGCGGCGCACACCGCCACCAGCAGCAGCGATTTTTCCTTCCAGGAAAGCAACGCCGCCACGGCGAAGCCCGCCGCAGCGCTGGCCACGCTGCCCGTGGAATATAGGATGCCCGGCAAGGTCATGGCGGTGAGCACCGCGTAGGGCACGTAGCACAGAAAGGACTTGATAAACCGGTTGCGTATCCGCCTGCGGAACAGCGCCAGGGGCGCCATCCGCGTAAGGTAGGTCACCCCGGCCATAACCGCCAGATAGGTCAAAAAGGTTCTCCAGGGCATCAGCCTTCCGCCTCCCGCACCGGGAACAGCCAAGCGCCCAAGGCCGCCGCCGCCACCGCGCACACGATGATGGACAGGCCGCTGGACAGATGCAGGCCCGGCATATAATAGAATAACACGCTCAGCGCCCCCGCCGCTAGGGCCACGAACCGGATGGGCTTGCTCTTCTTGGCGGGGGGCAGCACGATGGCGATGAACATGGCGTAGATCATAATGCCCAGGGCCCGGGTGAGAAAGCCGGGCAATATTTCTCCCGCCGCCGCCCCCAGCAGGGTGCCCAGGGCCCACCCGGCAAAGGGCATGGTGATCAGCCCGTACAGGTATCCCCGGCCCAGCAGCCCCGGCTGGGCGCTGGCCACCGCGAACACCTCGTCCGTGTTCACAAAGGCGATGGCCATCCGGTGGGGCGTGGTCACCTCCGGCGCCAGCTTCTGGGACAGGGAGATGGACATCAGGGAATAGCGGATGTTGATGGTCAGCTGCACCAGGGCCATCTCCGCCAGGGGGGCCAGCTTCACCATAAGGTCCAGCCCGGCCAGCTGCCCGGCGCTGGTCACGTTGCACATGGAGATCAGCAGCGCCTGCAGCACGGTAAGCCCGCCGGACACCGCGTTGATGCCAAAGGAAAAGGCCACCGACAAGTATCCCAGGCCGATGGCCACCCCGTCTTTCAAACCTCTTTGATAGTCTTTCACCCTCGAAACACTCCTTATCCCCGCAATTGTAAAACGGCGCAGGATGTTTGTCAACTTGTTCCATGCGCATTTCTGTGGTATAATGAGAATAAAAGCAAGGAGGACAATAAAATGCTGTATTTAAAGACGCCCGGCCCTGAGGACGAGGCCCGGGTGATGGACTACCGGCAGGAATTTTTAAACGAGGGCGATGAAATTATCAATGGCTCCGCCTACTTGGGACAATACCAGCGCTACGGCGATTGGCTCAGCCAGGTGACGGACAACCTGAAAGAGGAAACCGTGGGCCCCGGCCTGGTTCCAGCTACCACCATGCTGTGCATCCGAGAGGAGGACGATATGCTGGTGGGCACGGTGAACGTGCGCCACCGTCTCACCGATGCCCTGTTCCAGTACGGCGGCCACATCGGCTATTCCATCCGCATTAGCCAGCGGCGCAGGGGCTACGGCAAGGAAATGCTGCGCCTGGCCCTCACCCGGGTGTGCCCCGCCCTGAACCTGAGCCGGGCGCTGGTCACCTGCGAGAAGGACAACGAGGCATCCCGCCGCACCATCATGGCCTGTGGCGGCACCTTCGAGGGGGAAACCCAGCAGGAGGGCCGGGTAGTGCAGCGCTATTGGGCCACCGTGCGCCCCTTCGTGGTGCGCCCCGCCCTGCCCGAGGACGGCGAAGCCATCAGCGTGCTTACCCATCGCTCCTTGGGCTATGAAGTAGTGCCGGATCAGACCCGCGCCCGGGTGGCCCGCCTCATTCAGAAGCCTCAGAACCGCATCTGGGTGGCGGAACAGCAGGGCCAGGTAACCGCTTATCTTCACGGCGCGGACTACGAAACCTGCTACCGCGCCCCCCAGAAGAACGTGGTCTCCCTGGCCGTGGACCCGGCCTGCCAGGGCATGGGCATGGGCCGCGCCCTCCTCCAGGAGGCCGAGGCTTGGGCCCGATGGGAAAAGTGCGACGGCGTGCGGGTGGTCACCGGCACGGTGCGTACTGGCGCCCACGCCTTCTACCTGGCCTGTGGCTACCACCTGCGCAAGGAATACAAAAACTTTGAAAAGCTCTTTTAGCCCCCGGCCCCAGCCCTGAGCCCCCGGCCTTGCGGTTTGCCGCCTGGCCGGGGGCTCTTCCTTTGCCCCGCCCGGCAAACGGAGCGAAGCTCCCCGCCCCAGTGGCCCCTGGCCTCCGCCTTGAGAAATGGGCCACAGGGCCTCTCCCCGCCGCCTCGCCTGAGGGCAGGCCGGGCTTGCCACGATTTCTTGCAGGAAATTAAGAGAATATTAATGTATCTGGGGAGGGGAATGTGCTATACTGTGTGCGGGAAATCATTCCCACATTATCGATATATTGAGGGGGATTTGATCATGAGAAAGGCGACATCGCTGCTGCTGGCGCTGGTAATGGTTCTGACCATGCTGGCCGGAACGGCCATGGCTCAAGAGGCGTATACCGGCTCCGCCATGGGCAACAACGGCGAAGTGACGGTCAGCGTGTACTTCGAGGGAAACCAGATCGCGTCCATCGAGGCCCAGCACAGCGAAACCGCCGGGCTGGGTGACGTGGCCATTGCGCGGCTGATCGACGAGATGGTGGCGAGCCAGAGCGTGGCGGTGGACACGGTGGCGGGGGCCACCAATTCCTCCAAGGCGGTCATCGCGGCGGTGACCCAGGCCATTGAGGCGGCGGGGCTGAACGTGGAGGACTACATGGGCCCGGTGGATACCGCCGTCCAGGCGACGGAAGACATGAGCTGCGACGTGGTCATCGTGGGCGCTGGCGGCGCAGGCATGGTGGCGGCGCTGCAGGCGGTTGAGGATGGCGCCCAGAGCGTGGTGCTGTTGGAGAAGATGGGCGCCACCGGCGGCAACACCGTGCGCTCCACCGGCGGCATGAACGCGGCGGGCACGCCGGAGCAGGCGGTGATGGAGTTTACCGAGAGCGCCGGCGTGGAGAAGACCCTGGAGAGCGCCAAGGCGGACTACGGCCAGGAACTGGCCCAGCTCATCCAGACGGTGGAGCAGCAGTACGCCGATTATCAGGCCGCGCCGGAGGGCTACTTCGACAGCGTGGAGCTGTTTGAGCTGGATACCCTGGTGGGCGGCAAGAACCTGAACGACCCGGCCCTGGTGTCCGCTTTGGCGGAGCAGGCGGCGGACGGCATCGCCTGGCTGCACACCATCGGCGCCGACCTGACCAGCGTGGGCTCCTTTGGCGGCGCGTCGGTGAAGCGCATCCACCGCCCGGTGAACGAGGAAGGCAAGACCATCTCCGTGGGCAGCTACCTGGTGCCCATCTTCACCCAGCGGGTCCAGGAGACCCCGCAGATCACCCTGATGTTGGAGACCCAGGCCACCGAAATCCTCATGGACAACGGCGCGGTGCAGGGCGTGAAGGCCAAGAACGCGGGGGGCGAGTTCACCGTGTCCGCTCCCGCCGTGGTGCTGGCTACCGGCGGCTTCGGCGCCAACCTGGAGATGGTGGCCAGCTATAAGCCCGACCTGGCCGGCTTCGTCACCACCAACGCCCCCGGCGCCACTGGCGACGGCATCGCCATGGGCCAGGCGGTAGGCGCGGCCACCGTGGACATGGAGCAGATCCAGATCCATCCCACCGTAGAGCAGGCCACCAGCGCCCTGATCACCGAGGGCCTGCGGGGCGACGGCGCCATCCTGGTGAACCAGGAGGGCCTGCGCTTCATCGACGAAGTGGGCACCCGGGACGTGGTATCCGCGGCGGAAATCGCCCAGACCGGCTCCTACGCCTACCTGATCATCGACCAGAAGATGGTGGACGCCTCCAGCGTCATCGCCGGCTACATCAACAGCGGCTATACCGTCCAGGGCGATACCTATGAGGCCCTGGCCCAGGCCCTGGATATGGACGCGGAAGCCTTCGCCCAGACCATGAACGATTGGAACGCGGCGGTGGCCGCAGGCGAGGACGCCCAGTTCGGGCGCACCTCCTTCGCCCAGCCCCTGGATACCGCCCCCTTCTATGCCATTAAAATCGCCCCCGGTATCCATCATACCATGGGCGGCCTGAAGATCGACACCCAGGCCCAGGTGATCAGCACCGAGGGTCAGGCCATTCCCGGCCTGTTCGCCGCAGGCGAAGTCACCGGCGGCATCCACGGCGCCAACCGCCTGGGCGGCAACGCGGTGGCCGACATCGTGGTGTTCGGCCGTATCGCCGGCTCCAGCGCCGCCGCCTTCGTGCTGGCGGAGCAGGACCAGGCCGCGTAAGCTGCGGGATGGAATCGCCGCTTCCGGCGGCGGAGGGCCCGGGGGCGCGTCCCCCGGGCCCTTGCGCACCCCCGCTTCCGGCCGCCCGGGGGCAGGGAAAGGCCCTTGGACGGCAGGACGGCCCGTAGGGGGTCCGGGGGGCTTTGCCCCCCGAGGCAGGGGGGCCGGGGGGCTTTGCCCCCCGGCCCCCATCCTCCCCCGGCGAGGGATCGCCGGGGGAGGGCCTGTTCCGGCGGGTTTCCCGATGGAAGGGACTTTATCATCCCGCCCTTGACAAAAGCGCCGCCGCTGTGCTATACTCCCCCTAAACGCGATGAAGGGAAGAAAGGGCCGGATGCGGCGCGTCCAGAGAACCCCCGGTTGGTGGAAGGGGGAGGCGGGGCCGGTCTATACATCCCGGAGCGGGGGGGCGAAGTGGCAGTAGCCCCTCCCGGTTTGCGCCCGTGAACGCGCCCCAAGGCCGGATGGCGTTTGCTGTCCCGGCGAACGGAAGTGGTACAGCGGTAGGTCCGCCTTCCCGCCCGATGGGCAGGAGGGCGCTTATTTTTTGAGGAGGGGTATGGATGCAGTATACAGAGAGCATGTTGTCCGATCACATGAGGCCACTGACAGGCAGCGCAATTCGGGCCATCTTCCACTTGCTGGGCAAGCCGGGCATGATTTCCTTTGCGGGAGGCAACCCGGCGGTATCCGCCCTGGAGCCCGAGGTGATCGCCCAACTGTCCAGCCAGGCGCTGACCCAGTACGGTTGGGTGCTGCTGCAATATGGCGCCACCGAGGGGTTTAAGCCCCTGAAGGAATCGGTGGCCCAGTTCATCGAACCCTGCGGCCTTCACATGACCCCGGATCAGATTCTGCCCACCCAGGGTTCAGGCCAGGCGTTGGATCTGCTGGTAAAGGCCACCTGCAACCCGGGCGACGTGGTGCTGGTGGAGAGCCCCACCTTCCTGGGAGCGCTCCAGGCGCTTTTGACCTATGGGGTCAAGCTGGTGCCCCTGCCCAGCGACGAGGAGGGGGTGATTCCTGAGGAGGCCGAGGCGCTGATGAAGGAGCTGGGCCCCAAGCTCATGTACATCATTCCCACCTTCCAGAACCCCACGGGCAGGACGCTACCCCTGGAGCGGCGGGAGCAGCTGTGCGCCCTGGCGGCCAAGTACGGGGTGGTGCTGGCGGAAGACGATCCCTACCGTGACGTGCGCTTCACCGGGGAGCCCTTGCCCGCCATCAAGTCCTTCGACAAGGAGGGCTGGGTGGTATACCTGGGCTCCTTCTCCAAGCTGGTGTCTCCCGGACTGCGGGTGGGCTACGCGGCCACCGACAACCAGGCCATCATGCGCAAGCTGGTCATCGGCAAGCAATCGGTGGACGTACACTCGCCGCTGCTGAACCAGGCCATCGTGGACGCCTACCTGCGCAACGGGCTCATGCTCGGGCACCTGAAGCGCATCTGCCGGGACTACAAGGCTCAGCTGGATAAGATGCTGGAAAAGCTGGCCCAGTGGCCGGCGGGCACCGTATTCACCAGGCCCCAGGGCGGGTTGTTCGTGTGGGCGGAACTGAAGGACGTGGACGCCACAGCCATGTTCCAGGAGGCGGTGCAGCGCAATGTGGCCTATGTGCCGGGCACCCACTTCTATTGCGAGGGCGGCCATCACAACACGCTGCGCCTCAACTTCTCCAACAGCTCCCTGGAGCAGATCGACCAGGGCATGGACGCCCTGAAGGCGTTGATAGAGGAGAAGAGCGGAAACTAAACAGGCTGCTTACCACATAAACGAGGAGGAAGACAGATGAAGAGCGCCTTGGATATCTTGCGGGAGCGGGGCTTTGTGGCCCAGATCACCTACGAGGACGAGTTGGAAAAGGCTTTCGCCTCGGGGGAGCCCATCACCTTTTACACCGGCTTTGACCCCACCGCCGACAGCCTGCACATCGGCCACTATATCCCCATCATGGCCATGGCCCATCTGCAGCGGGCGGGGCACCGGCCCATCGCACTCATGGGGGGCGGCACCGCCATGATCGGAGACCCCTCGGGCAAGACCGACATGCGCAAGATGATGAGCGTGGAAACCATCGACCACAACGTGGCCTGCATCAAAAGGCAGATGGGGCGCTTTCTGGACTTTGATCCCGAAAAGCCCAACTGCGCCATGATCGTCAACAACGCCGACTGGCTGCGCACCCTCAACTATATCGATTTCCTGCGGGACGTGGGGGCTCTGTTCTCGGTGAACCGGATGCTCACCGCCGAGTGCTACAAGCAGCGCTTGGAGAAGGGCCTCACCTTCCTGGAGTTCAACTACATGCTGATGCAGTCCTACGATTTCCTGGAGCTGTTCAAGCGCTACGGCTGCACGCTGCAGACAGGCGGGGACGACCAGTGGAGCAATATGCTCTCCGGCGCGGATTTGATCCGGCGCAAGGAGCGCAAGAGTGCTTTCGCCCTCACCTTTAAACTGCTGCTCACCCACGACGGCAGGAAGATGGGCAAGACCGAAAAGGGCGCCCTGTGGCTGGACCCCAACCGTACCAGCCCCTACGAGTTCTACCAGTACTGGCGCAACGTGGACGACGCAGACGTGGAAAAGTGCCTGGCCCTGCTCACCTTCCTGCCCATGGAGGAGGTCAGGCGGCTGGGCGCCTTGAAGGATTCGGCTATCAACGAGGCCAAGCGGGTGCTGGCCTACGAGGTCACCCGGCTGATCCACGGCCAGCAGGAAGCAGACCAGGCGAGGGAGGCTGCGGAGGCGCTGTTCTCCGGCGGCGGCGCGGCGGGCTCGGTGCCCAAGGTGGAGATCACCCCGGCCCAGTTGGAGGAGGATAACCGGTTGTGCGGCTTGGCCGTGCTGGGTGGGCTGTGCAAGTCCAAGGGCGAAGCCCGGCGCACCACCCTGTATCTGGGGGACCAGAAGGTGGAGGACGTGGACGCCCGGGTGAACGCCCAGCAGTTGGAGGGCGAAGGGCTGCTGCTGCGGGCGGGCAAGAAAAAATACTGCCTGCTGGTGCTGAAGCGGTGAACCCGGCGCCCTATAAAACCCTGATGAAGCGGGGCGAGGAGAGCTTCGTCATCAACAAGTCCCGCTTCATCGGCCAGGGCGCGCCGGTGCAAAGCGAGGAGGAGGCCCTGGCCTTCATCCGCGCCATTCGGGAAAAGCACCATGACGCCACCCACAACTGCTATGCCTACGTGGTGGGCCGCAACTTTGGCATCATGCGCTACAGCGACGACGGCGAGCCCGGCGGCACTGCGGGCCTGCCCATGATGGAGGTGCTCAAGGCCCAGAAGGTCACCGACTGCGCCGTGGTGGTGACGCGGTATTTCGGGGGCATTCTACTGGGGGCGGGCGGCCTGGTGCGGGCCTATACCCAGGGCGCTGCGGCGGCCCTGCGGGGCGCGGGCGTGGGAACGATGTACCCTACGGCCCGATACCTGGTGGACCTGGACTACAGCCTGCTGGGCCGGGCCGAGCACTACCTGAAGGACCAGCCGGTCCGGGTGGAGGATAAGACCTTCGCGGAGAAGGTGACGTTGACCCTGGTGGTGCGGCAGCAGGATGAGCAAGCCGTCATAGACGGGCTGACGGCCGCCACGCTGGGCCGGGCGGAGCCGGTGCGTTTTGAGGAATTTTACCTGCCCTGGCAGGAGCCGGAGCGGGACCAATAGGGGGGCCCCAAGGGGCAGGGGGCGAAGCTTCGCTTCGCCCC
>DVHZ01000015.1 GCA_018711685.1 Candidatus Excrementavichristensenella intestinipullorum | reverse complement strand
GGCCGCAGGCCGGGGGGCGGGGGCCGGGCGGGCACGGGCCGGAGCATACGGTTTGCACCCATAAAATTAACCCTGGCGGGGCGGTTTCCCCCTTGAAAGGGAGGGGCCATGCGAGTATCATAGGTGGGTATTTTTTCAAAAAGGGGGAATCGGCGTGTCCACAAAATACGTGTTCATCACCGGCGGCGTGGCCTCCTCCCTGGGCAAGGGCATCACGGCGGCCTCCCTGGGACGGCTGCTCAAGGCCAGAGGCTACCGGGTGGCCATCCAGAAGTTCGACCCCTACCTGAACGTGGACCCAGGCACCATGAATCCCTACCAGCACGGCGAGGTGTTCGTCACCGAGGACGGAGCCGAAACCGACCTGGACTTGGGACACTACGAGCGGTTCGTGGATGAAAACCTGACCCGCTTTAGCTCCGTCACCTCGGGCCAGGTATACTTCTCGGTGCTCAAGCGGGAGCGCGCCGGCGGATACCAGGGGGGCACGGTGCAGATTATCCCCCATATCACCGACGAGATCAAGCAAAAGATTCGCAGGGTCGCCCAGGGCGTGGACGTAGTCATCACCGAGATCGGCGGCACCGTAGGCGACATCGAGGGCCAGTCCTTCATCGAGGCCATCCGCCAGTTCCAGTGGGAGGTGGCCCCGGAGGACCGGCTCTTTATTCATGTCACCCTGATTCCCTACTTAAAGAGCAGCCAGGAACTAAAGACTAAGCCCACCCAGCACTCTGTGAAGGAGCTGCAGGGCATGGGTATCCAGCCGGGGATGCTGGTTTGCCGCAGCGACTACCCCATCCCCCAGGACATGCGCAATAAGCTGGCCCTGTTCTGCAATGTGCCCCCTCACTGCATCATCCAGAACCTGGACGCCCCCAGCCTGTATCAGGTGCCCCTGATGCTGGAGAAGGAGCGGTTCGCGGACAAGGTGTGCGCCCTGCTGGGCCTGCCAGAACGCCGGCCCGATTTGGCCGATTGGGAGGAGATGGTGGAGCGCTTCCAGAACCCCCAAAGGCAGGTGACCATCGCCCTGGTGGGCAAGTACATTCAGCTTCACGACGCCTACCTGTCGGTGGTGGAGGCCCTCAGCCACGGCGGCATCGCCCACCGCGCCCGGGTGCGCATCCAGTGGGTGGCGTCCGACGATCTGGTGGAGCCGGAGCAGGCGGCGGCCCGGTTGGGAGATGTTCAGGGCATCCTGGTGCCTGGCGGTTTCGGCGGCAGGGGCACCGAGGGGATGCTGGAGGCGGCCCGCTATGCCCGGGAGCGGGGCGTGCCCTACCTGGGCATCTGTCTGGGCATGCAGATGGCGGTGATCGAGTTCGCCCGCCACGTGGCCGGCATGGAGGGGGCCAACTCCACCGAGTTCGACCCCAATACCCCCTATCCGGTGATCCACCTGATGGAGGACCAGGAGGGCCTGCAGCAGACCGGGGGCACCATGCGCCTGGGCGGCTACGGGTGCAGGCTGGAGGCGGGCAGCCTGATAGGGTCGCTGTACCCTCAGGCGGACATCGTGGAGCGCCACCGCCACCGCTACGAGTTCAACAACCGCTACCTGGACAGGCTCCGGGAGGCGGGGCTGCGGGCGGCGGGGCGCAACCCGGAGCGAAACCTGGTGGAAGCGGTGGAGCTGGACGGCCATCCCTGGTTCGTGGGGGTGCAGTTCCACCCCGAATTCAAATCGCGGCCCAACCGGCCCCATCCCCTGTTTGCCGGGCTGGTTCGGGCGGCGCTGGACTATGCGGACCGGCAAAGCCGGTCCGGGCAATAGGAGGCGGCTATGGGGGAGAAGATCATCATATTGGACTTCGGCGGCCAGTACAACCAGCTCATCGCCCGCCGGGTGCGGGAGCTGGGGGTGTATTGCGAGATCCTGCCCTGGAACCGGCCGGCGGACCAGTGGCGGGAGGCGGACCTCAAGGGGGTCATCCTCACCGGCGGACCCAACAGCGTGTACGACCCCCAGTCGCCCCGGCTGGAAGCGGGGGCGCTGGAGAGCATGGGGGTTCCGGTGCTGGGCATCTGCTACGGAATGCAGCTGATCAATTTCCTGATGGGCGGCCAGGTGGAGCGGGCGGCGGTGAGCGAATACGGCCATACCGAATTGACCCATCGGGGCGGCGTTTTATTTCAGGGCATTCCCCAACAGTCGGTGGTGTTCATGAACCATACCGACTATGTGTCCCGCCCGCCCCAGGGCTTTCAGGTGGACGCCTTCACCCGGGCCTGCCCGGCGGCGGCCTTCTCCTGCCCGGAAAGGGGGCTGTACGGCGTGCAGTTCCACCCGGAGGTGAACCACACCCAGTACGGGCGGCAGGTGCTGAGCAATTTTGTCTTTGGGGTATGCGGCTGCCGGGGCGGCTACCGGGCCCAGGACCAGATCCAGGCCATGCTGGCGGCCATCCGCGCCCAGGTGGGCGGCGGCAAGGTGGTGGCCGGGCTGTCCGGGGGCGTGGATTCCTCGGTGGCCTGCGTGCTGGCGGACCGGGCGCTGGACAAGGGCCAGCTCACCTGCGTGTTCGTAGACCACGGCCTGCTGCGCCAGGACGAGGCCCGGCAGGTGATGGACACCTACCATAAAAACCTGGGCCTCAACGTGATTCACGTGGACGCCTCCCAGCGCTTTCTGGACGCCCTGGCGGGGGTGACCGAGCCGGAGCGCAAGCGCAAGATCATCGGCGAGCTGTTCGTGCGGGTGTTCGAGGAGGAGGCCCGCAAGACCGGGGCGGCCTACCTGCTCCAGGGCACCATCTACCCGGACCGCATCGAGAGCGGCATGAACGGCTCGGCCACCATCAAGAGCCACCACAACGTGGGCGGGCTGCCCAAGGACAGCCTGTTCAGCCGGGACCGCATCGTGGAGCCCCTGGCCGGATTATTCAAGGATGAAGTGCGGGCGGTGGGGGAACGGCTGGGCATTCCCCGGGCCATGGTGTGGCGACAGCCCTTCCCGGGGCCGGGCCTGGCGGTGCGGTGCATCGGCCAGCTGACCCGGGAGAAACTGGACATCCTGCGCCGCTGCGACGCCATCTACCTGGAAGAGCTGGAGAAGGCGGGGCTTTCGGAAAAGATCTGGCAGTCCTTCGCGGTGCTCACCGGGGTGAATACCGTAGGCGTAATGGGAGACGGCCGCACCTACGCCGGCTGCGTGGCCCTGCGGGCGGTGACCAGCGACGACGCCATGACCGTGGAAGCGGCGGAAATCCCCTACCCGGTGCTGAAAAAGTGCTGCTCCCGCATCATCGCCGAAGTCCCCGGCGTCAACCGCGTGGTCTACGACATCACCTCCAAGCCCCCGGGAACCATCGAGTGGGAATGACCGTCAAAACGGCTCAAACCCGCATGAATACAGGGTTTTTGACCTGTCAATCTGCCTTGTGATACTGGATTGATACTATTCGTGTCAACCCGGTACACAAGAGAATGATTGCAAAGGGCAAGCAAGCCGCCCTGCTGAACGACAAATTCAGCAGGGCGGCTTTGCTTGTCCTATTTTTCTTTTCTCCAAGGAACATAGTACTATACCTTTGAAATGCTCTACTGGTGCGGTATCCGGGAGGGGGAATTGCTGGCCCTCACCCCTGGGGACTTCGACTTTGAGAAGCAGACGGTTTCCATCTCAAAATCCTATCAGCGTATCAAGGGCCAGGATGTAGTCACCGACCCCAAGACCGCCAAGAGCAACAGGGTCATTCAAATGCCCGCTTTCCTCTGTGAAGAAATGGAGGACTACATCAAGAGCCTGTATGCCGCAAAGCCGACAGACCGCATTTTCCCCGTGACGAAATCCTACCTTCACCGGGAGATGGACAGGGGAGCGAAAGAGGCGGGGGTCAAGCGGATCAGGATTCACGACCTCCGACACAGCCACATTTCCCTGCTGATTGACATGGGCTTCACCGCCCTGGCAATCGCTGACCGGGTGGGACATGAAAGTATCGACATCACCTACCGCTATCCGGGCGTGTGCGGCGGAAATCGTGGACACAGAAATTATTTGCGCATGAGGCCCCAAATCGAAGGGTGTCCCGGTGAATGCCCTCCTGATTTATTTGGGACAGCGGGTAAAAACTTCTTGCATTTTAGAGTGTACTATGCTATACTGCTGTCATCCTGATTTGAGGAGTCTATTCAACATGCGGCAAGGTATTCTTAAATAAAATTTGATAATGGGCACAAAAATAATTGCCCCTTGCAGGGGCTTGGTTTTTGTACCCAATTTAAGAATGCTTTTGCCTTTTTATCAAATATCGTGACGGATAACGGCTCATGTTAGCTGAATGCGTTTCCATGTATCCGAAGTCATGATCCCCAGCGGTAAAAGTATTTGCCGCTGGGGATTTTTATGCCCTTTGGGGCTGTAAAGGGAGGACAATCACATGAAAATAATCAATATTGGAATTCTTGCCCATGTAGACGCTGGAAAGACGACCTTGACGGAGAGCCTGCTATATGCCAGCGGAGCCATTTCAGAACCGGGGAGCGTCGAAAAAGGGACAACGAGGACGGACACCATGCTTTTGGAGCGGCAGCGTGGGATTACCATTCAAGCGGCAGTCACTTCCTTCCAGTGGCACAGATGTAAAGTCAACATTGTGGATACGCCCGGCCACATGGATTTTTTGGCGGAGGTGTACCGCTCTTTGGC
>DVHZ01000118.1 GCA_018711685.1 Candidatus Excrementavichristensenella intestinipullorum | reverse complement strand
GAATGCCCGGCCCCAACCGCCCCCAGCCGGCCCGCAAAGCGGGCCGGCTGGGGGGCGGTTGGGGCCGGGCGGCCCTGGGAGCCCCGTCGGGATTAACGGAAGGCGGGGCTGTGTTCTGTATCATGGTAGCACAACCGGCGGGCCGATGCAAGGGGCGGGGCGGGAATTTCGCCCAAGGGCGCAGCCCGGGCCCGGGATTGACCCGAGCCCGGGCATGTGTTAAAATAGCGTTGCGGGCCTCGGCGGATGGCGGCAGAGGGCGCACCGCCCCGCGCCCGGTCAGCTGGAGAAGGTCCGGCCCAATTTCCGGGCCCGGCGGCAGGCGGACGCCAGGATGGCCTCTACGGGCGCCCCCTCAATGTCCAGCCCCTGAGCGGTGACCTGGTGGAATGCCGGAATGCCCAGCATGTTTCCCACCGCCCGCAGGTAGCTTCCGCCCAGGTTGAGGCCCTTGGGGATGGGGCTGCCGGCGGTGGTGAGCAGGCCCATGCGCCGGGCCCCGCACAGGCCCACGGGGCCGCTGTCATCGTACATGAAGGTAATGGTGCGGGCGAAGATGTGCTCGATATACACCTTGAGCGCCGAGGGAAAGGACAGGTCCCAGTAGGGAGCGGCTATCAGGATTTGATCGGCCTGGGCGAATTGACGGGCCAGGTCAAACATGGGATCCTGGGTGCGCCCGGCCTGGATCAGCGCTTCTCGCCGCTCCACCATGGCCCCGTCGTAAGGGATTAGGGAGCAACCGGCCAGGCGCAGCAGTTGGCGCTCCCCTTGATATCCCTGCAAAAAGGCGTCCAGCAGTTTTAGGGTACGGGATAGGCCCTCTCCTCTGGGGCAGGCGTCCACGATGAGCAAGGACATGGGCGTTCCTCCTTGGGCTCGAGTTGTATGAGAATACCGTTCCCCATCTATTTTACGGCCTTCGGGCCGGGAAAGCAAGAGGTGAAAGCAGATGCCCATTCACAAAGCCCCCACCTGGCACAACCAGGCCATGCCCGGCGATTTCGCCCGGACTGTGCTCATGCCCGGCGACCCCAAGCGCAGCCGGTTCATCGCCGAGAACTACCTGGACGGGGCCAAATTGATGAACGACGTGCGGGGCGTTCAGGGGTACACCGGAAGCTACAAGGGAAAAAGGGTGTCGGTGATGGCCAGCGGCATGGGAATTCCCGCTATTGCAATTTACGCCCACGAATTATATAATGTATACGGCGTGGAGAATATCATCCGCATCGGCACCGCCGGAGCCATCGACCCGGATCTGGCCATGATGGACGTGGTGGCGGGCATCTCCGCCAGCACCGATTCCAACTACGCCGCCCACTTCGGTTTTCCCTACACATTGGCCCCAACCGCCAGCTTCGACCTGCTGCTGAAGGCCCGCCATGCCGCTCAGGCCCTGGGCTATCCCCTGAAGGTGGGCCCGTTGTACACCTCCGACACCCTGTACGACGATCAAATCGACTACAACCCGGTGATGCGCAACATGCACGTGCTGGCGGCGGAGATGGAGGCGGCGGGGCTATACCTGGAGGCCATGCGGGCGGGCAAAGGGGCCCTGTGCCTGGTCACCGTGGTGGACAACCCCTATACCGGCCAGTCGGCAACCCCCGAAGAACGGCAGACCGCTTTGGGGCGAATGATCGAAATCGCCCTGAACATGGCTTGAGGGCCAAAGAACCCGGGAACCCTGGGCTCACGAGGGGGATGACCCCGAGCACGGCCCGAGGAATGGAAAGGCGCAGGGGCGGATCGTGTTCCGGGTATGGACCGCGGAATGTGGAACCGGCGGAAAAGACTTGGGGGCAGAGGAGCCCCGGTGTAGGCAGGGGAAACTCGGGTTGGAGCCCGAAAAGAGGATCACAGAAAAGGGAACGAGGAGGATTGGATTCCATGAAGAAACTGTTAGCCGTTTTGTTGGCCCTGACCCTGTTGCTGGCTTTGGCCGTGCCCGGATTGGCGCAAGAGGCGGCGCTGCGGGTGGCGGTGGTGCTGTCGGGCAGTTTGGGCGACCGCTCCTTCTATGATTCGGCCAACGCGGGCCTCCAGGCGCTGCTGGCCGAGTATCCCGATCAGATTTCCGGCAGCGTCATCGAGTGCAAAAACGATGCGTCCATGTTCACCACCAATTTGATCAGCGCCGCCGAGCAGAACGACGTGGTGGTGGCGGTGGGCTGGGAGTTCTGGGACGCCCTCACCGAGTACGTGCCCCAGATGCCCGAAACCAAGTTCATTTTCATCGACAACGGCCTGGACGGGGTGGGGGACAATCTGCTGTCCATCACCTACGCCCAGAACGAGGGCTCTTTCCTGGTGGGCTACATCGCCGCCAAGCTGAGCCAGACCGGCAAGATCGGCGCGGTGGGCGGCGAGGATGCCGACACCATCAACGACTTCATCGTGGGCTATGAGGCGGGAGCCCAGTACGCCAATCCCCAGATCCAGTGCCTGCGCCAGTACGCCGGCACCTACGACGATCCGGCCAAGGGCAAGGAGAACGCCCTGGCGCTGTACGATATGGGCTGCGACGTGGTGTTCCAGATCGCCAGCCGTACCGGCGAGGGCGTGTTTGAGGCGGCGGAGGAAACCGGCAACTACGCCATCGGCGTGGACAGCGACCAGAAGTACATCAATCCCCAGGTGATCGTGTGCTCCATGGTGAAGGAAGTGGGCAAGTCCATCCAGTCGGCGGTGAGTGCGCTGCTGCTGGAGGGCGAGTTTGCCGGCGGCACCATTTGGGAGGCGGACATGGCCACCGGATTCATCGACGTGGCCTACGGCGACGATACCATGCCCCAGCAGGTGTCCGACGAGCTGAAGGCCGAGGTGGAGGCCATCAAGCAGGACATCATCTCCGGAGCCATCCAGGTGCCCAGCGTATTTGAGGACTGACAGCAACCGGACAGGGGGATTGCCGCGCGGAAAGGCGCGGCAATCCCCCTTTGGGCGAGAAGGAGGAAAAGTCATGACCCAGCAGGAGCCTATCGTCCGGTTTGACCGCGTATCCATGCAGTTTCCCGGAGTGCTGGCCAACGACGATGTGACGCTGGACATCCAGCCGGGAGAGGTATTCGCCCTGGTGGGGGAAAACGGGGCGGGCAAGTCCACCTTGATGAACATCCTTTACGGCCTGCACCAGCCCACCAGCGGCCAGGTGTACATCAAGGGCCGGGCGGTGGGGCGGCATAGTCCGGCCCAGGCCATCGCCATGGGGGTGGGCATGGTGCACCAGCACTTTAAACTGGTGCCTTCCTTCACCGTGGCCCAGAATATAATGCTCAGCTGTGAGCCCCGCCGCCGGGGCCTGTTCTACGATTTTAAGGCAGCCCGGGCCCGAGTGGAGCAGCTGAGCCGGGAGTTCGGCCTGGCCATCGACCCGGACGCCCCGGTAGAGGAACTGTCCGTAGGGCTTCAGCAGCGGGTGGAGATTCTAAAAACATTGGGCCGGGGCGCCGACGTGCTCATCCTGGACGAGCCCACCGCCGTGCTCACCCCCCAGGAGACCGACGAGCTGTTCTGCGTCATTCGCCGGGTGGTGCGGGAAAAGGGCATGACGGTGATCATCATCACCCACAAGCTGTACGAAGTAATGGCCATTTCGGACCGGGTAGGGGTGATGCGGGGCGGCAAACTGGTGGGCGTGCGGCCCACCAGCCAGGTGGACGAAAAGATGCTGGCCAGCATGATGGTGGGCCGGGAAGTGCTGTTCAGCCAGCTGAGCCGCCGGGCCCAGGCAGGGGAGGAGGCCATCCGGGTGGAAAGCCTCCAGGTGCTGTCCGACCGGGGCCTGGGCGCGGTGAACGGGCTCAGCTTTTCGGTGCATCAGGGGGAGATCGTGGGCATCGCCGCCATTGAGGGCAACGGCCAGAGCGAGCTGGTGGAGGCCATCTGCGGCATGCGTCCCATTCGGGGCGGCCAGGTGCTGGTGGAGGGCAAGCGGATCAACGGCATGGACCCGGGGGCGGTGCGGGCGCTGGGCCTGAGCCACGTGCCCGAGGACCGGCTGCGCACCGGAGTGTCCCGCCAGGCCGCGGTGTGGGAAAACCTGATCGCCGGGCGGCAGCGGCAGCGGGCCTTCGCCGCCCGAGGCGTCCACATGAAAAGGGGCGCTATCCGGGATTACGCCCGCAAGCTGTTTGAAAAGTTCGACATCCGGGCGCCGGGGGTGGAGGTGAGCGCCGGGTCCCTATCCGGGGGCAATATGCAAAAGGTGGTCATCGCCCGGGAATTTTCCTTTGAAGCACGGTGCCTGGTGGTAGCCCAGCCCACCCGTGGGGTGGACATCGGGGCCATCGAGTTCATCCACCGTTCCATCCTGGAAAAGCGGGACAGCGGCTGCGCCATCCTGCTGGTGAGCGCCGATTTGGACGAGGTGATCCGCCTGTCCGACCGGATTATCACCCTGTACGAGGGCAAAATCACCGGCCAGTTTTCCGCCGGCTCCATCAGCAAGGAGGACATCGGCTATTATATGACCGGGGGCCGTCAGGACGAGGAGGCGATGGCGTGAAGGAGCTCAAGCACATCTTTTCCTTCCCCTTCCGCAAAAAGCTGAACGGGGAATACCTGATCTCCCTGGGGGTGAGCGTGGCCGCCGCCCTGTTGGTGGGGGCGCTGATTATGGCCCTGTGCGGCCACCATCCCCTGGAGGGCTACGGCGCCATGTTCCGGGGCGCCCTGAGCTCGCCCCGGGCCCTGGGCGATACCCTGGCCAAGTCCGCCACCCTGTGCCTTACCGGCCTGGCCATGGCGGTGGCCGCCCAGGCGGGCATCTTCAACGTGGGGGGCGAGGGCCAGCTGTACCTGGGCGCCATGGCCAGCGCCATCGTGGGCGGCTACCTCACCGATTGGCCCGCCTGGCTGGTGGTGCCCCTGGCCCTGCTGGCCGCCATGGCCGCAGGGGGGCTGTACGCCCTGCTGCCCGCCTGGCTCAAGGTGCGGCTGAAGGTGAACGAGGTGATTACCACCATCATGCTCAATTCGGCGGCCATCTACTTCTGCAAGTACCTGATCAACGGGCCCCTGAAGACCACGGAGCGGGGCATCTCTGCGGGCACGGTGAAGATCGGCGCGGACTTCGCCTTCGCCAAGGTGGTGCGCCTGTCCAACTTGACCACCAGCATCTTCCTGTCGGCGGCCATCGCCCTGGGCATCTGGTACCTGATGAAGCGCACCAGCGCCGGGTACGAGATGAAGATGACCGGGCAAAACCAGCGCTTTGCCAGCTATATGGGCATGAAGAGCGGAAAGCTCATGCTGATGGGCATGCTGATCTCCGGCGCGGTGTGCGGCCTGGTGGGCATGTTCGAGGTGTTCGGCATCCACAAGCGATTTGTGGAGGCGGTGAGCAACGAATTTTACTACGACGGGATGCTGGTGGCCATGATCATGCGGTACGACCCGGTGGGCATCATCCTGATGAGCCTGTTTTTCGGGGTGCTGAAGATTGGTGCCACGGGGATGGAGCAGATCGGCATTCCCAGCGAAATCGTGCTGATCGTCCAATCCATCATCATCTTCTTCATGGCGGCGGAAAGCGGCATCACCGCCGCGGTCAAGGCCCGGGCAGTGCGGACCCGGGCCCGCCGGGCCGCCCAACGGGCGGGGAAGGAGGCGGGCGCGTGAGCGATATCTTCAATATCGGGCTTTTGCAAAACACCCTGCGCACCACTACCCCGGTGGTGCTGGCAGCCCTGGGCATCATGATGACCGACCATGTAGGCATCATGAACATCGGCATGGACGGCATGATGCTGTGCGGCGCCTTCTTCGCGGTGCTGGGCAGCTGCTTCCTGGGCAGCTGGGGCATGGGCCTGTTGACCGCCCTGGCGGTGGGGCTGGTGCTGGGGCTGTTCTTCGGGGTGCTGGTGATCAAGTTTAAGTCGGACGAATTCATCATCGGCGTGGCGCTGAACATCTTTGCCGGGGGCCTCACCGTGTTCCTGCTGCGCACCATCTTCGGGGTGGCGGGGGCCTTCTCCGGCTCCCAGGAACTGCCCATCTACGGCCTGCCCCGGCTGAATTGGCCCTGGCTGGACAGCATTCCCCTGATCGGCCCCCTGCTGGGGGGCAACACCTTGCTGGTGTACGCCAGCTGGGCGCTGGTGGCGCTGTGCTACCTGTTCATCTACAAGACCCCCATGGGCTTTTGGATGCGGGCGGCGGGGGAACACCCGGAATCCCTGCGGGCGGCGGGCATCAGCCCGGAAAAGATGAAATACCTAGCCTCGCTGCTGTGCGGGCTGTTTTCCGGCCTGGCGGGGGCCCATTTGTCCCTGGGCTATCTCACCATGTTCACCGAAAACATGTCCGCCTCCCGGGGCTTTATCGCGGTGGCCTGCTGCATTTTCGGCCGGTCCAACCCGCCGAAAATATTCCTGGCCGCCCTGCTGTTCGGCTTTATCGACGCCCTGGGCCTGCGCCTCCAGTCGGTGGGCATCTCCTCCAACCTGACCAGCATGGCCCCCTACGTGGTCACGGTGGTGATGATGGTCTGGGTCGTGCGCCGCGCCGAACACAAAAAGCAAAAACTGGCCCTGCTGCGAGGGTAGCTTAGGGCGGAGAACGGATTGTTGAGTACGGCAACTATTCAAGGGTCAGGAACCGCAATGCTTAAGACCCTATTGCCGAAATAAAGCAAAGGACGGAAAGCCTCCTGCCGCAAAGACGCTGACTGGGCGTGCGGTGCCAAACTGGGCCGTTTTCCTTGGGGCAAACGCATAAGGCCGCATGGGAAACGGAGAATGGGGTTCCGGGTCTATGGGCCCGGCCGTCTCGGAGGGGTCGGGATTGTCCGCTGGGAGGACCGGTTCAACCAAGGTCCCGCCGTTGGATTGGGGCTGTATGGACATTGAGGAGAATCAGGGAAGGAAGGGCGTGTCCCAGGATTTGGAAGGGGACTGATGAGCCTGGTCCCGATAGGCCGTAGGCGTCATGCCTGTGGCCTTTTTAAACGCGGCGGCAAAATATCTGGGATTGCGAAAGCCGGCGGCGTTGCCCACCTCGAAGACCAGCATATGGGTGTCAAGGAGCAGCCGTTGGGCGTGTTCTACGCGCACGTTCAGCAGGTAGGCGGGAATGCTCATGCCGCATTCCCGGTTGAAATGCTTGGTCAGCCAACTGGTGGACATATCGATATGCTTCGCAATGTCGGAGAGGGAGATATCTTCCCCGTAGTGACGGCGGATATAGCGCATGGCCTCCAGCACGGGGGCGCTGAGGGCCGGGCCGTCGGGCAGGCTGGCCACGATGTGGAGCAGTTCTTGAGTAATGCCCCGGCGCAGATGGGCGAAAGTAGGATAGCGCTGGATGGCGAAAACCTCCGGGTCGCAAAGCTCCCGTCCGCTGGCCGCCAATAGGCCCTCCGCCGACAGGCGGATAGCGTATAGCGCCTTTTCCAGATAGGAAAAGTTCCGTCCGCTGGCCAACGGCCCCATCACCTGGTCCAGTGCCTTTTCCACAGCCGGCACATTTTTGGAACGCAGCGCGATGCGCAGGTGGGCCAGGTCCTCGTGGAGCTGGCCTTTATCCAGATCCCGGCACAGCTGCTCCAGCAGCGCTGGGGTCATGATGTTGGTGTGGCCGTCGAAAAACTGCTGGCGGGACAGGGCGTCGATTTGCTGAAAGACCTGGGGAAGGTTTTCGTAGCCGCAGGTTTCCGAGGATAGGGCCGTATAGTTGCGGTAGGGAATTTGGCGCATATCGAATATCCGGGCATAGAGCTGGTCGAAGCAGCAGGCGGCGGTATGGGCTACGTCCATGGCGCACACCGATGGGGGCGTATTAAAGATCATGCAAAAGCGTTTGGTGTGATCGTACAGCAGCATGGTGGTCATACAACGCACGGACTGCCGTTCCAGCAGTTGCACGATCTGGGCCTCTACCTGCTTGAAATGGGACGAATAGGCAAAGGCGTCCATGCCGAAAAAAGGGCGGTAGACCTGCCTGGGTAGCCCGGTGATCATCACATAGTACCGGCTAAAGTCGATGGGGGCTACAAACTGTTTCTCAATTTGCTGCTGATAATAGCCGATAGGCTGTCCAAAGAGCAGCTCGCAGGTCTGGGCGTATCGATGAATCCTGGCCTGAGGGGTTTCTTGTTCGCCGATGATCATGCTGGTCCTCCCGCAGGAAAAACGGCCGCGCCGGGAAATTGGCGCGGCCTGTCCTAACCACAAAAACTTATTTCATGGCGTTTTGGCCGGCAATTTGGCCAAACACGATGATATCCGCGATGGCGTTGCCGCCCAGGCGGTTGGAGCCATGGATGCCGCCGGTGACTTCGCCGCAGGCATAGAGCCCCGGAATCACATTGCCCTGGGTGTCCAGCACTTGGCAATCGGTGTTAATTTCCACGCCGCCCATGGTGTGATGTACCTTGGCGTAGGACTTGGTGGCGTAGTAGGGGCCTTTGTCCATTTTGTATTCGAAGACCTTGCGCCCCAGGGCGTCGGGTTCTTCGCCGGCAACCGCTTTGTCGAAGGCCAGGGCGGCCGCCTTGAGGTTGTCCGCGTTGACACCCATGGCTTGGGCCAGTTCGTCTAAGGTATCGCCCACTACCGCCTTGCCGTTGGCCACAAGGGACTCGATGGGATTGCCCTTATAATCGTAGCCGCCCTGGATATCCCAGGCCTGATAGGCGCTGGACACCTTCCAGCAGAAGCTGCCGGGCTGGGCCAGAATGGCGCCGGACAGCACGTCCCGCCGCTCGTCCTCGGCGATGAAGCGGTTGCCATCGGCATTGATGTACATTTCGTTGGCGATGGAGGCGTTCAGACTGGCGTCCCCGGCGGGCACCATTTGAATCCATTCCATGCCGTACAGGTTGGCACCAATGGCCTCGGCCATGGTGATGCCGTCTCCGGTGGCGCAGGGCTGATTGGAGGTGGGCACGGTTTCATCCAGGTTGGCCCAGAACTTGTTGTACTTCATGCGCATCTCCACATTGGCGGAGAAACCGCCGGTGGCCAGGATTACGCTCTTGTTGGCCCGGAACTCGAAGGGGGTGCCGTTGCTGGCGACGCCCTTGACGCCCACCACCCGGCCATCTTCCACCATCAGTTCCTCGGCCTTATGCTCCAGGGCCACTACGCCGCCGTTTGCCTTGACGAATTCGTACTGGGGCAGGACGAAGTCGCTGCCCGCACCGCCGAACACGTTGGCCGGCTGGTGAGAGCGGGACCAGGTAGCGCCCACGGCGGTGGTGATCTGGGGCTTCCAGCTCATGCCCAGGTCTTCCAGGAAGGTGAGAGCCTTGGGCGCGTTGTCGCACAGGATTTCGATGAGCTCAGGCTTGCCCACGTAGTCGCCGTCCACGTAGGTTTGCAGCTTGTGCAGATCCGGGGTGTCGAACACCTGATTGCTGCCGGAGGCGATGTAGGCGTCCAGGTCCTGGCGGACGGACTCCTGCCAGCGCTTCATGGCGTCGCACTGGGGCTCCAGGGCCAATTTTTCCTCAATGGCCTCGACGCCGGAGGCGGCCATGGTGCCGGTCTTCTGGATATCGCTGCCTGCCGCGTTGAGGGCGCTGCCTGCGGCGATGGTATTGCCGCCCACGGCGGCCATCTTTTCCACGATGAGCACGCTGCCGCCGGCCCGCAGCGCTTCCACGGCGGCGGTCATGCCCGCGCCACCCGCGCCGATGATTACCACGTCAGCCGTCTGGGTCTCCAGTTCTCCCGCCTCTTGGGCGGCGATTTCCTTGGAGATCATCTCTTCGGTGGCGCCGGCGGCCAACAGGGCCGCCTTGACCGCCTCGATGAGACCCCGGCTGGAATTGGTGCATCCGGCCACGGCGTCCACGGCTACGCTTTGATGTTCCAGGATTAGCGCCGGAATTTTTTCAAAGGCGGGATCGGAAATACCGGCGGTTTCGCTCTGTTCCAGCACCTGGATTTGCTCGATGGCAGTGTCGGAAACGGTTACCGATACCTTGATGGGGCCCTGAAACCCAGTTCCTTCGCCCTCGTAGGTACCCGGGGTGAAGACGGTTTCCGCCATAGCCCAGCACGATAGGGTGCAGAGCATGGCTACGCACAGCAACATGGAAACGATACGCTTCATCCTTTTTCCTCCTTAACTTCGTCCCCCAACGCGGGATGGACCATGACCATTATAGCATCCGGGAACGGGGCGTTAATAGTGCAAATAATATCATATTTGTCAGAAAATAGTCATGCATTGCGGCTGTGCATTTTTGCCGCAGATTGATCCCGGCGTTTGGAAAAAAACGGTTGGAGCGGGCCGGAGGGGCCGTGGATACCAAAGCTGGGACCCAGGGCGGCGGCTGGGCAGGGTTTTTCCCGGAGGCGGGGCGCGGAGGGGAGAACCTCACCGGAGAGGGAGACTGAGCTTGGAAGCTCATCAGGGGGAAAGACTGGAGAAGGTGAGGGTTACCGCTTGGACCAGGTCCATGGAGGACAGGGGGGAGGGGTCGAAAAAGGATTGCAGGGAGTAGTGGGGGATGGAGTACCCATTGTGGTAAACCAGCAGCGCTACGGGCAGCTCCTGGTCCAAGACAACCGGCGCGTAGCCGTCCAGGAAACATGCGGCGCTGGACAGGAATTCTCCGCCCGGCGGGAGGGCGGGGCAGGTATAGGAAGAGGTGCCGCCCGGCGAGAGGATGCGAAAATCGATGGCTTGTCCTTGCCCCAGGGTCATGGCGAATACGCCCTCCAGCCCTTCCGCCGGTTGGGATTGGGGGTCCAGATAGATGCCACCGCCGCCGGTGGATTGCCAGCGGCCATCCGCCAGGCTGTATACGTCTACCCTCAGGCTGGCGGCTTCCGGGGGCGCGGCATAGGAGAACAGGCGGGCGCTGCCGCTCAGGCCCAGGTAGGCGAGAACATCCTGCTGGTCCTGGGTTAGGGGATAGGGCGAGACGCCCTCCCGCTGAGCCGGGATGGCCCCGCCGCTGGCGCTGAAGAGAGCGATTGCGCAAAGGAGCAGACCCGGCAACGCCCAGGACAGCAGCGCGGCGGTTTTCCCTGGGGCTTTGGCGGCCATAATGGCCCCAAGCCGTTCCTTGAGGGCCTTCTTTTCCTCCCATAGGGCGGCGGAAGCCGGAATATGGCCAGGCGCGGAACCGGCGGCTAAGGCGATCAAGGTATCGCCGTAGCGCTGCCGGTCCCCGCTGTCCAAATCCCGGATGGCCGCCTCGTCGCAGGCCAGCTCACAGGCGCGGTGAAGCTGCCGCCGGACTAGATAAGCCGCCGGGTTGAACCAGTGCAGGGCCAGGACCAGGGCGCAAAGCCACTTGACCGCCACGTCTTTGTGCCGCCAATGGGTGAACTCGTGAAGCAAAATGCCGTCCAGTTGAGCGGCGGTATAGTCTTCCGCAGGCAGATAGATCACCGGATGGAACAGGCCCAGCACCATGGGCGTGGCGGCCAGGGGACAGCGGTACAGGCGGGGGCCCTTGCGCACCCCGCACAGCGCCTGGAGTTTGGCCGTTTCCTCGGGCTGGGGCGCAAGCCGCCGCCGGCGCAGTTTGGCAGCGTACAGGGCGTAGGCCGTCGCGTCTGCCAGGAGACGCACGCCGCCTACCGCCAGCAGCAGGATGGACAGGGAAGGGAACAAGGCGCTGTCCACCGGGGCAATGTCCCTGGAAGCGGCGGGGGATGGATACTGAGGGGCGTCGGGAGCGTAGGGCGACGGGGAGGCGCCTTCAACCAGCCCAGTTTCCCCTTGGGAGGCCCTTTGGCCTTCTTGACTTGTCAAAGCGGCCCGCAGCGGGGCCATGGGCGTGGGAAAGGGCAGAGAGATCAAAGCGAAAAAGGGGATGAGAAAGGCCATAAGCGCCAGCGCCCACAGCCGGTACTGCGCCCGTTGGGGTAGGCGTCCCTGGATCAAGGGTTTCAGGAGGAAAACCAGAAGGGTGGTTCCGGCGCCTGTCGCCGACATGAGCAGCAGGCCGCGAACCGCTTCGTTCAGCCCTTGAGGCAAGCTCATGTTTTTCCGCCTCCCATCTGAAAAAATGCCTTCAGCTCGTCAATATCGGCTTCCGATAGCTGCCCCCGTTGGCATAACCCGGCCACCAGCGCCTTGGCGCTGCCGCCGTACAGCTTGTCGATAAAGCGCCGTTCCTCCGCTTGGGCGTATTGGGCGTAAGTAAGGGCAGGAGCGTACCGGGCCGGTGGCCCTTGCTGGACGCTTACCGCACCCTTGTCCACAAGCCTGCGTACCAGGGTATTGATGGTGGATTTTTCCCAGCCCCTGGCCTTGCCCAGGGCCAGGCGAATCTCCCCAAAGGACAAGGGTTTGTCTCCCTGCCACAGCAGTTTCATGACCTCTAGCTCCGCGTTGGATATCTTTTCGGTAGGGTCCATGGAGTGTCTCCCTTCTATCGTACTACAGTTGTAGTATAAATACTACAACTGTAGTACGATTTTGTCAAGGGGATGGTGTATCGGGGCAAGCCAAGCGCGGCCCCCGGCAGATTCGGAAACGGAGGGTTTCGGACATACCGGGGGGTCCAGGGGGCGGAGCCCCCGGCAGGGGGACCCGGGGGGCGGAGCCCCCCGGGCGGGTCGGGCCAGCCGCCGAAGGCGGCTGGCCCGACTGGGGATTGGGGAGGCGCGGCCGGGGTTAATTGGCCACGGGGGTTTCGGTTGGCTGGGGAGCCGGCGTTTGAACGGGGGTGAACACCAGCTTGCCCTCCTGGGCGCTGGCCTGGACCTGGCTGCCCAGCTGGATATGGCCGGAAAGAATTTCCTCGCTGAGGGCGTCTTCCACCATGCGCTGAATGGCCCGGCGCAGGGGGCGGGCGCCGTACTGGGGATCGAAGCCGGACTGGGCCAGCAGTTCCACTGCGGAATCGTCGCTTTCCAGGCGGATGCCCCGCTCGGCCAGCCGCTGGGCCACCTTGCCCAACAGCATTCGGGCGATCTGCTGGATCTGCTCCTGGGTGAGCTCGTGGAACACGATGATCTCGTCCACCCGGTTGAGGAACTCGGGGCGGAAGGTCTTTTTGACCTCCTCCATCACGCCTTCCTTCATGGACTCGTAGCCCCGGGCGCTGTCCATGGAGATGCCAAACCCCAGGGAGCGCTGCTTTTTCAGGGTATGGGCGCCGGCGTTGCTGGTCATGACGATGACGGTATTTTTGAAATCCACCACCCGGCCCTGGCCGTCGGTGAGCCGCCCATCCTCCATGATTTGCAAAAGGGTGTTAAACACGTCGGGGTGGGCCTTTTCCACCTCGTCCAGCAGCACCACGCTGTAGGGCTTGCGCCGCACCTTTTCGGTGAGCTGGCCGCCCTCCTCGTGGCCCACATAGCCTGGGGGAGAGCCGATCATCCGGGATACGGAGTGCTTTTCCATGTATTCGGACATATCGATGCGGATCAGGCTGTCCTGGTCGCCGAACAGGGCTTCCCCCAGGGCCTTGCACAGCTCGGTCTTGCCCACGCCGGTGGGGCCCAGGAAGATGAAGGAGCCGATGGGGCGATTGGGATCCTTGAGTCCCGCCCGGGCCCGGCGCACCGCCTTGGCTACCGCCTGGACCGCCTCGTCCTGGCCGATGATCCGCTGGTGCAGGGTATCCTCCAGGTGGAGCAGCCGCTGGGCCTCGCTCTGGGTCATACGGGTGACCGGAATGCCGGTCCAGGCGGATACGATCTGGGCCACCTCGTCGGCGCCCACGGTGAGCACCTTTTCCTCCCGCTTTTGCTCCCAATTCTTGCGGCGCTGCTGCATCTCGTTTTGGAGCTTTTTCTTTTCGTCCCGCAGCTGAGCCGCCTTTTCGAAGTCCTCGTGGGCCACCGCTTCCTCGGTTTCCTTGCCCAAGGCGGCCAGGTGGGCTTCCTGCTCCTTCATGTCCGGGGGCGCGGTGAATGCCTGAATGCGCACCCGGGAGGCGGCCTCGTCCACCAGGTCGATGGCCTTGTCGGGGAGGAACCGGTCGGAAATATACCGGTCGGACAGGTTCACTGCCATGCGCAGGGCCTCGTCGGTAATCTGTACCCGGTGATGGGCTTCGTACCGGTCCCGCAGGCCCAGCAGGATTTGGTAGGCTTCCTCCTTGGTGGGCTCGCCCACCTTCACCGTCTGGAAGCGGCGCTCCAGGGCGGCGTCCTTTTCGATGTGCTTGCGGTACTCCGACAGGGTGGTGGCGCCGATGAGCTGCAATTCGCCCCGGGCCAGCATGGGTTTGAGGATGCTGGCGGCGTCGATGGCGCCCTCCGCCGCGCCGGCGCCTACCAGGGTATGCAGCTCGTCGATGAACAGCACGATGTTGCCTGCCTTGCGGATTTCACCCATGGCGTTTTTCATCCGCTCCTCGAACTCGCCCCGGTACTTGGCCCCCGCGATCATGCTGGCCAGGTCCAGAGACAGCACCCGCTTGCCCCGCAGGATTTCGGGGATATTGCCCTCCACGATCAGCTGGGACAGCCCTTCCACGATGGCGGACTTGCCCACGCCCGGTTCGCCGATGAGCACCGGGTTGTTCTTGGTGCGCCGGGACAAAATCTGCACGATGCGCTCGATTTCGGTGGTGCGTCCGATCACCGGGTCCAGCTCGCCGCTGCGGGCCGCTCGGGTCAAATCCCGGGAAAACTGGCTGAGCACCGGGGTATCCGCTTCGCTGGGGCCCTTGTTTACTTCTTCCGAACCGATCAGCTTGAGCAGTTCCTCCCGGGCTTTGTCCAGGTCCAGGCCCATTTTCACCAGGATATGGGCGGCCACGCCCTCCCGCTCCCGCATCAGCGCCAGCAGGATGTGCTCGGTGCCCACGTAATTCTGCTTGAGCTCGTGGGCTTCCCGGGCGCTCAGCTCCAACACCTTCTTGGTGCGGGGCGTGTAGGCCGTGGCCTTGGCCTCGGGATTATCGCCTTGCCCCAACAGCGACAGAATCTCCCCGCGGGCTGCGTCTAGGGTAATGCCCCCCAGCACCATGCCCGCCGCGCCAGGATTGGCCAGCACGCCCAGCAGCAGGTGTTCGGTGCCCACGTAATTGCGCCCCATCTGAGCGGCCTCGCGCTGGGCGGCCATCAGCGCCCGCTGGGCCCGCTCGGTAAACCGGGAATAAAATGCCATATTTCGTCCTCCATCTGTTCCGCGCCGGGCCCATGGGGGGCGCCGCGTTCCGGAAACGGCTTCCCGGAACCGGGCGCGGGGGTATTGTCTATTTGGGCCGTTCCTGGCCAAGACCTCAGGGCTCCACGTCCCGGAAGGCGTCGCGCAGGATATCGGCCCGCAGGGCGTTGAGCTCCACCGAGGCCATCTCCCGGCCCGCCCGGGCGGACAGGGAGCCGTCCTGCAGGTCGCAGATCAGGTTATCCAGCCCTGTAAGAGGGTAATCCAACAGCCCCAAAGCGGCGGCTAACCGGGCGTCGCTGAGCCGGGGCAACATTTCGTCCAGGCGCATGATCCGGGCGTACTTTACGATGCCCAGGGTGCGCATCAGCCTATCCAGCATCGTGGCGCCCTGATCCGACATCATTCGTGTCCGGGCCGCCCGCTCGCTTGCGGCGATCTGCTGAGTGGTGACGATGAGGGAGCGGATGATGTCCTCCTCGCTGCGGCCCAAGGTCACCTGGTTGGAAATCATGTACAGGTGGTGGGATTTGGCGTCACTGCCCTCCCCATACAGGCCCCGCACCGTCATGCCCAGCCGGGCCGCTGCCTGGGCCAGGGGGTTGATCTGCTCCGACGCCGACAGCGCCGGAAGATGCACCACCGCGCAGGCCCGCATTCCGGTACCGGTATTGGTGGGGCAGCTGGTCAGGTAACCCCATTGGGCGTCGAAGGCAAACTCCTCCTGGACGCTGAGCCGCTCCTCCATGTGGAAAGCCAATTCCGCCGCCCGTTCCAGCTGCAGCCCCCGCAGCATCCCCTGGATGCGCAGGTGATCCTCTTCGTTCACCATCACCGACACCGTTTCGCCGCTGGAGATAAAGGTGGCAGACCAGTCCGCGTATTTGAGCAGGTCGTAGGAGATCAGGTGGTGCTCCACCAACTGGTTGCGCTGGGCCTCGCTGAGCTCCCGCATCAACAGGCACTGGTATTGCTCCGCTTCCGGGCCCTGGGCGATGACCTCCCGCACCCTCTGGATCATCTGCCCGGCCTGCTCCGCCTCCATTTTGGGGGAAAAGGGAGTGTCGGCATAGTTGCGGGCCAGGCGTACCCGGCTGAACACCACCACGTCCTGCTCCGGCGCACGCCGGGTGATATCCTCATTGTTCACGGGCATCGCCTCCCTCCTGAAGGGCGCTCTGGGGAGAGACGGCGGCGTCCGGCGCGCTTTGCCCGGCTTCCCGGCTCTCCAACTGGGCGGTCAGCGCCCGGATCTGATCCCTCAGCCGGGCGGCCTCCTCGTATTCCTCCTGGGCGATGGCCCGGTTTAGCTGCTGTCTCATCCGGCTCAGGCTCAGCCGCAGGGATACGTCGTCCGTCTTGCGGCCGGGGATGCGGCCGCAATGCTGGGCGTGCCCTTGCACCCGCTTGAGTAGCGTGGTCAGCGGTTCCCGGAAAGCCTGGTAGCACTGGGCACATCCCAGAAAGCCGCTTTCCCGGAAGGCCTCGTAGCTCTGCCCGCAGCCTTCGCAGCACAGGTCCGCCGCCGCTTCCGCCTCTTCCGGGCTCAGCTGCTTGGCCGCCTGCTGCAGTAGTCCGCTCAATATGCCCGCCAGGCTGGACAGGTCCACCACCCCGAACTGCCCCCGCAGCCGCCGCATACACTGGGTGCACAGGTGCCGCTCCGTCTTTTCTCCGCCGCTGATGGTCATCAGCTTGATAGTGGCCGTGTTCACCCCGCACTCGTCACAGATCATGCCCTTCTCCCTCCAAATTGCGAAATACCTGCTTGAGCATACTGCGCATCACCGACGCCCGCAGCACGTCTTTCGCCGTCACCGGCAGCGCCATGGCGCTTCTGGATACGGCGGCCCCCATCAGCTTGGCCTCCTTGGCCGTCACCAGCTTGGATTCCATGAGCTGCTGGATGATGGCCAGAGCCGCCTCCTCCTCAATGGCGTTGCCCACTCGCCTTAGCAGCGTGCTCAGCAGGTCGTCCGCCCCGTGAATCTGCATCCGCACGATGCGCACGTACCCGCCGCCACCCCGGCGGCTCTCGATCAGATAGCCGTGGTCCACCGAAAAACGGGTGGCCAGCACGTAGTTGATTTGACTGGGCGCGCACCCAAAATGCTGGGCCAGCTCGTTCCGCCTCAGCTCGATCTGGGTGTCCCCGCTCATCAGTTCCTTGATAAATTGCTCTATGGTATCGCTCAATTGAGCCATCCGGATCATCTCCCATGCTTTTGACCATCTTTGACTATATTATATGCCTCTGACGGAAAAAAGCAAGTAAAAGTTTCAACCAGCCGGGGAAGAGGCAAAATTTATATTTTATGATAATTTTGCCGGGTTAATGAACTGACCGGGGTGGCCGTGGGCGGTTCCGGGCCTTGGGCCCCGGAACCGCCCACGGCTGGCGCCTGAATGGGGGCCATGGACGAAAGTCCATGGCCCCCATTCAGGCGCCAGTCTCTCTTCAGGATTACTTCCCAGGCGTATCCCCATGGAGCTTGATTTGCTCGTTGAGCAGGTCGATATCGCCGCAGCCCAGGGTGACCACCAGATCGCCGGGCTGCCAGTGGGCCCGGAGGAAGGCCTCGGCGTCGTCGAAGGAGGGGGTCAGGTGGGCGGGGCTTCCGTGGTCCCGCAGGGGCTGAATCAGCATGGAGGAAGCGATGTCCCCCGGGTCCTGCTCCCGGGCGGCGCAGATGTCGGTGACCAGCACCTGGTCCGCGTCGTGGAAGGCGTCCAGGAACTGGCTGAACAGCTTTTTGGTGCGGGAATAGGTATGGGGCTGCCACACGGCCCACAGGGTGCGGTGGGGCTGGAGCTTGGCGATGGATAGGGCGTTCTTGATCTCCGCCGGGTTGTGGCCGTAGTCCTGGTACACGTTCACCCCGTCGGTGACGCTGGTGAGCTCAAAGCGCCGGTGCGCGCCGGTGAACCGGGACAGGCTGGAGGCCACCTGCTGCATGGGCAGCTGGCAGATGGAGGAGACGGCGATGGCGGCCAGGGCGTTGAGCACGTTGTGGGCGCCGGACACCGCCAGGTCCACCTCGCACAGGGGGTGGCCGAACAGGGTGGCGGTGAAGTGGGCCCGGCCCAGCTCGTCGTAGCTGAGCTGTTCCGCCCGCAGCTCGTTGTGGGGGGACAGGCCGTAGGAGCGGGTATGGCGGTTCGACCGCTCCATCACGTTGCGTACCCGCTTGTCGTCGCCCCAGCCCACCACCCAGCCGTCCTCCTGGGGGGTGAGGCCGGCGAAGCGGTGGAAGGCGTTTTCAATGTCGTCGATGTCCTTATAAAAGTCCAGATGGTCCTCGTCGATGTTGAGGATGAGGGCGATGGTGGGCTTGAACTGCCAGAAGCTGCCCGCGAACTCGCAGGCCTCGGTGATAAAAAATTCCTTGTCCCCCAGCAGGGTAGAGCCGCCTACCGCGTCCAGCTCGCCGCCGATGTGCACCGTGGGGCGAACGCCGCATTCCACGAATACCTGGGACAGCATGGCGGTGGTGGTGGTCTTGCCGTGGGTGCCGCTTACCCCCACCGCCTGGGTATAACCCTCCATCAGCTGCCCCAGCAGGGTGGCCCGCTCCAGCTGGGGAATGCCCAGCCGCCGGGCCTCGGCCCGCTCCGGATTGTCCGAAGGGATGGCTGCGGTGTACACCACCAGGTCCGCCCCCCGCACGTTTTCCGGCCGGTGGCCGATGGACACCGGGATGCCCTGGGCTTCCAGGTGCTCGGTTTTGTGGGAAGCGGTCCGGTCGGAGCCGGTCACCTGGTAGCCCAGCTCCTTCATCAGCCCCGCCAGCCCCGACATGGAGCAGCCGCCGATGCCCACAAAGGCCACCCTGCCCCCTTGGTAATCCCGAATATGCGCCGCCATAGCCGCGCCTCCCCTGCCGTAATATTTTTCCTGTCTCTCCATTATACGCCCCTACGGCCCCAATGGGTGTTAAATGTTTGAGAGCCGGGGCGAGGGCCTTCCCCCGGAGGGTTAAGTCTACCCTCGCAGGTTGACAGCCTGCGGCAAATTCGCTATACTATCATGAAAGTACGGATTATTGCCCAAAATAGCCGAACATGCCTCTGGACGTCAGGGAATAATAAAGGGAGAAAGGCCGGTATTCGGGCCTTATTCCGGGGTGCACACCGAAAATATTCGGAATTCGGGAGGGAAGGCCATGGAGCGCATCAAGCGCAACGAGCGGCTGGGGGTCATGTTGAGCACGCTGTCCCAAACCCCCAACCAGATCCATACCTTGGGGGAGTTCTGTGAGAAGCTAGACGCGGCCAAGTCCACCATCAGCGAGGATATCGACATCCTGCGCAAGGCACTGGACAAGCATGGCCTGGGGGAATTGTCCACCATAGCCGGAGCGGCGGGAGGCGTGCGCTACCGGGCTACGGTGGGCCGGGAACAGGCCCGGGCCTTTTTGGAGGAGCTGGCCCACCGCCTCAGCGACCCGGGGCGGCTGCTGCCCGGCGGATTTCTGTACACCTCCGACGTGACCGCCCATCCCGCTACCGCCCGGATGCTGGGCCGGCTGCTGGCGCAATTGTACTACGACGCCGCCCCCCAGCTGGTGCTCACCATGGAGACCAAGGGCATCCCCATCGCCATGATGACCGCCCACATGCTGGACGCGCCCCTGGTCATTGCCCGGCGGGACTCCCGGGCCTACGAGGGCCCGGCGGTGAAGATCAACTATATCGCCGGGGGCTCGGGGGAGAAGATCGAGACCATGGCCCTGGCCCGGCGGTCGGTGCGCCCGGGGCAGCGGGTGCTGATTGTGGACGATTTCATGAAGGGCGGCGGAACCCTCCAGGGCATGGTGGACATGATGGGGGAGTTCCAGGCCCAGGTGGTGGGCGTAGGGGTGATGATCGCCACCGCCCAGCCTCAGCAGAAAAAGGTCAAGGGGGCCAAGAGCCTCCTGGTGCTGGACCCCTCCGGCCCCAATCGGGGCGTGGAAAGGGTCACTCCCTCGGATATCTACTGAGGCCAGGCCCATCGGCCCAATGGCCGGAGGCGCGGGGACCGAGCGATCCGAAAGCGCGGGGGGCCAAAAGGCCGGCGGCGGGGCTCAATGCGGCCAAACCCGGCGGCCCAAGGGCCGGAGGCGTCCCCATGAGGCCGAAGCGCGGAACCAAGGGCCGCAGGCGGGAGCCGTACCGGCGGAGAAAGGCGGGAAAGCAATATGATCGGCGTATGGGTAAACGCCCTGACCGTGGTGGCCGGCGGCGTGATCGGGACATTGCTGCGGGGCGGCATCCCGGAAAAGTTTCGCCTCATTATTCATCATGCCCTGGCGCTGTGCGTGCTGGTGATCGGCATTTCCGGCGCCATCGCCGCCGACAGCATGATGGGGGTCATCGTGTCGGTGGTGGCGGGCTCGGCAATCGGGGAATGGCTGCGCATTGAGGACGGGCTGGACAAGCTGGGCGCTTGGGCCCAGCGCCGGCTTGCCCGGGGTGACGACGGATTTTCCCAGGGCTTTGTCAGCGCCACCCTGCTGTTCTGCGTGGGGGCCATGGCGGTGGTGGGATCCCTAGAGGCCGGGATGTCGGGCAAGGCGGATACCCTGTTGGCTAAGTCGGCCCTGGACGGGGTGTCGGCGGCCATCTTCGCCTCCACCCTGGGGCCGGGGGTGATCCTGTCGGCGGTGCCCCTCACCCTGTATCAAGGGGGGATCGCCCTGCTGGCCGGGCAGATTTCCGGCTTTTTGTCGGAAAATGTGATCGCTCAGATGAGCGCGGTGGGCAGCCTGCTCATCATCGGACTGGGCATGAACATGTTCGGCCTGACCAAGGAGCGCATCCGGGTGGGCAATATGCTGCCCGCCATGGTGGTGATCCTGGCCTATCAGCCGGCGGCGGAGTGGCTGGCCCGGCTGTTTGCGTGACCCGGGGGGTGGGGCTGCGGGAGGCGCTGGAGGCCCAGGCCGCAGCCCTGGGATTTGACCGCCTGGCGGTGGCGCCCGCCCGGCCCCTGGAGCGGTGGCGGCGAGAGGCGGGCGAGAATCCCCACTGGGCGGGGTTGACCTGGAACCCCCGGCAACTGCTGCCCGGCGCGGAGCGGGTGGTGCTGCTGCTCAAGGGCTACCGCCCCTACGCGCCCCGGCCCGGGCTGGTTTCCCTATCGGCCTATTACCCCTGCTCCCAATGGGCGTACCAACACAGCCCCGCCTTGGCCCGCACCCTGGAGGCGGCGGGCTTTCAGGCGCTATGCCATCCCGCCCTGCCCTATAAGCCCTGCCTGGCCCTGGCGGGGACCGCCGCATACGGCCGCAACGGCCTCACCGCCCTGTCCCCCTGGGGCAGCCGCTTCGCGGTGCAGGCGGTGCTCACCGACGCGCCGCTCCCCCTGGACCCGCCGCAGCCCCCGGCGGCCCAGCCCTGCGGCCAATGCGGCGCCTGCCTGCGGGCCTGCCCGGTGGGAGCCCTGGACGGGGAGAAGGTGGATGTGAGCAAGTGCCTGCGGGCGCTGGCGGAAGGGCAGCCGGTGCCCCGGAGCCTGTGGCCCCTGCTGGGCAACAGCCTGCTGGGCTGCGACCTGTGCCAGCAGGTATGCCCCCGGGGCCGGGAAGGGGAGAGGGAGCCGATGCCCCCGGAACTAGCCCGGGCCCTGGATTTGCCCAGTTTGCTGGCGGGCCAGGTGCGGCCCCTGGTCCCCTGGATCGGGGCCAATTACGCCCGGAAAAAGCGCATACAGGCCCGGGCTTGCCTGATCGCGGTCAATTTGGGCCGGACCGACTGCCTGCCCCTGCTGGAGCCCCTGACCCAGGACCCTTACCCGCCGCTTCACCTTCACGCCCGCTGGGCCATCCAAAGCCTGACCGCCCGGGAGGCCCCGGAGCCCTGAAAGGGCCTGCCGGACCGGAAAAAAGGCCCCGCCCTTCCATCGGAAGGGCGGGGCGGCCTTCATTTTGCCGGGCAAGGGCGGATCACCAGTAGAAGGGGAATTGGGTGAACTTCCACTGGCCGTCGATGAGCTGCTGCACGTAAGTGAGGACCTCCACCGAGTTGTCCTCCTCGCCCCAGTAGTTCACCGTGACGGTGTAGACCTTCTCCTCGCCGGTCTCCTCGGTGAGTTCAAACTCGGTTTCGCCGATGTGTACGTCCATCTGCCGGCCCTCGTCGGTGGTGTACAGATAGCCGTCCTCCTCGGTGTATACGCCCATGGAGAACAGGTCCTCCACGATATCGTCGCTGAAGTACTGGCTGACCATGTCCCGCAGGGCGTCCATGGTGTTGAAGCGCTCGTCCAGCACCTGATAGCGGTCGCCTGCGGCGTTGGGCTTATCGTAATCCACGTCCAGGGGATAGAGCACAAACCAGCTGTAGACCTCCATGGCGGACATCAGGGTGTCCTCCACCTGATTGTCCTCATCGTCCCACATGTCGGCGTCCTCCTGAGCCACATCGTCGAACAGGTCCAGGTCGAAGTTCTCCTCCGCCATCAGGACGTCTTCTTCGTAGAGCCACTCGTCCGCCTCGGCCACCTCCTTGGAGTCGGGCGTGGCCTGGGGGACCACCTCGGCCAAGGCGCCGGCGCACAGGGTAAAGATCAGCGCCAAGGCGAGCAAAGTGGCAAAAAACTTGTTCATGTTGCTTTCCCTCCGCAAGTATTTTCCAATGCCTCTATTATACGGATTTTGGGGGGCAAACACAAGGGCAAATTGTAATTGGCTGGCGCAATGGCAAAAATTGGTCCTTTTTTGCCATGAAAAGGGGGCGAAGCGCCACGGCTTCGCCCCAATGTCCGAAGGGCTGGGGGAGGATCAGGCCGCCGGAGAGGCGCGCTTCACCCGCAGGGCCTTTAGCCCCTGACCCGCCACGATGACGCCCAGAATCATCAGGGCCACGGCGAAGGCGGTCTGCAACAGGTCGCCGCCCACGTTGTTGGATAGGCCGGTGGCTAGGCCGCTGAGCTTGGTATAGATGGTGACGGCCAAAGCGCTGAGGGTGACCAGCAGCATGGCGATCATGGGGATCCACAGCATGAATCCCTTGCGGTTGGTCTTCTTGAAGAACACCGCGCAGGCGATGAGGGCCAGGGCGCTGAGCAGCTGGTTGGCAGAGCCGAACAGGGGCCAGATGTTGGAATAGCCCAGCTTGGCCAAGGCGAAGGCCAGGGCCAGGGTAGCCAGGGTGGCCACGTACTTATCGGTGAGGAAGCGGCGCACCGGGCCCACCTCGGCCTGGAAATCGGCCTGGAAGAACTCCTGGAAGGCCAGCCGGCCCACCCGGGCCACGCTGTCCAGGGAGGTGAGGGCGAAGGCGGACACCGACAGGGTGATCAGGGTGATGGAGATATCCTGGGGAATGCCCAGCTTTTGCAGGAAGGCGGCCACCGCGTTGGCGAAAATCTGGGGCTGGGTCATGTTGGGGATGACGCCCCCCACCGCCATATAGCCCACCGCCACCAGGGCCACCACCGCCAGCATACTCTCCATGAGCATGGCGCCGAAGGAGACCGGCAGCATATCCCGCTCGTTCTTGATCTGCTTGGAGGCGGTGCCCGAGGACACCAGGGCGTGGAAGCCGGATACCGCGCCGCAGGCGATGGTGACGAACAGGTAGGGGAACAGGGTCTGCCCGTTCACCACGAAGCCGCTGAAAGCGTTCAGGTTCATGGTGGGGTTAAAGACCAGGATGCCCACCACCGCCGCCACGATCATGGCCACCAGCAGGTAGCTGTTCAGGTAATCCCGGGGCTGCAGCAGCGCCCACACCGGCACGATGGAGGCCACGGCGATATAGATGAACACGAAGATATGCCAGAAATTGGTGCTGGCGTATACCGGGAAGGCCAGGCCCAGCCCCACGCAGGCCACCAGCAGCATCACTGCGATGAGGGTGTTGAGCCATTTGCCCGTGCGGGCGTAGCGCAGCAGCATGCCCAGCCCCACCGCCGCGGCGATGAACAGGATGCTGGTGGTGGCCACGGCGCCGTTGGCCTGCACCGTAGCCCCTGCGGCGTCAAAGCCGTTGAAGGTGTTGGCCACCACGTCGGCAAAGGCGGCTACCACCAGGATGGAGAACAGCCAGGTGAACAGCAAAAACAGCTGCTTGCCCGTCTTGCCGATGTACAGCTCGATGATGTAGCCGATGGTGCGGCCCTTGTTCTTCACCGAGGCGAACATGGCGGAAAAATCCTGCACCGCGCCGAAGAACACCCCGCCGATCAGCACCCACAGCAGAACCGGCACCCAGCCGAATACCGCCGCCTGGATGGGGCCGTTGATGGGGCCCGCCCCGGCGATGGAGGCGAACTGGTGGCCGAATACCACGCCGGTGTCCGAAGGCACGTAGTCCACCCCGTCCCGCATGGTGTAGGCGGGGGTGGGGCACTTGGGGTCCACGCCCCAGGTTCTGGCCAGGTAGCGCCCGTAGATCAGGTAGGCGCCGCCCAGCACCACCAGGGCGATGAGCATGATGGTGATGCCATTCATCCATGAGTCCCTTCTTCCCTTATGAATGGTTGGCAGGATAGCACATTCCCCCGCCGCAATCAATCGCGAGGCTATAATTTTGTGAACAAATTATGTAAATTCTAATAGGAGAATCCTGCGGGGGAAATTCACACAGCCGCGCTTGTTCCCCTTGCCCGCCCCGATTATAATGGCTGGGGAAACCATAAGAGTAACGGAGGGAAAAACAATGCTGGTCAGCATGAAGGAGATCCTGGACGACGCCCGGGCCAGAGGATACGGCGTGGGCTTTTTCAACACCTTTAACCCTGAGATGATCCTGGGCGTCATGGATGCGGCGGAGGAGATGAAGGCCCCGGTGATCATCGGCACGGCGGAGGTGCTGCTGGCCTGCTGCGATATGGAATTGAGCCTGGCGCAGCTGTTGTGCGCCGCCCGGCGCAGTCCGGTGCCCGTGGCGGTACACTTGGACCATGGCTTTACCCCCCAGACGGTACACAAGGCGGTGGAGGCCGGGTTTACCTCGGTGATGCTGGACTGCTCCGAAGCGCCCTACGAGAAGAACGTGGAGCTGCTGAGCGAGCTGACCCGGGCGGCCCACAAGAAGGGCGTGTCGGTGGAGGGCGAACTGGGCCATGTGGTGTTTGACACCAAGGAGGACACCGGCAGCGCCTATACCCAGCCCGAGCAGGCGGCGGACTTCGTAAAGCGCACCGGGGTGGATGCCCTAGCGGTGGCCATCGGCACCGCCCACGGCCCCTATAAGGAGAAGCCGGTGCTGGATCTGGGCCGGCTGCGGGAGATCCGCGCCCAGGTGCCCGTCAGCCTGGTGCTCCACGGCGGCTCCGGCCTGTCGGACCAGGATTTCCGCAACTGCGTCCGGGACGGCATTCAGAAGATCAACATCTATACCGACATCAGCTATGCCGCCACCGGCGCCGCCCACGATTTCGTGGAGCACAAGGGGCGCAAGATTGAGGACGTGTCCCTGGCCATGCGGGCGGCGGTGCGGGAGGCCACTCGAACCAAGCTCCAGCTGTTCGGCTGCGCCGGCAAGGCGTAAGGAGGGAGCCATGGGTCACGAGGAGAGAGCCCGGGAGCTGTTTTTGGAGGGACAGAATTGCTGCCAGGCGGTGCTGCTGGCCTTTCAGCCGGAGTTAGGCTTGGAGACGGATACCCTGCTGCGCCTGGCCGCCCCCTTCGGCGGCGGCTTGGGCGGGATGCGGGAGAACTGCGGCGCGGTGAGCGCCATGCTCATGGTGATGGGCCTGCTCACCGCCACCACCGATTTCCGGGATACCCAGGCCAAGGCGGCGCTGTACCAGCGGATGCAGCAGCTGGTGGCCCAATTTGAGGCGGAAAACGGTTCCCACACCTGCAGGGAACTGCTGGGCCTGCTCAAGGGAGAGCGCCCGGCGCCCAGCCCCCGCACGCAGGCCTACTACAAGGCGCGGCCCTGCGTGGGCCTGGTGGAGAGCGCCGCCCGCATCCTGGACCAGGCGCTGGAAGGCGCACTGTAAACCTTTCCACCGCCCCTGTACCGCCCCGCGGACCAGCCGGTCCGGCGGGGCGTTTTTTTGCGCCGGAGCAGGGCACGCTTGCCCCAGGTAAGGCGAGAGCGCCCGCTTCATGGAAAACGGCGGGGCGGCGCTCACTACATGGCAAGGCGGCGGGAGGCGGCGCTCGTCTCATGGCAAGCGGGCGGGGGCAGCCCTATCTTAGGGGAAGGGCGCGGCGCGGCTGCCTGGGATCAGGGCCAAGCAGTACAGGCTCCAGGCGGGCAGGGCGCACAGCAGCAGCGCCGGCAGGGCGGGCGCGCCGGAGGGCAGCAGGCGGCGAAGGCCCAGGGCAGCCAGCAGGCAGAGCAGGCCGGGCAAGGCCAGCCGTTTCAGCGGCCCGCTGAAGGAGTGGACGCCGCCTTGCTGGGTCCGGGCCAGGGCGAAGCCCAGAAAGAGGGCGCAGAGCAGGGAGGAAAGGGTGCTGGCCAGGGCCAATCCCCGTACGCCCAGGGTGGGGACCAGGGTCAGGCACAGCCCCAGATTGACCGCCGCGCCGCCCAGACCGGCGTAAAGGGGCGTGCGGGTGTCGGACAGGGCGTGAAAGGCACTGGTAAAGAGCATCCTCAGCCCCATGCCCAGGGCGCCGGGCAGGTGCAGGGCGAACAGGGAGGCTGTAAGGGCCACCGAGTCCCGGCCGAAAGCCCCCCAGCCGTAGGCCAATTGGACGATCTCCCCGGGACAGGCGCAGCCCACGCAGACCGCGGGGATTAAGAACGCTAGGATGTACCGAACGCAGGCGGAGCATCCCTTCAGCGCCCCTTGACGGTCCCCGGCGGCGGCCATGCGGCTCATGCGCGGGAACATCACCGTGGTCAAGGGCAGGGTAAGCAGGGTGTTGAGCAGCATCACCAGCTGCATGGACAGGCTCATGGAGGTGAGCTGCCCGGCAGCCAGCCCCGAGGCCAGGGCGTGGCTCACCGCCATGTTCACCTGGCCCGCCCCCATGGAAATCAGGGCGGGCAGGGCCTGCCGGGCCATCTGCCCCAAATAGTCCGCCCTCAAGTTCAGATAGGGCCGGAAGCGAAAGGTGCTGCGGGCCAGGAGCCACAGCATCACCGCCTGGACCACCCCGGCGGCCAGCACGCTGAAGGCCACCGCCCACAGGCCGAAGGGCCGGGCAAAGAACACGCAGGCCACGGCCAATAGCAGGCTGCGGGGCAGCGCCGCCGCTTGAGCCGCCAGAAAGCGGCCGTGGGCCTCCAGAATCTGGCCCAGCAGCAGGGACAGAGCCAGGAGGGGCAGGGCGGGCAGCATCACCCGGGCCGCGGCCACCGCCATGTCCAGCCGGGCCCGGTCAAAGCCCGGATGGAGCAGCCAGGCCAGGGGCCGGGCCAGCGCCATGGTTAGGAGACAGCCCACCAGGGCCAGGCCCCCATAGATGCCCAGCAGGTTGCTGGCAAACTCGTCGGCCTGCCGCCCCTGGCGCTTCAGGTAGTGGGGTATAAAGGTGGCCCCAGCCCCGGCCGCCAGCAGCATCAGCGGCAGGGACAGCAGTCCCCCCGCCGCCAGATAAGCGTCGCTGATGGCCGTGGCGCCGTAATGGCTGGCGAAGGCCAGGTCCCCCAGATATGCGGCGATTTCCCCCACCAGCGTCATCAGGGCCACGGTCAAGGCGCTGCGGGCCGCCCCCTTTTCACCAGGCAAGCGCATCCCTCCCCCCAACCCATCCATATGCCCCGGACAGACGGAATATGGGGACGGGCCGCACAGAAAATACCTCGCCTTTTTTTTCGACGCGTCCACCGGCCTAGGCCCTTTCCTTAGAAAACAACGCCCACAGGAGCTAGAACGCGCCCCGGCCCCCCAATGGCGGCGAAGGGAAAATTGGGCTTCCTCCACGCATAGGGGTTGACAGAAGCCTTACGGCGTGATACACTTTTTTTGATGAGTTAAATAAGACTAACTTAGGAGGAAAGCGATATGGCAACATGGTTGATTGGCGGCGGATTGGCGGTAGTCGTGGGGCTGATCGTGGCCAAAATGATACGGGATAAGCGCTCGGGCAAGGGGCATTGCGGGGGCGGCTGCGGGGGCGGCTGCGGGGGCGGCTGTCCGGGTTGCCGCGGTGGGGATCAATAAGGGGGCTGAGCGGCGGCCCAGCCCAACGTTTTACCCCTGACGGCCCGGGCTCTTTTTCATCTTTTCTATCCAAAAATCCGCATTGCCGTACCGCAATGCGGATTTTTGGACAGTACAAGGCGGCCGCTTTTCAAAGCGGCCGCCGGATTTGCCCTCCAGAGCGGGGGAATTATTCGGATTGATCCGCAGCGGTGGCGTCGCCGGAAGCCGCGGTTTCGGTTTCGTCCAGGGGAGTGGTTTCCGCCGCCTGGCTGGCGGTGACCAGCTGGGCGGAAGCGCCCCGCAGGTCCAGGCCGTAGAGGACATCGCCCTGGGCTACTTTGGTCTTATACGTGATGACACCGTTTTTGCCCGCCTTGAGCTTGCGGCTGCCCGCAGTGATTTCCTTCACGGGGAAGGACTGGCCGTCGGCCAGGGTGAGGGTCAGGGTGCCCGCCTCGGGCAGGGTGACTGCCGAGCCGGTGCGGTTGGCGAAGTACAGTTCGATGACCAGATTGCCCTGATTGTAGAAGATACGCCGGGCGCTGGTGTACACCAGGCGCTCCTCACCCACGATGGGGGTCTTGTTCTGGACGCGGTTGGCGGTCACGACGATATTGCAGGTGGCGCTCACGTTCTTATTGCCGCTGCGAGCGGTGGCCTTGATTACCGCTTTGCCCGCCTGTTTGGCGGTGACCGTGCCGGTGGAATCCACCGTAGCCACTTTGGGATTGGAGCTGGCCCACTTCAGCGAACCGCTGCCCGCCTCCACCGGGTCGGTTTGGGCGGTGAGGGTGACCTGGTTCAAGCCGGGCAACCCGGCCACCAATTCCACTTCGGACATATCCAAGGCGACCTGGCTCACCGCGATGGCTTTCACGGTGACCTGACACTTGGCCTTGACGCCGTTGTGGGCGGAGGCGGTGATCACCGCCTTGCCGGCGGCCACGGCGGTGACCTTGCCGTTTTCATCCACGGTGGCCACGGCCTCGTTGCCGCTGCTCCAGGTCACGTCCTGGATGGTGGCGTTTTCCGGCTGGACGGCGGCGCTGAGCTCGGAGGTGGCGCCCACTTCCAGGCTCAGGGTATTGGGCTGCACTCGCACCTTCTTCACCGCCACGCCCTCCACCAGCACCCGGCACTGGGCGCTGGCGCCGTTGTCCATGCGGGCGGTGATCATGGCCTCGCCGGCGGCCACGGCGGTAACCTTGCCGTTCTCCACGGTGGCGACCGCCTCGTCGTCGCTCTCCCAGGTGATGGTTCCGGACAGGCCGGTGGGCTGGGTACGGGTCTGCAATGTGGCGGTGCCGCCCCGCTTCAGGGACAGATTTTTCTTGCTCAGCTGGAGCTGGGGGCCCTTGACGGACACCTGAATCTGGGCGGATACGCCGCTGGAGGCGGTGGCGTACACCGTACACTCCCCTTCGGATACGCCCAGGATGATGCTGTCGCCCTCGATTTGGGCCACGGTGGGGTCGCTGGAGGTGAAGGTGACGCTGCTGTCCGCCGCCTTGGCGGGCTGTATCTTGGTTTGGATCACCGTAGTTTCGCCCTCGAACAGCTCCACGTTCTTTTTATTTACCTGGATGGCGGTAACCACGCTGGCGGGGTCCACCACGGTGATGGCGCAGGTGGCTTCCACGCCGCTTTCGCTGGCCACGGTGATATAGGTTTCCCCCAGGCCCGCGCAGGTGATCAGCCCGTTTTCATCCACGGTGGCCACGGCGCTGTTGCCGGTGGACCAATGGATGGCCTCGGTGGCGTTGGCGGGGGTCATGGTCAAATTCAGCTGCACCTGGCTTGCGTTGCCCACGGTGAGCCGGGCGGTGTTCAGGCTCAGGGCGTCCACCAGGGTGACGTCCTTCACGGTGACATCGGCGAACACGGTAAGCCCGTTGGCAGTGGTGGCAGCGATGCGGGCGCTGCCCGGGCGCAGGCCGGTGACCTCGCCGTACTCGTCCACGGTGGCCACGGACAAATCCGAGCTGGTCCAGGAGATGGTGCGCTTGGAGGCATTGGGGGGCTGGGTCTGGGCTTCCAGCTGGCGGGTGCGGCCCACGGGCACTTCCAGGGTATCCTGGCCCAGGGTGACCTCCAGCACCTCGCTGGTGGCGCGGCGGGCCATCAGGGGATAGGAGCTGCCCTCGGGGGAGATGGCCACGTCCACCAGGATTTCATCGCCGTTCTCCATGGTCTCCAGCTGGTCCAGGATGTAGTCCCGGGCCTCGGTGAGGGAGATGGCGCCGTTTTCGTTGGCGTCGGCAGGCAGCAGGTCGGTGGGGCGCTGCTCCACGTAGTCGTAGCCGCAGCCCTGGGTGAGCAGGTAGGTGACCACGCCCCTGGGGTCCTCCCCGGCAGGCAGCGCCTTTTCCTCGCTGCTGGCCAGGGTGGAGGCGGCTAAGACATAATAATTGGAAGCGTTGGCGCTCTGCTGGAAGGCGGAGACCACCGCCTGGTTAAACGCGGAAAGGGCCTGCAGCGCGGCCTGGGTCCCGTGCTGCTCCTCCCCAGCGGTATCCAGCAGGGAATCGGCGTAGCGGCAGTCCAGCACCACCATCTTCACCCCAGGCACGCTGTCCAGCAGACCGATGAGGTCGGCGATGGACAGCATCTTGTTGTCCTTGCCCACGATGGCCGGGGTGCCCTTGTCGCTCAGGTAGCCGTGGCCGGCGTAGTAGAAGAAGGTGACGTCGTCCTCGTCCACATTCCAGGTTTCAAGCTCGCTGCTCAGCTGCAGGATTTCGTCGGTTTGCAGGTTGGAGCGGATCACCGGAGCCTGATAGAAAGCTCCCGCCTCATTGGCCGCCTGGAGCGCCTGGGACATGCGCCCCGTATCGTTGACGCAGCCGGAAAGGGCGTTGGTCTGGTATCCGTCCACGCCGATGAGTAGGGCGCGATAGGTGGTTTCCCCGTTGCCGGCAGCCAGGGCGTTGGCGCATAGCGCCCAGGCCAGCAGGACCGCCAGCAGCATCCATCGAGTGCCTTTCATGCTCAACCAACCTCCGTACAGTGGGCGCAATGCGGCCCAATTCAAGGATACAGAACCCCATTCGGGGCCATAAAAATCGATTGTATCTTTAATTATAGCATACTCCGGCGCTTTTTGACCACTCCCCAGGGGAAACGGGTGGAATTTAACACGAAAGCCTTGCAGGAATTGGACGAATTCTGGTATGATTAGGTTCAAACAAAATCGTGGAATGAGGGGATTTCATGGCTGAGCTTACGATGGACAAGCTGGTATCGCTGTGCAAGAACCGGGGCTACATCTTCGCCGGTTCGGAAATTTACGGCGGCCTGGCCAACACTTGGGATTACGGCCCCCTGGGCGTAGAATTCAAAAACAACATCAAGAAGGCCTGGTGGCGCAAGTTCGTCCAGGAAAGCCCCTACAATACCGGGCTGGATTGCGCCATCCTGATGAATCGGGAAGTATGGGTGGCCTCGGGCCATGTGGGCGGCTTTAACGACCCGCTGATGGACTGCAAGGCCTGCAAGGCCCGGTTCCGCGCCGATAAGCTCATCGAGGACTTTACCGGCGGCCAGCTCACCGGCGACGGCTGGACCAATCAGCAGCTGGAGGAGTACATCGCCCAGCACCACATTCCCTGCCCGGTGTGCGGCAAGGAGGACTTTACCCCCATCCGCCAGTTCAACCTGATGTTTAAGACCTTCCAGGGCGTCAACCAGGACAGCGCGGCGGAGATCTACCTGCGCCCCGAGACCGCCCAGGGCATCTTCGTCAACTTCAAGAACGCCATGCGGGCCACCCGCAAGAAGTTGCCCGCCGGCATTTGCCAAATCGGCAAGTCCTTCCGCAACGAGATCACCCCGGGCAACTTCATCTTCCGGGTGCGGGAGTTCGAGCAGATGGAGCTGGAGTTCTTCTGCAAGCCCGGCGAGGACCTGGAGTGGTTCACCTACTGGCGCGCCTTCTGCCGGGATTGGCTCAAGGCCCTGGGCCTGCGGGAGGACAAGCTGCGCCTGCGGGACCACGAAAAGGACAAGCTGGCTTTCTATTCCAAGGCCACCACGGACATCGAGTACCTGTTCCCCTTCGGCTGGGGCGAGCTGTGGGGCATCGCAGACCGCACCGATTACGACCTGACCCAGCATCAGCAGCACTCCGGCGAGTCCATGGAGTACCTGGACCCGGCCACCGGGGAGAAGTTCGTGCCCTACTGCGTGGAGCCCTCCGTGGGCGTGGACCGGCTGGTGCTGGCCTTCCTGTGCAACGCCTACGACGAGGAGGAATTGGAGGGCGGCGACAGCCGGGTGGTGCTGCACATGCATCCCGCCCTGGCCCCCATCAAGGCCGCCGTGCTGCCCCTGCAGAAGAACAAGCTGGGGGACAAGGCCAAGGAGGTCTACCGCCTGCTGGCCAAGAAGTTCCGGGTGGAGTACGACGAGACCGGCTCCATTGGCAAGCGCTACCGCCGGGCCGACGAGGCGGGCACCCCCTACTGCATCACCATCGATTTCGACACCCTGGAGACCGGCAAGGTCACCGTGCGGGACCGGGACACCATGACCCAGGAACTGGTGGCCATTCCCGACCTGCCCGCCTGGCTGGAGGAAAAGACCGATTTCACCGTGGCCGGCGAATAAACCCGCTTCCGGAGGGGCTATCCGCAGGCGCTTCGCCGGATGGGCCGCGCCCCGAAGGGGGATGCGTGGAAAAACGCCTCCCGCGGAAACGGCTTGGCGATAGCATTTGGGGGAAAACCCGGCAAAAAGGCCGCCTGTAGGAACAATCATTGGGGGTCCGCCTCGTGAGTGGGGCGGACCCATTGTTTTTGGGCGGGAGCCGGATCCCCTGAGGCATGGACGGGGTTGATGCCCGGATATGTCATGCTTCGGTAAAAATGATGGGGATCAGGGAGAAAGCCGGCGTTGACGGGGCGAAAAGGGATATGTTACAATAAAAGATAGGGGATGCGCCCCGAGTGCGGCGAGAGAAAGGTGGAACCGGGATGATGCGGAGGATATGGGCGGCGGTGCTGTGTTTGATGTTGGCCCTGGCGGGAGGATGCGCTGGGGCGCAGGAGCAGTGGAGGACGCTTCAGCCCAGGCCGCTGCCGGAGAATCCGGTGGCGGAGAACCCCTACATGGGCCGGGGCGACAACTCCATCCACAACGACGTGTACGCTTCCGACGTGACCGATGCTGTGGCCCCCCTGGGCATATACAGCCGGGTGACCGCTTCCCTGGAAACCCAGAACATCCACGCGCCCTCGGCGGCCTTTTACGACAGCCGGGGCAACGCGGTGACGCCCTTCCTGGGGGGCATATCCATCGTATCCTTCGACGGGGAACAGGTGCAGCGGCTGGGTTCCTTTGTGCCTCAGCGGGATGACGGGGCCGGGTACGCCTTCCAGATCTCCTATTCCTTTGTAGACGCCAACGACAACGTGGTGGCGCCCACCTCCCACGGCCATATTCTGGTGATGCGCACCCTGGACCAGGACGGGCAGGTGCTGCCGGTGTTTGAAAAGCTGGCGGACATCGACGTGATGGCCGCCGCCGCCCGCATTCTGGGGGAAGAGGTGGGGCAGAACCTATTGAGCATCGTGTACGACTATCAGGGCAATCTGTGGTTTGTCACGGGGGGATTTCGGATTTATCCCCAGCGGGACCCTGCCGGGCTGATCGGCTACATCTCCAGCGAATACATGGCTCTGGCGGGCAGTCCGGAGGCGCCGGACCTGGATGAGCACATCTTCCTCTATCCGCTGGACCAGGGGGAGGGCGCGGAAAACGGCATTGCCGCCAATGAAGACGGCGCGGTCATCCTCACCAACCTGGCCTGCTACATGCTCACTGCCCAGGACGGGGTGCAGGTGACCTGGCGCACCCCCTATGAAAGCGCCGGGGCCAACGACGCCCTGCCCGAATCGGGCTATACCGGCGGCGGCCTGTCCTGGGGCAGCGGCACGTCTCCCACCCTCACCGGGGACCTGGTGATTTTTACAGACAACCTGGACCCGGTGAACCTGATCGCCGTGTCCTCTGAAACCGGCCAGATCGTGGCCCAGACCCCGATTTTGGACGGGGTGGCGGGCGCGCCCGTGTCCGTGGAAAATTCCATTCTGGTATACGGCTGGCAGGACGGCTCCGCCTCGGTGGTGGTGGCCAACTGGTTCGGCGCGGGAAACGCCGGCTTGTCCGAGCCCGGCGCGGATTCCTCCATTCAATCCTACGACAACATTTACGACGCCAACTGGATGCAGAAGGGCAACCAATACATCGCCCCCGGCGTGGAACGGGTGGACTTCGTGAAGACCCAGCAGGGCTATGAGGCCCGCCGGGTATGGAGCCGGAACGATGTGCGGGAAACCGCCATGATTAAGCTGTCCACCGCCACCGGCTATCTTTACGGTTATTGGCAGGACAGCCAGGGTGGGTGGCGCTTTGAGGCGCTGGATTTCGATACCGGCGAGACCCTGTATGGCGCCGGTGTGTCCGCCATGGCGGGATACAATAACCTGGCCGTGGGGCTCATTGCCGACCCCAGGGGCAACGCCCTGTACTGCCCCACCAACTGCATGGAGATGGTGTGCTGGCGGGACGAGACCGCCTATCTGCCCCACAGCCCGGTGAAGGCGCTGCCTCTGAGCGGCATGGAGCGCTATCGCCTTTCCAGCCGGCAGTTGGGGCAGGAGTGGGAAGCGGCAAGCTATCTGAACCGGGTGTCCATCCCCAATTTGCGCCAGCAAGCCGTTCTGGCGGTGCGGCTCAACGGCCTGGAGGCCGCCCCTCAGGATTATACCCTGATGTACCAGGATGCTCAGGGGCAGTTCCATCCTTACGAAGGGGAATGGACTTTGTGCGCCGATGGCGGCGAACCGCTGGATGCCGCCCGGCCCCTGGAGCCGCAGGCCCTGTACGAGGTGCGCTTTGCGGTGGAGGACGGCGGCGCTCTGGACATTGACGAAGTCCAATACCAGGTAAAGGTAGCGGTGGTCTTGACCCAATTACCCAGCTGAAGCCCATTCTTTCCGGTAAGAGGCTTGCTGGGCCGCCCGGCGCAGCAAGCATGATAAAGCCTGTTCCCGTGGATGGAACAGGCTTTATGTATGCGAAAAAGAATGAACTGCCCCCGTTTCTTGGGCCCAGGGTCAAAGGTCCTCAGCCCCCGGGGCCCAGGTCGCTTTCTCGGTGCGCCGTTGTGATACGGGGAACGAATCGGGTTATTCCACCACGAAGATGTCGCTCAGGGATTTGACCACGCCGGGGGTGCCGGGCATGGGCATATTGCGCACCCGGAGTACGTTGTCCAGGTTGGCTACGTCGGGGGCGGCAATGGGCTTGGCGTTGCCCAGGATCTTGGATACGATGATGGACTTGCCGGCGGCTTCCATCATTTCCAGGAACTCAATGGCCCGCATGACCCCTTCCGGGCTCACCATTACAGCGCCGTGGTTCTCCATCAGGAAGCCGTTGCTCTTGTCCAGGAAGGGATCGAAGTTCTCCGCCAACTGGTCGCTGAGGGGCTCGGCGTAGGGCACCAGCATCATGGGGCCCACCTCCAGGGCGGGCTCGGGCAGGAAGGGCAGACGCAGCCAGTCCCCTCCGGCGATGGCGAAGCCGGTGAGCACCGGGGGATGGGCATGGACCACGCCCTTTACGTCGGGCCGGCGCTGCATGATGCGGGTATGGAAGGGCCACTCGCCGGTGGGCTTGCGGCCTTCCTTGGCGTAGAGCACGGTTCCCTTCATGTCGATGACGCAGATATCCTCAAACCTGACCTGAATCTTGGGCACCTTGGTGGGGGTGATCAGCAGCACGTTTTCATCCGCCCGCATGGACAAATTGCCCCCCTGGCTGGTGACGAAGCCCAGCTCCGCCAGCCGGTTGGAAGCGTCGGCCAATTCCTGAATTTGCGCCTGGTATTTCTGCTGCAGTGGGTTCATGGTCACATCTCCTTCGCTCTTGATGTTGTTCTTTTCCCGCTTATACTCCGCCGGCCCAGGGCCGGAACAGGAAATCATAGTTGCCGCCGGGCAAAGCCTGAGGGGTGGTCAGGGTGAGGCGGAAAACCCGTTCGCCCCACAGATGGCGCTGGTTGGGAGGGACTGTCACCCAGTCCACCTGGGCGGCCAAGCCGGGATCAAACTCCATCCACACCCTGTCTTCCGCCAGCAACGCGCCGCCGGACTGCACCCGGGGCATGGAAGGAGTAATGAAGCGGAAGGCCACCTGACCGGGGGCATCCAGGTCGAACACATCCATCAGCCGCAGCCCGCCCTCGGAGGGGGCCAGCATCCAAGTGCGCTGCCAGCTCACCAGCTGGGCGGCGGGTGGATAGGCGCAGGCCAGGTTCATGGACAGCATGTGCCAGCCCGGCCCGCCGCTGTGGGCCACGTCCTGGGCGCCGGGGCTGGAGCGCTGGTCCTGACCGTTGACCAGGGGCGTGGAAGGGGCCTGGGGCAGGCCGATGATCAAGGGCCGGTCCCCATAGAACAGGACGATATCCCCCGCCGCCTGGCCCGCCGGGCCGGTAAGGGCGGCGTAGAAGCCGTCCATGCGTCCGGCCAACAGGCCGCTTTGGGGCAGTTCCACCCACTCCGGAACGGGGGAACGGGCCGCCTGCTTCATCAGGTCATCCCGGCCCAAGGCGTTCATCACCTGCTGGAGCAGGGGTTCGGTAGGCTGGCTGAAGGGAGGCGCGGCCTCGTCCTGCAAGCCCCGGCGCAGCCAGGCGGCCAGTCCGCACAGGGCGCTGACCCGGGCACTTTCCCCCAGCCGGAACAACAGGTCGGGGGAGAGGCGGGGGGCCATGGAACCTCCCGGATTGAGAAACAGGTTGCCGGCGATGTGGCAGGACACGAAGCTACCTGCCATGGCCACGAACAGGGGCTCGTCCCGCAGCTCCACTTCGCCGCCGCTGGCCACGCTGAGCATGGAGAAACAGTCGTTCACCGCCATGGCTTGGGTCAGGTGGGCTTCCAATCCCCCATCGAAGCCGCCGTCGGCGGGCCGGTCCTTGAGGTAGCCCTCCAGCAGCTTGAGAATGCGCCGCAGGGCCAGCCAGCGCCGCCGGTCGTCCCGCTCCATCAGCAGGGCTACGGTCATCAGCGCCGCCGCCGCCCGGGGCGCGTCCTCCGGGGCCAGCAGCCATACCTGGGGATCGTGGTTGATGAGGGGCTCCATCAGCCGCCGGTCCAGGGCACGGCGCACCCGAGCGGCGATGCGGGGGGAGAGGGCGTCCAGTTCCTCGCCCAGCAGCTTCGCCGTTACCGCCAGCAACGCTCCGGTTTCGCAGGCGTCCACGTCGACGCAGCCATGGGTAAAGTCGGGATAATCCGGTTGGGGCTGGCGCAGCGCCCAATCGCTTATCTCGCACAAGGCGTACAGCTGATCCGCCACGCCCTGTATCAGGGCCGGGCTGCCCTGGACGCAGGCGCCCAGGGCCAGGGCTTTCAGCCGCTCCCGGGCGCCGGTCCAGGCCTCCAGCCAGGGCCCGCTGCCCTCCCGTAGGAAGCGCAGGTAATCGCTGGCCTGGGCGGCGGGAGGCACGTAGGCCAAGGCCTGGGCGGCGCGGACCGTCACCTGGCCGGCCCAGCTCCGCTCTACGCTGGACCAGGTGGCCTTGTCCCGGGCCTCGGGGATCAGCCGCAGGGCGTCGAAGGGCTTGAGGCTGAGCAGCAGGGCGTCCTGCCTGAGGGAGATCATGGCGGATATCCCCTTTCAGAAGTGGATTGGGCGCTTTGGCCCGGCGGCAGGGCCGCCGGTAGGGGGCCAGGTTTTGCCCAGCCCCGGACGCCTTGGACGTCCGGGGCAGGGCGGCGGTTACACGGATACCCAGCTCTGGTTTTGGCTGGAGAATTTCATGGCGTCCATGAGCCGGTGCAGGGCCACGGCCTCGCCGATGCCGGGGCTGACGGGCAGGCCGTGGACCAAGGCGTTGAGGAAGGAGAAGTAGCAGTGCATATGGGCCCGGTCCCAGCCGATGGTATTTTTCACCGGCAGAAATTGCCCGCCAGGCCAGGGGTACCGGGCGCCACAGGACAGGCGCTGGAAGCCCCGCTCCCCGCCCAAGGGGGCCTCGGGGCGGGTGTTGTCGAAGAAGTACAGGTAATCGGCCTCCATGGAGCGCCAGCGCAGGGCGCCCTTGTCGCCGTACAGCTCAAAGGAGAGCTCGTCGTCGGTGCCCGTGGCGATCTTGCTGGCCTCCAGCGTGCCCAGGGCGCCGTTCTCCAAGCGCATCAGGGCCAGCACCTGGTCCTCCCCCAGGTCGGTGGTCTGGCCGCCGCCGGAGGCCGGGCGCTGGGCGTAGAGCAGGCGGGTCCGGCAGCACACCTCTTTCACCGGCCCGGCCAGCCACAGGATCAGGTCGGCGGCATGGCTGGCCAGATCCAGCAGCACGCCGCCCTGGCTGGACATCTTCCATCCGGCGGGACGGCTGGCGTCCACCGAGCCGGAGTGCAGGTAATCGCAGCGGAAGGAAAGCACCTGGCCCACCCGTCCCTGCTCCACCAACTGCCGGGCTCGGAGCATGGCGGGGAAGAAGCGGTTGTTGTGGGCCACCTGCAGGGTGAGGCCGGTGCGCTCAACAGCCTGTTGGATGCGCAGCGCCTCCTCCAGGCTCATGGCCAGGGGCTTGTCGATGTATACGTGCTTGCCCGCCTCCAGGGCCTTCAGGGCCATGGGCAGGTGCAGGGCGTTGGGGGTGCAGATGGACACTGCCTCCACCTGGGGCATGGCCAGCAGCTGGTCGAAATCGTCGGTATAGTGGGCGAAGCCTGCGTCCTGGGCGGCCTGGCGGGCTACCTCCAGCCGCCGGGTACACACGCACTCCAGCACGGGGCGAAAGTCCGCCTCCGAATAGAACAGGCCCATTTCCCGCAATGCGTGGGTGTGGGTCTTGCCCATGAAGCCCCAGCCTACCACGCCCATGCCGATCTGCCGCATCGCCGTTTCCTCCTTCACTTCATACATCCAATGGGATCATCCATCGGGCGGACGTCCGGTCTAGCCCGCGTCCAGGGTAGTAGGGTTCCCGGGGCGGGCATCCAGCCGGCCTGGGTCCGGGATTACAGGGTGGGGATCACGTTGGCCAGGCCCCTGAGCACGTCGTACTGGTAGGTGCCCGACATTCCGCCCACCGAGGTGCGGGAGATGAACACGCCGGAGCGGAAGAACAGGCCCAGGATGGGCAAATCCTCCACCACGATCATCTGCACGTTGCTCATGGCGGCGATCAATTCCGCCTCGGTGGCGGCGGAGAGGGCGTCGTGGAGGTAGGTATCCATCTGGCTGCTGTTGTACCGGGAGTAGTTGCAGCTGCCCGACCCAGCCAACAGGAAGGCCAAGTTGGGCGCTTCGCTGAGTTCAAAGCCGCACAGCACCAGGTCGAAATCCCCGCTGCTGAGGCGCTTTTGGATGGCGGAGGCGGTGCCCACCTGCACTTCGATCTCAAAGCCCACCGTGCGCAGCTGCTTGGCGATGAGCTCCGCCGCCTCGGAGCGGGTGGCGGTGGTGCCCCGGTCGTAGGTGAACAGCTTCAGGGACAAGCGGCGGGTGGCGCCGCCCAATTCCTTTTCCAGCAATCCGTCCTGGTCCGGGTCGGACCAGCCCGCGTCCCGCAGGATTTGCAGCGCCAGCTCCGGACTGTAATTGTATCGGGTGGCCTGGGCGTCGTACAGATAGCTGCCGGGGATCACCGGCACCTCGCTTTCCTGGGCCATGCCCGCGTAGGCGGTGCTGGCCAGGGTGGTGCGGTCGATGGCGTACATGATGGCCTGGCGCACGCTGATATCGGAGAGGATTGCCCCGCTCAAATTGGGCACGATACATTCGTAGGTCTGGGTGGAATAGTCCAGGGTTGTGCGGTCGGTGAGGTTTTTGCTGATGGCGGCGGTGGGGTAGTCGGTAGCGATGGCGTCCACCTCGCCCAGCTCCAGCCCGGTGAGGGCGGAGCGGATGGTCTTATAAAACAGCACCACCACGCTCTGGATGTAGCCCGATGGCCGCTTCCACCACAGGGCGTTGCTCTCCAGGCGCAAAGCGTTGGGGGCGTCGTACTGGATGTACCAGTAGGGCCCGGTGCCCATGGGCATATCCAGCCCTATGCAGCTGCTGGCCACCGTGGAGGACTCCACCACGGGAAAGGTCATGGCGTAGAGCAGCATGTATCCCGCCGACTTGCTGGTCACCTGTACGGTGAGTTCATCTACCGCGGCCATGTCGGAGATCAGCTGGGTGAGCTGGTACCAGTGGGTGTCCGGGTTGCGCTGAATCTCCTGATAGCTGGCCACCACGTCATCTGCGGTAAGGGCTTGGCCGTTGTGGAACTGGATACCGCTGCGCAGGGTAAAGGTCCACACGTTGCCCTCCACCGACCAGCGGTCGGCCAGCAGGGGAACCGGCTGCAGCTGCTCGTTAAGCTCCACAAGGCTTTCGAAAATCAGCTTGTTCACCGAGTACATGTCCTTGTGCTGGGTGCGCAGGGGATGAATGTCCACGCCGGTATCCACCACCACGCCGTAGGTGAAGTCGCCATGGGTCATATCGTTGACTACCGGGGCGGGAGTGGGTTCCGTCAAGCTCTGGCTAAAATCGTTGACGTCCACCGGGGCGGGGATGATCTCATCCTGATAGGCTTCCGGCGTACTGCTGGGGCTGAAGTAACCTACGCTGGGGTACTCCTCCTGGCTGTAGGGTCCGGGGGTAGTCTCGATTACCGTGATGGTAGAGCCGCCCCCCCGGGAACAGCCGGCGAGGGCCAAAACCGCCAGGCACAGGGCTAGCACCAGGGCGGCGATGCGACGGTACCGCTTCATGAATCCATGATCTCCTTATAGTGTTCCAGCACTTGGGCCACCTTTTCCACGTAGGCGGCGGTGACCTGAGAGGGGATATTTTCCAAGGTGGAGCCATCGGAAGAAACCGCCGGGTCCTCCAGCCATTGGTCCACCTGGCCGCCGCCGGCATGATAGGCGGCGGTGACCTTGGTTAGATCCCCGTCAAAGCGCTGCTCCAGATAATTCAGGTACCAGCAGCCATAGCGGATGTTGACGGCCGGGTCGTACAGGAGCTGTTCATCATAGGCTTCCCCCAGTTTCTGGGCGATCCACTCTGCGGTGGAAGGCATGATCTGCATCAGCCCCACCGCGCCGGCAGAGGACACCACCTGGGAGCGAAAGCTGCTCTCGCAGTAGATCACCGCCGCCACCCGGGCCGGGTCCAGCCCGTATTGGGCGGCGTTCTGGCGGATCAAGTCCTCGTATTCCAGGGGATAGGCGATCTGCTCCACCTGAGATGGGTAGTGCAAAACGTAGTACAGGCCCGCTCCGGCCAGAACCAGGCACAGCAAAATGCCGCTCAGGGCGGGCCATATCCGCCGCCGCCGGGGCCTGCGCCGGCGGCGAGTCATGACGGTATGGGTTGAGTACATATCAGCCTCTCCTCGCGATCTCCTTGGTAAGCTCCCGGTACAGCCGCTTGAGCTCGTTTTTCACCTCGGCCTCGCTGCGGCCGGTGTCCACCACCCGCTGGGCCCGGGCCCGCTTTTCCTCCAGGGGCATCTGGCTGCGGATGCGGGACAGGGCCTGGTCCCGGCTGATCTGGTCCCGCTTGAGCACCCGCAGCACCTGTTGCTCCTGGTCCACCGACATCACCCATACCTGGTCGCACAGGGCGTCCAGGCCGCATTCGTACAGCAAAGGCACGTCCAGCACCACCACCGGCGCACCCTCTTGGTCCGCCGCGTCGATCTGGCGCATCATTTCCTTCTGAATGGCCGGGTGGAGGATGCCCTCCAGCGCCCGGCGCTGCTGGGGCTGGGCGAAGACCAGCTCCCCCAGGGCGCGCCGGTCGATGCCGCCCTGGCCGTCCCCCATCTGGGCGCCGAACTGGGCCAGGATGGGCTCTACCGCCGCGCCTCCCGCCATGGTGAGGCTGTGGGAGATGGCGTCGGCGTCCACCACGGCGGCGCCCAGCTCCTTGAGCACGGCGGCGGCGGTGGATTTCCCGCAGCCCACGCCTCCGGTCAGCCCCAGGCGCAGGGCCCTATGCTTTGCACTCATGCCAATCCCTCCCCGTGGACAAGTCTGCCTTCAGGGGCGCTTGCAACTGGGCCGCCCCCTCCATGCTCTGCCGCAGCAGCTGAGCCACCGCTTCCTTTTCGCCCTCCGGCGCTTCCACGATGAGCTCGTCGTGGACCTGGAGGATCAGCCGGGCCTGAAGCCCAGCCTCCTTGAGGGCGCGCTGGGTACGGATCATGGCCAGCTTGATAATGTCCGCCGCCGTGCCCTGAATCGGGCTGTTCATGGCGGCCCGCTGGCCGAAATTCCGGGTGTTGTAGTTGGGGCTTTGCAGTTCGGCGATGTAGCGCCGCCGCCCGAACAGGGTGGTCACGTAGCCCTGAGCCTTGGCCAGGGCCACCTGCCCGTCCATAAAGGCCTTGACCTGGGGATACCGGGCGAAGTACCGCTCAATGAACCCGGCGGCCTCCTTCCGGCTGCACCCGATGTTCCGGGCCAGCCCAAAATCCGATATGCCGTAGATGATGCCGAAATTTACCGCCTTGGCCGCCGAGCGCATCTCCCCGGTCACCTGACCGATGGGCACCCCGTATACCTCCGCGGCGGTGCGCCGGTGAATGTCCTGGCCCCGGAGGAAGGCGTCGCACAGGGTCTGGTCCTGGGACATGTGGGCCAGCACCCGTAGCTCGATCTGGGAATAATCCGCGTCCACCAGCACATGGCCCGGCCCCGCCACAAAGGCGCGGCGGATCTGCCGCCCCTCGGCGGTACGCACCGGGATATTCTGCAAATTGGGCTCGTTGCTGCTGATGCGGCCCGTGGCGGTGGCGGTCTGGTCGAACTGGGTGCGCACGCGCCCGTCGGGGCCCACCAGCCGCAGCAGCGCCTCCACATAGGTGCTGTTCAGCTTAAAGTATTTGCGGTAATCCAGCACCAGGGGCACGATGGGGTGCCGGTCCGCCATCTCCTCCAAAATGTCCGCCGTGGTGGACCAGCCCTTGCTGGTCTTCTTCCCCCCGGTCAGCCCCAGCTTGCCGAAGAGGATGTCCCCCAGCTGTTTGGGAGAATTCAGGTTGAATTGCTCCCCCGCCAGTTGGTAGATCTGCTGACGGTCCTCCTGGATGCGCTGGGCGTACTCCCGCCCCAACTGCCGCAGCACCTCCTGATCCACCAAAAAGCCGCACCGCTCCATGTCCCGCAGGGTATAGGCCAGGGGCAGCTCGATATCCCGATACAGGGACAACAGCCCGTCCTGGTTCAGCCGCTCCAGCTGGGCATCCCGCAGTTGGAACAATTTGGCCGCCTGGGTTTCCCCCTCCGCCGGCGTCAGTCCCCCGTCCTCCAGCAGGCTGGGTAGGCTATAGGAGCGCTGTTGCGGATTGAGGGCGTAGGCTGCCAGCATGGCGTCGTGCACCTGCCCCGCCAGGACGCCCTCCTGGGGCATTCGGGTCATCAGGTCCTTCACCGACCACACGACCTTTTCCCCCGGCCCGGACAGCAGGGGAGAGAGGCAGCGGCATACCTCCTCCGGGGTCAAGCCCGGGCTGAGCAGATCGCCCCCGCCCAGGGGAATCAGCCCTTGTGCGCCGCCGGACAGGGCGCAGCTGGCCTCGTCCAGGGCCAGGGCCAGGGCCACCGCCTGGGACGGGTCCTGAGCCGCCGCCCACGCCGCAGCGCTCTGGGCGCCGTCTAGGGTGACGGGAGGCCGCCAGGCCCTTTCCCCCGCCGGGGAAGGACTCTTTTCCGGGCCGGGTTCGCCGGAGGGGCAATCCCCGGCGTCCCCCAGCATCCAGCCGGGCAGCTGGGACAGGCGCTGGCTCAAAGACTTGAGCTTGTAGCGCTCCAGGGCCTGACGGCCCCCCGCCAGGTCGTGCAGGCGCAGCGCTTCGGGGTCCAGATCGATGGGGGCGTCCCGGCAAATGGTGGCCAGCGCCTTGGAAAAGCGGGCCTGGTCCCCGTATTGCACCAGCTTTTCCCGGAGCTTCCCCTTTTGCTCTACCGCGCCCTGCTCCAGGGCGTTTTCCAAAGAGCCGTATTGGCCCAACAACTTCAGCGCCGTCTTTTCCCCCACGCCGGGAATGCCGGGAATATTATCGGAAGTATCCCCCATCAGCCCCTTGAGGTCGATCATCTGGCTGGGGGACAGGGCGTAGGTCTGCATCAAATAGTCCGGGGTCACCAATTGGGTGTCGGTGATGCCTCGCTTGGTGTAGAGAATGGCGGTATGGGGCCCGGCCAACTGAAAGGCGTCCCGGTCGCCGGTGACCAGCAGGGCCTCCTGGCCCATGGCCTCCCACCGGGCGGACAAAGTGCCCAGCATGTCGTCTGCCTCGTAGCCCTCCAGGCTCACCTGGGCGACGTGCATAGCCTCCAGCAGCTCCTTGAGCAGGGGAAACTGGGGCTTGAGCTCCGGGGGCGTGGGGGCGCGGCCCGCCTTATAGTCCTGATATTGTTGATGACGGAAGGTAGGGCCGTGCAAATCGAAGGCCACGGCCAGGTATTGGGGCTGTTCTTCCTTGAGCACCTTAAAGAGCATGGAGAGAAAGCCGAATACCGCGTTGGTATAGACCCCGGCCCCGTCGTCCAGCAGGGGCAGGGCGTGAAAGGCCCGGTGCATCAAAGAATTCCCGTCTACCAACACCATTTTTTTGCTCAAACCAAGCCCTCCCATCCCCCGCGCCAAGGAATTGCGCTTCTTCCCTGCGGGTCATACCTCTTAGTATACCACAGACTGGCGCAACTTTCAATCATGGCCGGCCCGGCGCTTCGAATGGTCTGTTGAGGCGGGAGATAGCCGGGAGGAATATAGGACGGCAGCCGCACCGGGATGGGGGCAGGGGATGGCCGGATGAGGGGATGGGGCCACAGCCTAACGGGGAATGCTCGGAGCCAAGATTGGCGGGCGGGGAATGGAGGGAGCAGGGGAGAGGGGCGGCCCAATCAGGGGACGGAGGGAGGAGAATCGGACTGGACCAGGGGCAGGCAGACCATGATGCGGGTGCCCAGGTCCTTCCAGCTCCTGACCTGGAAATAGCCGCCGTGACTGGATATGATCCATTGGGCGATGGACAGGCCCAGGCCGGTGCCCGCCGCCGTGGGACCGGGGGAGTCCTGGGCGGAGCGGGCGGCGTCGGCCCGGTAGAAGCGCTCGAAGATATGAGGCGCTTCGGCGGGGGAGATGCCGATGCCGCTATCCTGCACCCAAAAACACACCTCCCCCGGCTGGGAAAAGGCGCGCAGCCAGATGACGCCCCCCGGAGGGGTATACTTGACCGCGTTGTCCGCCAGGATGCGGGCGGCTTGCTTGATGAGCCCTTCGTCCCCCACGTAGTTAAGGCCAGGGGCGATGTCGGCCCGCCACTGGTGGGCGCGGTCGATCATGGCGTACTCCTCGTGGACCTCGCGCATCAGTTCGCCCAAGTCGAAGGAAACCGGATTCAGCGCCTGCCTGCCGCTGTCTCCCCGGGCCAGGAACAGGAGCTGTTCCACCAGGTCCTTCATGTGGGCGGATTCCGACTTGATGGCGGCGATGGACTCGTCGAGGATGGATTCGTCCTGCTTGCCCCACCGGTCCAGCATGTTGGCGTAGCCCTGGATCACCGCGATGGGGGTGCGCAGTTCGTGGGAGGCGTCGGAAACAAAGCGGGCCTGTTGGGCGTAGGCGGCGCGCATACGCTCCAACAGGCTGTTGATGGCCTCTTCCAGGCCCTTGAGCTCCTTGTCGCCGGTGGACAGCTTGACGCCCTGACGCTCGGGAGCCAGGGATTGGATGGCGTCCTCCAGATGATGCAGTTGGTCGTCCCGCCGGGGCGGCGGGGGATCGGGGTGGGCGGAGAGGCGCTGGGCGGTCTGGGTGATCTGGATGATGGGATTGAGGGCGCGCCGGGCGTAGCCGCCGCCCCACAGCCGCCCTGCCAGCCACAGGACCAGCTGAATGAGCAGCAAGGGCCCCATGGCAGCCTCCAGGGCGGTGAGGAAGGGGTCCAGGGGCGCTTCCAGCCATAGGTCCTGGGAACCGGCGAAGCGGTACACCGCGCTGTGGGCCGCCTGGCGCCAGGCACCGGGATGGAGCAGCGCCCAAACCCGGTTCAGCCCCTCCTGCTCCTGGGCCCACCGCCAAAAGGCCAGGGCGTCCTGGGAAAAGCTCAGGCCCCGGGGACGGTGCGGGTCGAAGGAACCCAACGCCTGGGTTTCCACGAAGAAGCAGAACCCGTACAGCGCCAAAGCCAGCACCAGCAGGTCGGTGACCAGATAGGTGCGAAGCAGCCGGCGGGACCAGGCCCGGTGAATGCGCCGGGCCATGGAGCGCATGGGCTTTCCTGGATTCTTGCCGCCCTTTCGGGCCCGGCGGCGCTCCGCCCCGTCCTGGGGGGAGGCGGCGTTTTCGCCGGAGGCGGTGCGCTTACGCGTTTTCATGGCCCCGCTCCTCCCGCAGCACATAGCCCACCCCGCGGACGGTGTGGATGAGCTTGACGCCGAACCGGTCGTCGATCTTCTGGCGCAGGTAGCGGATGTACACGTCCACCACGTTGGTCTCGCCCAGGTAGCTGTAGCCCCACGCCTTTTCCAGCAATGCCTCCCGGGTGAGCACGATGTCCTTGTTCTCCAGCAGCGCCTTGAGCAGGGCGAACTCCCGGTTGGTCAGCGTCAGCTCCTCATCGCCGTACCGGGCGGTATAGCGCTCCCCGTCCAAGGCCAGCACCCCGGCGCTGAGCACCTGGCTGTGCCGGTTCGGAGCCTGGCCCCGCTTGCGCAGGGCGGCCCGGATGCGGGCCAGCAGTTCCTCGATCTCAAAAGGCTTGGTTACGTAATCGTCCGCGCCCATGTCCAGCCCGGTGACCTTGTCGGCCACCGCGTCCCGGGCGGTGAGCAGGATGGCGGGGGTCTGGCTGTTCCTGCGCACCCGGCGCAGCAGCTCCAGGCCGGACAGGCCGGGCAGCATCACGTCCAGCAGCAGCAGGTCGTAGGGCTGGGTTTGCGCCATGTCCAGGCCCGTGCGGCCGTCGAAGGCCTTATCCACCTGATAGCCCTCGTGAACCAGCTCCAGCTCCACAAACCGGGAGAGCTTGACCTCGTCCTCCACCAGCAATATCCTTTCCGCCGCCACCGCACCCGCCTCCTTGCCCGCGCTGCGCCGGCGGGCGGGGCCGCGCCCCACCCGCCGGCGTGAATGAATGTTTGATTCCCCAGGCGGCCCCGGGCGTATCCCCGGAACAGCCCCCCATCAGCATACCCTATTGAGCCGCCGTTGTCAATCCTGAGGGCCGCCCTTGGGGCTTGGGGCTGCCCGGCGGACGGCCCCGGCTATGTGTCCGACCTCCGTCAATCCTGGGCGCCGTCCTTGCGATTTTGGACGTCCTGCTTGATGGATTCGGCCATATCCGCCGCCTTGTCCATGGCGCTGTTCAGCGGCCCTTTGTCCAGCTCCGGGCCACGGAAGGCGTAGCGCAGGCCGAAGAACAGCCCGACGATGAGGGCGATGAGGGTGAAGGGGAAGAGGAAGATCAGGCACAGCACCAGCACCAGCACCGGGAGGGTGAGCGCCACCTTTCCCTTGTAGGCAATTTCAAAGCTATTGCGGCACAGGTAATCGATAAGGCTCACCAACTTTTTGCCCAGCTTGCCCAACACCCCTTTGAAATCCTTGCCCTTGGGGGCCTGAGGGGCGGCCTCCTCTCGGGTGGTGTAGTTGGCTTCTTCCTGGTCCCGCACCTTGCCCTGGCGCTCCAGCAGCACCATAGCGTCCAGCAGGTCCCAGTTGCAGGCCTCCAGGGCTGCCTTGGCCTCCTCATAGCTCACGTTGGCCTTCATGCGAAGCCGTTCCACCATTTCAAAATTGGTCATCTTTATGCGCCTCCGTCTATTGTTTTGCTGGCGATGGGGTTTACCATGGCTATAGTATAGCGCATTCAGATGAGAGGACAAGAAAACTGGATTAGAGGAAAATTAAAACCCGATGGAAACCTGGAGACGAAGATGAGAAAGGGGAAAAATTAACTTGCCTTGTCCCCTGGGGGCATGGTATAATAGCCGCTGTGAAATCGGGCGGTCCGCTGCCGGTAGGCCGGTTATGAACGTCCTGGAGGGAAGGAGGAGGCATTCCAATGAACGAGGTCATTCGCTCCATCGAGAGCGCCCAGCTGCGTTCCGATATCCCCGCGTTCGCCATTGGCGATACCGTTCGCGTATTCGTGAAGGTCGTCGAGGGAACGCGCGAGCGCCTTCAGGCGTTCGAGGGCGTGGTCATCGCCCGCCGCAACGGCTCGGCCCGGGAGACCTTCACCGTGCGCCGTGTGTCCTACGGCATCGGCGTGGAACGTACGTTCCCGCTGCATTCCCCGCGGCTGGACCACATCGTGGTCATTCGCCGGGGCAAGGTGCGCCGCGCCAAGCTGTACTACCTGCGCAATCGCAGCGGCAAGGCCGCCAAGGTCAAGGAGAAGTAAGTTTTCATGGCAAAAGCCGCACAGAAGTGCGGCTTTTGTTTATCCATTCAAGGAGGAGCCTTCATGCCCGATATCAATTGGTATCCCGGCCATATGGCCAGATCCCGCCGCCTGCTCATGGGCCAGCTGCGCTCGGTGGACGCGGTGATCGAGCTGTGCGACGCCCGGGCGCCCATCTCCACCCGCAACCCGGACCTGAACGCCCTGGTTCGGGGCAAGGCCCGGGTGCTGGTGCTCAACAAGGCCGACCTGGCCAGCCAGGCGGCGACTGCCGCCTGGCTGGCCCACTACCGGGGCCGGGGGCTGGCGGCGGCGCGCTTTCAGTCCACCGGGGGCAAGACCGGGGAGATCCTGGAGCTGATCCAGCAGGCGGTGCGCCCGGCGGTGCAGCGCATGGAGGCACGGGGGGTCAAAAAGACGGTGCGCCTGATGGTGCTGGGCATTCCCAACGTGGGGAAATCTACATTTATTAACCGGCTGAACGGCCAGGCGGTGGCCAAGACCGCCGACCGGCCCGGGGTGACCCGGTCCAACCAGTGGGTGAAGGTGGGGCCCTACCTGGAGCTGTTGGATACGCCGGGTATGCTGTGGCCCAAGCTGGAGGACCAGGCCGCCGCCCGCACGTTGGCCTTTCTGGGCTCGATCCGCGACCAGATCATGGACGGGGAAGAGCTGGCCGGGCAGCTGCTTCAGCGGCTGATGGAGCTGGCGCCGGAGCAGACCCGGGCCCGGTTCAAGCTGGAGGAGATCCAGGAAGAGGCGCCGGGCTATGAACTGCTGGAGATGGCCTGCCGGGGCCGGGGCTGGCTGATGTCCGGCGGCCGGCCGGACGTTCAGCGGGCCGCCGCCCTGGTGCTGGACGAGTTCCGAGGGGGCAAGGTGGGCCGCATCACCCTGGAATTGCCACCCAAATAGGGGAACGCGGCGGACCGCCCCGGGAGCGCCGGGGACGCGGGGAGACGGCCCGGCCCAGCGGTGCGCCGGAGGCGGCGGACGGAGGCGGCGGATGGGCCGCAAAAGGGCCGGAAAGCCGGAGAGGACCGGAAGGAGGGATGGCCGTGGCCAGGGAGAGCGCCCAGCAGAAGCTGGAGCGGATGACCCAATGGGAGAAGGAATACTGGGCGGCGGGCTATCAGGTGGCGGGCATCGACGAGGTGGGCCGGGGTCCCCTGGCGGGGCCGGTGGTCACCGCCTGCATCGTGGTGCCTCCGGACAAGCTGGTTCCGGGGGTGGACGATTCCAAGAAGCTCAGCCCCAAGAGGCGGGAAGCTCTGTACGAACAGCTTCTCCAGGCGGCCAGCTACGTGAAGGTGGCCCGGCTGGAGGCCGGGGACATCGACCGGCTGAACATCTTGCGGGCCACCCGGCTGTGCATGGAGAAGTGCGCCCAGGGCGCGGCGGGGGCCATGTTTTTGGTGGACGCGGTAGCCGGGCTAGACCTGCCCGGACCCCAGAAGGCCATCGTTCACGGCGACGCCGCCAGCTACATGATCGCCGCCGCCTCCATCGTGGCCAAGGTGGTGCGGGACCGGTGGATGGCGGAGCAGGACGCCCTCTATCCCCAGTACGGCTTTGCCAGCAACAAGGGCTACGGCACCGCCCAGCACATCCAGGCGCTGAAGCGCTTCGGCCCCTGCCCCCTGCACCGGGCCAGCTTCATCGGCCATTTCCTTCAGGACCATGGATAGGCGCCGGTTGGGCGCCCTGGGGGAGCGGGAGGCGGAGCGGTATCTGAAGGAGCGGGGGGCTAAGATCCTGGAACGTAACCTGCGCTGCCCCTGGGGGGAGATCGACCTGATCGCCCGGATGGAGGGCTTTTTGTGCTTTATCGAGGTGAAGAGCCGCTCCACCGCCGCCTACGGCGCTCCTGCCTGGGGGGTGGACCGGGCCAAACGCCGGCGCATATTGCGGACGGCACAGTGGTATTTGCGGGGCAAAGGCCTGGAAAATCAGCGGGTGCGCTTCGACGTGGTGGAAGTGACGCCCCAGGGCGTGCGCCATTTGCCCGGGGCGTTTGAAGCCAGGGAGGAATAGGCGGGCAGGGGGAAAGCTTGGGCCATGCCGCTGGTATGGCGGCGCGGCAATGAGGGATAGACGAAAAGAAAGGATAAATTTTTGGGAATAGCCCCATATTTTTGAAGGAATGAGCGGTACGGGCGTGGAATTGATAAGGATAAACGAAAAAACGGGCAGGTGCGTATGAGAGGAAGCAGAATCTTCGCGCTGGTGTTGCTGGCGCTGTTGTTGGCCGCGCAAGGGGTCTGGGCCAGCGAAACCGAAAACCTTATCGTCAACGGCGGCATTGAGGAAGTGGACGAGGACGGGCTGCCCAGCGGCTGGATCAAAGGCATGTGGTACTATGACGGCAGCAGTGAGCTGGCGGCGGTGTCCTCCGCTTACGAGGGCGGATACAGCCTGTACGTGGATAATTTAAGCGAGAACGATGCCCGGTTTGAGCAGACAGTACAGGTCCAGCCGGACACGTTGTACCGCATCAGCTGCATGGTGCGGGCGGAAGGCTGCTCCACCAACGCCGCCGGCGCGGGGTTGTCTATCAAGGATACCTTCGTTTCCTCGGAGACGGTGTACGATACCCGGGGAGAATGGACGCCGGTGACCCTGTACGGCGTGACCGGCTCGGATCAGACGCAGCTGGTCCTGATGGCCCGGGTGGGCAATTACGGCTCTCTCAACGTGGGCCGGGCGTGGTTTGACAATTTTGAGATGGTGGCCCTGGAGGAGGCGCCGGAGGGCGCCTTCGTCCAGCCCCTGTCTACCCTGCCTCCCGTGGAGCCCGAGGGGGAGGACCAGGAGGATCAGCCTCTCGTCGTGGTGCCGGAGACCTTTGTGACCCTGTGCGTGGGAATTTGCTACGTTCTGGTGCTGGTGGGATTTTTGGTGGCGGCCCTGCGCAGTAAACTGCCCGCCCAGGGCAACGCCGCCGCCTGCCGCCGCACCTTCTGGATGCTGTGCGCTCTAGCCATGGCGGTGCGGGTGGCGCTAGCGGTCAGCGTGCGGGGCTACGAGGCGGACATGAACTGCTTTGAGGGGTGGGCCGCCCGGATGGCCCAGGTGGGCCCGGGGGGCTTTTACTCCGATCAGGTGTTTTGCGATTATCCCCCGGGGTATATGTACGTGCTGTGGCTGTGCGGCACCCTGATCCAGGGATTGGGGTTGCCCCTGGATGGGCAGATTTCCTGGCTCATCATCAAATTGATCCCCATGGCTGCGGACATCGCCTGCGCCTATCTGGTGTACCGGTGGAGCAAAGAGGCCCTGGGCGACTGGGTGGCGGCGCTGATGGGAGCGTTGTTTGCCTTCAATCCTGCCGCCATCATCAATTCCGCCGCCTGGGGCCAGGTGGATGGAGTGCTCACCGCGCTGCTGCTTTGCTGTATGCTGGCAGCCGCCCACGGCCACTACCTGGCGGCGTTGCCCCTGTACGCGGCGGCGGTGCTGGTCAAGCCCCAGGCGCTGATGCTGGCGCCCCTGGGGCTGGCTATGCTGGTCCTGGAGGTGGTGGAGAGCCAGGAGAAGGGCAAGACCCTGCTGCGGCTGCTGGGAGGGCTGGGCCTGGGTATCGGCCTGTGGCTGGCCCTGTCGCTGCCCTTTATCTGGTCGTTGCCCCCGGCGCTGCTGGAGGATTATCAGGCATTGCCCCAGTGGCTCAGGCCCCTTTGCTGGCTGCTGGGCCAGTACGGCGGGGTGATGAACACTTACCGCTATATTACGGTGAACGCCTGTAACCTGTATGAACTGATGGGGCTCAACTGGATTCAGATGTCCCAGGTCCCCTCGGTGACCCTGTTCGCCATGGCCATGCTGGCGGCAGCCTACGCCTTTGGCTTGTTCCTGTATATCAAGGCCAAGGATCGGGGCAAGGTGTTCCTGTGCGGGGCGGTGATATTGGCCCTGGTGTATGCCTTCGCTCCCATGATGCACGAAAGATACATGTATCCCGCCCTGGCTTTCCTGTTGCTGGCCTATGTGTTCGATAGGGATCTGCGGCTGTTGGGCGCGTTCACCTTGCTCTCCTTCTCCCAGTTCATGAACGTGGCCCTGGTGCTGCAAAGCGAATATTTGGCCACCAGCCAGCAAACCCTCAATCACTTGATCTCCCTGATCAACGTGCTCACCAGCGTTTTCCTGGCCTGGACCGGATGGGAGATGTGCGTCAGCGGCCACATGATTACCATCACCCGGGTGTACCGCTCCCAGGGCGTCAAGGCAAAGGAAAAGGAGCGGGCCCAAAGCGGAGTGGCCGAAGGGCTGCTCAAGGGCAGGGACGCCCGGCTCAACCTAAAGCGCAGGGATATCACCCTGATGGTGCTGCTTACCGCCCTGTACGCGGCGGTGGCCTTTCCCAACCTGGGCAGCATGAGCGCACCCCAGACCCAATGGAAGGCCACGGCCTCCGGCGAACAGATCACCTTCGACCTGGGCCAGGTGGAGGACTTCACCATGACCTATTACGGAAGCATCTGCTCCTCCACCTTCCTGGTGCAGTTGTCCGAGGACGGCCAGGTGTGGAGCGAGGCCCACTACGCCCAGTACGACCAGGGCAAGATATTCCAATGGTTGTGGTACCAGCCCAGCGAGAAGGAGGACGACGGCTCCTTCTACGCGGTGGAGCAGGGCTACGTCCAGCGGGCCCGGTACGTGCGCATCATCGCCGAGCGGGCGGGGCTTACCCTGTGCGAGGTGGGCTTCCTGGATCAAAACGGCCAGGTGCTGCCCATTGCCTCGGTGTACAGCGTGGGGGGCAGCGCCGGGTACGACTACGACCCCAAGGCCCTCATCGACGAGCAGGAGACGGTGCCGCCCTATCCCTCCTACCTCAACGGCATGTACTTCGACGAGATTTATCATGGCCGCACCGCCTATGAGTTCCTGAACCAGTGGGAGAGCGTGTACGAGTACACCCACCCGCCTCTGGGTAAGGTGCTCATCATGGTGGGCATCCAGCTGTTCGGCATGACCCCCTTCGGCTGGCGCTTCATGCCGGCGTTGTTCGGGGTATTGATGGTGCCGCTGATGTATTTGCTGGGCAAGCAATTGTTCCGGCGCAGCTCTTTGGCCTTTATCGGGGCCTTCCTGCTGGCCAGCGATTGTATGCACTTTACCCAGTCCCGGCTGGCCACCATCGACGTGTTCGCGGTGTTCTTCATCATGCTGATGTACCTGTTCATGATCCGGTACGCTATGATGAGCTTCTACCACGTGAAGTTGCACCGTACCCTGGTTCCCCTGGGGCTGTGCGGGATCAGCATGGGACTGGCTGTGTCCTGCAAGTGGATCGGGCTGTACGGGGCGTTGGGGCTGGCGTTTATCTTCTTCTTCACCCTGGCCCAGCGCTACCGGGAGTACCGCTATGCCAAGCGCAACCTGCGCACCCTGGACCAGGACGCCCGGCGGGTGGCCCAGCGGGCGGTTCGCCAGTTCCCCAGGAACGCCCTCATCACCATCGGTTTTTGCGTGATCGCTTTCCTGGTGGTGCCTGCCCTCATTTATTATATGACCTATTACTGGCATCTGGACCCCTCGGGCCGGTTCAATCTGGCGGGGGTGTGGCAGGTGCAAAAGGACATGTTTAATTACCATAGCAACTTGGGTTGGGATAACCACTACTTTAAGTCTCGCTGGTACGAGTGGCCCCTCATCGTCAAGCCCATGTGGTACTATTCCGGCAGCGGATACTTGGGAGCCGGTATGGTGTCCTCCATTTCCTGCATGGGCAACCCGGTGGTGTGGTGGGGCGGCGCCCTGGCCATGGTGTGGGTGATGGCCCGGCTGGCCACCGCCGCCCGGGGCGACCGGCGCTACTTGTACGTGGTGGTGGGCTTCCTGGCCCAGTACGTGCCCTGGATGTTCGTCACCCGCAGTACCTTCATCTACCACTACTTTGCCTCGGTGCCCTTCATCATCCTGGCTACGGTGGCCCTGTTCGAGTGGGTGCGCAAGCAGCGGGGAGCCAGGGCCTACCGCATAGGCGGCATCGCCTACTGCGCCGCCGCCTCGGTGATGTTCATCGCCTTCTATCCCCTCATGAGTGGACTGCCCGTGCTGCGCAGCTACGCCCAGTACCTGCGCTGGTTCCACTGGGAAAATTTCTAGGGCGGGCCGAGGGACGCCGCCCCAGGCCGTATCCCAAATTTGCGAAAGCCGTATCTTGAATTTGCGAAAGAGGAAGGGGAGAGCGCCCGTGCTGGCTACGGTGAACAGCTGCGCCCTCAGCGGCGTGGAAGGGTTTGGCGTGCGGGTGGAGGTGAACCTGTCCTCGGGAATGCCCCTGTTCGACGTGGTGGGCTTGCCCGACGCCGCAGTGCGGGAATCCCGGGAGCGGGTACGGGCCGCCCTGCGCAACAGCGGCTATAGCTTCCCCGACGACCGCCTGGTGGTCAATCTGGCCCCAGCGGACCAGAAAAAAGAGGGGCCGTTCTTCGATTTGCCCATCGCCGTGGGGGTGGTGGCCGCCCAGGGCCGGGTGCCCCTAGCCAACCTCCAGGGCGTGGCGCTGCTGGGGGAACTGTCCCTGGACGGCTCCATCCGCAGCGTCCGGGGCGCACTGCCCATGGCCATCGCCCTGCGGGGACTGGGGTTAAAGCGGCTCATCCTGCCCTATGATAACCGGGCCGAGGTGCAGTGTGTCAGCGGCATAGAACTGCTACCCGCCGCTCATTTGCGCCAGGTGGTGGCCTATCTGGCCGGGGAAGGGGAGCTGGAAAGCATCCAGCCGGTGGACTACCAGCAGCTGCTGGGCCAAAGGCGCCCGGCGGTGGATTTTTCCTTCGTGGTGGGCCAATTGGGGGCCAAGCGGGCCCTGGAAATCGCCGCCAGCGGCGGCCACAACGTGCTGATGGTGGGCCCGCCCGGCTCGGGCAAGACCCTGCTGGCCAGGTGTTTGCCCACCATCCTTCCCGATATGACCTTTGAGGAGGCCCTGGAGGTTACCCGCATCCATTCCTGCGCCGGCATGGCCCCGGAGAGCGGCCTGCTCACGGAGCGACCCTTCCGTGCGCCGCACCACACCGCCTCGGCGGTGTCCATGACCGGCGGCGGCGCCGCCGCCCTGCCCGGAGAGATCAGCAAGGCTCACCACGGGGTGCTCTTCCTGGATGAGCTGCCCGAGTACCGGCGGGACGTGCTGGAAGCGCTGCGCCAGCCCATGGAGGACGGCACCGTCACCGTAACCCGGGTGAGCGCCCAGTCCACCTATCCGGCCCAGTTCGTGCTGGTGTGCGCCATGAACCCCTGCCCCTGCGGCCACTACGGCTCCCGTACCCACGAATGCCGCTGTACGCCCCGGCAGATCCAGCAGTATTTGAACCGGGTTTCGGGCCCCTTGCTGGACCGCATCGACCTGCACATCGAGGTGGAGAGCGTGCCGGTAGGGGACCTGACCGGCAAGCGCGGGGAAGAGGACAGCGCCTCTATCCGCGCCCGGGTGGAAAAGGCCCGGGCGGTGCAGCGGGAACGGTATAGGGGACGCGCTATCGCCTGCAACGCCCGCCTGGATGCCCGCACGTTGAACGCCTTTTGCCCCATGACCGCCGCCGCAGAGCAGCTGATCAAGACCGCAGGGGAGCGATTGGGCCTGTCCAGCCGCGCCTATACCCGGGTCATCAAGGTAGCCCGTACCATCGCCGACCTGGCGGGCAGCGAAAAAATCGACGCCGCCCACGTAGCCGAAGCGGTGCAATACCGCTCCCTGGACAGAAAATACTGGACCTGATCAAAATCATGTCCCAAAACCGCCCCCGGCCCATCCCTGCGGGATGGGCCGGGGGCGGTTTTGGGACCCCGCCGGCGCTGCCGGCGGGAGAAGGGCGCCGCGGCGCTATCCCATCCAAGCGGCCGGTTAAGGGAACGCCTGCGGCGAATTCCTCTGGGAGGCGGAGAGGAGTGGCGGGATGTGTCCGGCAGATTCCGGCGAAACGGGTCCGCCTCATTTGGCGGAAGGCGGCTATGTTGGCCTGAGCCGGGGGGTAGATTGCGGGGGGAGTGCTTCCAGCACATTCGGCGGAAGGCGGCGAGGTTCCGCGCCATCCGGGCAAAGGCGGCGAGGCGGGACCGGATTCCTCTATTGATCCCGTCCGGGAGAGGGCGCCGGCCTGGCCAAGGCGAGACTCAGCGCATCTGGCCGAAGCGGTCTTCGTCGCCGGCCAGGGGGGCGTATAACAGCGCAGTGTGCATACACTTGCCTTCCCGGAAGGCGCACTGTACCTGCCGCAACAATCCGCCGGCGTACAGGGTGAGCTGGTTGTCCCGGGCGTAACGCCGCACCCGGGCGAAGTGGGGGGTCAGATCCTCCCCGGGGGAGAAGCGCAGCGCCGTCACCACGCAGGGCTTGGGGGGCAGATAGACCACCTGGCGGCCGGCGTACAGGCCGAGGGCCAGGGCCATCTCCGCGTCCAACGCCACGCCCCGCAGGGGCGGCTGGTCATACCGCTCCCGGGTCAGATAGGGCCCGTCCAGCAGCACGGCTGTGGAAAGGTGGGGGGCGTAGCGCTTTACCCATTGCCCCAGCATTTCGCCCGCCTCCGGCTCAATGGGCTCCTGCCCCCGCAGCACGCCCAGAAAATACATGGCGGGCTTTTCCTCCACGGCGCATTGGTCCAGAAGCTGGTGAGCCTGGCGGATGCGCCGGACCCGGATCGTCAGGCTCTTGCGGGCCTGGGCCAGCCCTTCGATTTCCCGGTCTATGGCTTGGCCCCTGGCTTCCAGGGCCTGGAGCTGCTCCCCATCTTCCGCCGCTCCCAGCAGGCGGGCGGTCTCGCCCATGGAAAAGCCGTAGCGGCGCAGCTGCACCCCGCATCCCATGGCCTGCAGCGCCTCCGGGTCGTACAGCCGGTAACGGCTGCCCGCCATTCGCGCCACCCGCAGAATGCCGTATTTCTCGTACAGGCGGATGCCGTTGGGGGACAGGCCGAATATCTTTTCCATGTCCGTCGCCTTGATCTTCATGAAGCCTCCAAATCCGTCACATGGTGACGGCTTTTTTCGCGGAGAAAACCGTCACAAAACAGGACGTTTAATTTTTCACAAGTATAGCACGGCTCTTTTTTCTTGTCAAACAAGGGATTGCCCAATTGACCCATCACCATGTGACGAATGTATAATAATAACAGATTCTCCCGCGCCGCAGAGGTGGCGGGGGAGCGGGGGATCGTCCCGCGCCATCGACATGAGGAGGGAATTGCCATGAACAGGAACATCAACCGCCGCGATTTTCTCAAGGGCACCGCAGCCGGCGCCCTGGGCCTGGCCGCCGCAGGCATGGGTGTACCCGCCCTGGGCCAGGAGAAGGGGCTGTACACCCCGGGCACCTATTCCGCTACCGCCACCGGCATGGGAGAGGTCACGGTGACCATGACCTTTAGCGCCAATGAGATTACCGACGTGGTGGTGGACACCTCCAAGGAAACCACCGGCTATGGTCTGGAGCAAGGGGGCGAGTTTGCCCAGCGCATCCTGGCGGCCCAGAGCGCCGACATCGACGCCATCTCCGGCGTGTCCTTGACCAGCAACGCGGTCACCGAGGCGGCCAAGGCCTGTATTGCCCAGGCCAAGGGCGAGACGGTGGACATCGCGCCGGTAGTGCAGGAGCAGGCCCAGGACCAGATGGACTGGCTGGGCGAGGAGCCGGACATCCCGGCGATAGACGAGACGGTGGACGTGGACGTGGTGGTGGTAGGCGCGGGCCTGTCCGGCGTGTGCGCGGCCCGGGCCGCCGCGGAGGAGGGGGCCAGCGTGGCGCTGATCGAGAAGGGCGCCTCCTTCAACTGCCGTTCCGGCGAATACGCGGTGCTCAACGGCCCCCTGAACCAGCGCTGGGGCCGGGAAGGCATCGTGGATACCGACCTGGTGGTCAACCGCCTGATGCGGGAGTGTACCTACCGCAATAAGCGCTCCATCCTCAAGAAGTGGGCCGACCACGCCTGGGAGGCCATCGACTGGTTCATCGCCGCCTGCCCGGACATCACCATCTGCGACTCCACCCGCCAGGCGGTGACCCAGGAGCAGTTCGACAAGGGCATATTGGTGCCCCTGTCCTGGCCGCTGCCCGAGCACTACGACTATACCAAGGAAGAATTCCCCACCTTCCCCTCCTCCATGGAATTCCGCTCCAGCCGCAAGGACCAGCAGGGGTTCGTGGTGGAGGCCAACCTGAACAAGGCGCTGGAACTGGGGGCCAAGACTTACTTCGGCTGTTTCGGCACCAAGCTGCTCCAGGATGAGCAGGGCCGGGTGACCGGCGTGATCGTCCGGGATGCCCAGAACGCCAACCGCTACATCCAGTTCAACGCCGCCAAGGGCGTGATCCTGGCCACCGGGGACAACAGCGGCGACCCGCGGATCATGGAGCACTTTGCCCCGGAGATCGTGGAGAAGAAGATCACCAATATGGGCGCCATGGGTATGCTGGGCGTGGACGTGGAGGGCAATCCCTGCCCCACCGGCGACGGGCTGCGCATGGGCGCCTGGATCGGCGCCAAGGTACAGGATTTCCACGCCCCCATGACCCACCACATGGGCGGCGGCATGGGCGTGACGCCCTTCCTGCAGCTGAACAAGCACGGGGAGCGGTTCATGAACGAGTGCATTCCCGGCCAGCAGTTGGAAAATCAGATCGAGTTGCAGCCCGATCAGACGACCTACCAGATCTACGACAGCAAATGGCCGGAGCAGATTCCCTACATGCCGGCCAACCACGGCGGGCTGTGCTATATCATCCCCGAGGATGAGGACGAGAGCAATCCCAACTTCACCGACCGGCAGTATACCAAGGTGTCCGCCAAGGCCAACGCCTACAACTTCAAGGCCGATACCCTGGAGGAGCTGTTCGATCAGCTGGGATACACCGGCCAGGCCCTAGAAAACGCCAAGGCCAGCGTGGAGCGCTACAACCAGCTGTGCCGGGAGGGCTACGACGCGGACTTCGGAAAAGACGCCAGCCGCATGTTCCCCCTGGAGAACGGCCCCTTCTACGCCTGCACCTGGAGCACCACCTCCATGCTGGTGTGCGTGGGCGGCCTGGAGTCCGACGAGAACTGCCACACCTTTACAGGCACCGCGGAGAACCCCACCCGGGACATCATCCCTGGGCTGTACGTATGCGGCAACGTCCAGGGCAGCCGCTATGCGGTGGAATACCCCATCTGCTTCCGGGGCATCAGCCATTCCCTGTGCGTGTACTACGGCTACGTAGCCGGCAAGAACTGCGCCCAGGGCGTGTAAGCCATTCCCCGCCCGCCGCTTTTCATGGCGCTGGGCTGGAGGCCGGAAGACGATAAACCCCAGGAGGCCCCCGTTTCGGCTATGGCCGAAACGGGGGCCTCCTGGGGAATAAAGCCCCCGCGTGGCGGGGGCTTCCGGTTGGGCATTGGGATTGCCTTATTCCTCGGTGGTGAATACGGGGATCACGCCGCCCTGATAGGCCTCGTTGTTCAGCATGAAGTCGGCCACCTTCTGGGAGCACAGCACGCTCTCCAGGTCCTTCACCCACTGGCTGTCCACGTCCTCCTGGCGGATGACCACGTAGTTGGTGTATACCTTGCCCACTTCGGAATCGGCGGGCTCTACGAAAATGGCGTCACGGGCCGGGCTCAGGCCGGCGTCCAGGGCAAAGTTGCCGTTGATGACGGCGATATCCACGTCCGCCAGGGTGGAGGGGATCAGGTTGGCGTCCATCTCCCGGATGTCCAGTCCCTTGGGATTGTCCACGATATCCAGCACGGTGACGGAGGAGCTGGTATCGGTGCCCTCGGGCAGGGTGATCAGGCCGGCCTCCTGGAGCAGCAGCAGGGCGCGGGTCTCGTTGGAGGGATCGTTGGTGACCACCACGATGCCGCCGTCGGGCAGCTCATCCAGGCTGGCGGTGCGGCCGGCGTAGATGGCGAAGGGCTCGTAGTGTACGCCGATGGCGGCGACCAGCTTCTCCTCGTCGGAGACGGTGTCGTTATAGCTCTCCATGTAGGCCAGATGCTGGAAGTAGTTGGCATCCAGCTCGCCGTCGGCCAGGGCGGGGTTGGGCAGGGGATACTCGGTGAAGGTGACGATCTCCAGCTCATAGCCCAGGGCCTCAAAGTCATCCTTGATGAGCTCCAGGATCTCCTCGTGGGGAGAGGGCGTGGCGCCGATGACGATCTTCTCCGCGGCCATGGCGCCGGCGGCGCTCAGCAGCAGGGTGAGAGCCAGCAGGGTAGCGAGCAGTTTTTTCATGGGAGTTCCTCCTTTCAAAATACCGGGGTATGGTATAGGAAGCGGCCCGTGCCGCCAGGGGTCAGCGCTTTCTGTGGTCCAAGGTGCGGGTGAGCAGGTTGCCGATAATCTGAATCAGCTGCACCATCACCACCAGGGCGATGGAGGCGGCGTACATCACGCCGTACTCCCGCCGGTTCAGGCCGTAGGTGATGGCGATCTTGCCCAGGCCGTCGCCGCCGGCGGCCCCCGCCATGGCGGTGTAGGCCAGGATGGTGGTGATGCAGATGGCCGCGCCGTTCACCAAAGAGGGCAGCGCCTCGGGGAGCAGCACCTTGCGGATGATCTGGAAGGTGGACATGCCCATGGACTGGGCGGCCTCGATGAGCCCGGCATCCACCTCTTTCAGGGACCCCTCCACCATCCGCGCCACGTAGGGGAAGGCGCTGACCACCAGGGGAAAGATGATGGAGCGGGTGCCGATGGCGGTGCCCATGACCACCCGGGTCACGGGGAAGAGCATCACCAGCAGGATGAGGAAGGGGATGGAGCGCAGGAAGTTGACCACGCCCCCCAGCACCGCGTTGAAGGTGGGCGCTGGGCGGATATGCCCTTTCTGGGTGATCACCAGCAAAATGCCCAGGGGCAAGCCCAGCAGGTAGGCGAACAGGGCGGAGGGGAAGGTCATGTAGGCGGTGTCCGCCAGGCCCTGCCACACCAGTTCCCAAATCTTCTCCATGGTCATTGGTTGTGTACCTCCTCCACGGTCAGGCCCATTTCCCGCAGGCCGTTGGCCAATTTTTCCCGGTCGGCGTAGGAATGGGGGAGCTCCAGCAGCATCTGGCCAAAGGCCTTGCCCCCGATGCGGTGCATATCCGCCGACAGGATGTTCACCGCCATGCCCGATTTCAGGATGAAGGTGGAAATGAGGGGCTCGTTGCGGGTGGTGCCGTCGAACACGATGCGCAGCGCATCGGTGATCACGTCGTCGGCGGGCTCGTCCTTGATGATGCCGAACAGCCGGCGCCCGGCGGCAGAGCGGGTGTGGGTAAACACCTGATCCACGCTGCCTTCCTCCACGATCACGCCGCCGTCGATGATGGTCACCCGGTTGCAGATTTGGCGGATGACCGCCATCTCGTGGGTAATGACGATGATGGTGATGCCCATGCGTTGGTTGATGTCCTGCAAAAGCGCCAGAATGGACTGGGTGGTCATGGGGTCCAGGGCGCTGGTGGCCTCGTCGCACAGCAGTACCTCCGGGTTGGAGGCCAGAGCCCGGGCGATGGCAACCCGCTGCTTCTGCCCGCCGGATAGCTGGGCCGGATAGGCCTTGGCCTTGTGCTCCAGCCCCACGATCTCCAGCAGCTCCCGCACCCGCTGGTCCGCCTCCCGCCGGTTCACCCCGGCGATTTCCAGGGGTATGCGCACGTTGCCCTCCACCGTCTTTTGCATCAGCAGCCCAAATTGCTGAAAAATCATGCTGACCCGCTTGCGCATGTCCCGCAGCGCCTTGCCCGACAGGTCCAGCACGTTCTGCCCGTCGATGAAGATGCGCCCCTCGGTGGGGGTGTCCAGCCGGTTGATGCAGCGGATGAGGGTGGATTTGCCCGCGCCGCTCATGCCGATAATGCCGTGGATATCCCCCCGGTTTACCGTCAGGCTCACGTTTTTCAGGGCCGCCACTTGGGCAGCTCCGGTCCCGTAGATCTTGCTCAGCCCTTCGATACGGATCATGGGCTGGTTCTGGTTCTGGCTCATGCCCTCACCTCGGTCGTATATTTGGGTCGCCTATCCGGGCGCCGCGCCCGGTCCGCAAGCCCTGCGGGGGTCCGTCTTTGCCACAAAAAACCGGCAGACCACGCGATCTGCCGGCAAAAGAGCCTACCCGGATTAAGGACGGACATTGCCCCGGCTGACAGACGCGCAAAAGAACATGCCGCCGCGCATTTCGCGACGCATGTTCCGGGGCATCATCATGGCGTTTACGAAGAAGCGCTTCATGCCGTGGCAATCTCCTTTCCTAATTAATGGGGTGGACGCGCCGCCCAATTATCTGCCAACGAAGGCGCAGGGCGACGCACCCAACACAGGATTAGGTTAGATTATAGAGTCTTTACCCGGTCCTGTCAAGTTAAGATATGCGCTTACATATGCCTTTGCGCCATGATCCCGCCATGCGGGCCTGCCGCGCCCGTCTTGCATTGCGCCATGGATCGGCGTATGCGGTTTTTCGCGCTGGGCGCCCCCCGTCAGGAACGCCTCATAGACTTGACAGAGGTAAGGCCAACGGTCAGCCCCCCTGCCTCCGACGGAAGCAGGGGGCTGTGTGGCGGCGCAGGGCTATGGATTGGGGCTTGGCCTACAGCCCCGCGCCATGGATGGGTAATCTGGGGCGGAATTTTACACGACGCCGTGGGCGACCATGGTGTCGGCCACCTTGGTAAAGCCCGCGATGTTGGCGCCGGCGATGTAGTTGTCCTTCATGCCGTACTTCTGGGCGGCCTGGTCCATCTGGTGGTAGATGTTCACCATGATGCCCTTGAGCCGCTGATCTACCTCCTGGAAGGTCCAACTCAGGCGCAGGCTGTTCTGGCTCATCTCCAGGGCGCTGGTGGCCACGCCGCCGGCGTTGGCCGCCTTGCCCGGGGCGAACAGCACGCCCGCCTGCTGGAATGCGTGGGCCGCGTCGGGGGTGGTGGGCATGTTGGCGCCCTCGCCCACGGCGATGACGCCGTTCTTGATCAGGGTCTGGGCATGGTCCAGGTGCAGCTCGTTCTGGGTGGCGCAGGGCAGGGCGATGTCGCAGGGCACGTCCCAGATCACTCCGTCCTCGTGGTACTCAGCCTGGGGACGGTAGTCCTTGTACAGGCGCAGGCGGCCGCGCTTGACCTCCTTGATCTCCTTCACCGCGTCCAGATCCACGCCCTTTTCGTCGTAAATCCAGCCGGTGGAGTCGCACATGGCCACTACGAGGCCGCCCTGCTGGGTGGCCTTTTCTGCGGCGTAAATGGCCACGTTGCCCGAGCCGGAGATGACCACCCGCTTGCCAGCGAAGGATTTGCCCCGGGCGCTCAGCATCTCCTCCATCAGGTAGACCAGGCCGTAGCCGGTGGCCTCCTTGCGGGCCAGGGAACCGCCGTAGGTGAGACCCTTGCCGGTGAGCACGCCCTCGTACAGGCCGGTAATGCGCTTGTACTGGCCGTACAGGTAGCCGATCTCCCGGGCGCCCACGCCGATATCGCCGGCGGGTACGTCGGTATCCTTGCCTACATACTTATACAGCTCGGTCATGAAGCTCTGGCAGAAGGCCATCACTTCCCGGTCGCTCTTGCCCTTGGGATCGAAGTCGCTGCCCCCCTTGCCGCCGCCGATGGGCAGCCCGGTGAGGGAATTCTTAAACACCTGCTCGAAGCCCAGGAACTTGATGATGCCCAGATTTACCGAGGGATGCAGCCGCAGGCCGCCCTTGTAGGGACCAATGGCGTTGTTGAACTGCACCCGGTAGCCTTTGTTGACCCGGACCACGCCCTGATCGTCCACCCAGGGCACCTGGAACAGGATGGCCCGGTTGGGCTCCACCATCCGCTCCAGAATGCCGTTCTTCTGGTAGAGGGGATTTTTCTCTACCACCGGTTCCAGGGACTGGAGCACTTCCGTGACGGCCTGATGGAATTCGGCCTCGCCAGGATTGCGGCGGATGACATCGGACAATACGTCGTTCACATAGGACATGATCGAACCCTCCCTGATTGAGATTCCATTATGCAGGATTGGATGGTCAAACTTGCATAACAATGGGACTATTTTAGAATAAAACGCATAATTTGTCAATTGGCTGGCGGTAATCAATGCAAGATTTACATTTCTCGCCCCAGGGCCGGGAGGAAGCGGAGGCGACGGGGGACAGGGCAGAGGTGAAGATAAAAAAATTTGCTTGACAGCGGGGCGCTCTTACCTTATACTTAAATGGTTGTCGGCTTGACCGGCATATTTGCTGTGGATTGGCTTGCCGCGGTCATTCAGGCGCCGCGGCGATTCAAGATATCTCAGGGAGATCCCCATTTTAGAAAGGAAGGTTGTCCACAATGAAGCGTACCTATCAGCCCAAGAAGCGCCAGAGGAGCAAAGTACACGGTTTCCGCGCCCGGATGATGACCAAGGCCGGCCGCAGGGTGATCAAGGCCCGCCGCGCCCGGGGCCGCAAGGTGCTCTCCGCTTAACCGCGTTGGAAAGGGACGATTGCGCAGGGGCCGCAAGCGGACACCCCTATCGCCTGGGCAGGGCGTTCAGCCTGGGCCGCAACAAGCAGTATAGGCTGGTCTACCGCCGTGGACAATCCTTTCCAGGGCGGTCGATGGTGCTTATCTATATGAGGGACAAGGCCTTGAAGGTAGGGTTCTCGGTATCGGCCAAGGTGGGCGGCGCGGTGACCCGTAACCGCTTGCGGCGGTGGATGCACGAGGATTTTCGTATGCTCAGGCCCGGGCTCAAGCCGGGCAAGTATGTGTTCGCGGCGCGCAGCGCCGCGGCCCATACCGGCCACCGGGCCATGGGCGAGGAAATGCGGCGCTTGCTGACGCGGGCGGCGCTTTTCAAGGAGGAAGGGCGATGATCGCGCGGGCCATGATGGCCGTCATTCGGTTTTATCGCAGGCGCATCAGTCCCTGTATGCCCCCCTGCTGCAAATACTACCCCACCTGCTCCCAGTACGCCCTGGAGGCCATTCGCCGCTATGGCGCCCTCAAGGGCGGCGCACTGGCTCTGTGGCGCATTTTGCGCTGCAATCCCTTTAGTCACGGCGGCTACGACCCGGTGCCCTGATCCGCCCCCTAATCCCCACTGGTGAGGGAGGAATGTGATTCAATGTTCTTTTTCAGCGCCTTTTTGAAGGATATTCTGGAGTTTATCGTCCGCTTTGTGGGCAATTACGGCTGGGCGGTGGTGGTGTTCACCGTGCTCATCCGCCTGGTGGTGCTGCCCCTGGACATCAAGAGCAAGCGGGAAATGAAGCGCATTACAGCCCTGGCGCCCAAGCTGGAGGCGCTCCAGAAGAAATACGCCAACGACCGGGAAAAGCTCAACCAGAAGACCAGCGAGCTCTACCGCAAGGAAAAGGTCAACCCCATGAGCAGCTGTTTGCCGTTGCTCATCTCCTTTCCCATCCTGATCTGCATGTTCGACGCCATGCGCGCCCTGGCCAACGAGCACACGGTGCAGATGCTGCTGGACATGAAAAACGGCGTGTTCGATCCCAGTCAGTTCCAATCCTGGCTGTGGATCAAGAACGTGTTCCAGCCCGACTCCTTTATGGCCACCATCGTGCCCGCCATTGGGGACCAGCTGATGGCCATTGGCGAATTGGGGGGCAGCAGCGTACTCACCGCGGAGAACCTGGCCACGGTGCGGGAATTCTTGACCACGCCGGAATACGCGGCCATCGCGGCCCAGTACGGCGCCAATCAGTTCGTGTATACCGCGCCCATGCTGTTCTGGGAGATCAACATTCCAGCCCAATTCAACGGCCTGTTCATCCTGCCGGTATTGGCCTTTGTGACCCAGTATTTCTCCAGCAAGCTGCTCAGCGTGGGTCAGACCCAGCAGCAACAGCAGCAGAACAAGTTCATGAACTGGATGTTCCCCTTGATGTCCATCTGGTTCTGCGCCACCTCCAACGCGGCTTTCGCCATCTACTGGGTGGCGGTGAACATCATTATGATGATTCAGCAGTTTGCCATCAACTGGTTCTTTGAGAAGCGTACCCCCAAGACGGAGGAGGTTGTGAAGCCTTGAACTTCATCGAAAAGAGCGGCAAGACGGTGGAAGACGCCGTTCAGGCCGGATTGAAGGAGCTGGGCAAGGCGTCCAGCGAGGTCAATATAGAGGTATTGGAGTACGGAAGCCCCGGCTTGTTTGGCATGTTCGGCAAACTGGCCCGGGTGCGGCTCACGGTAAAGGAGCAGAACGAGGATTTTGACTTCGAGATGCCGGTGTTCTCCCTGAATCAACAGACCGCGCCCAAGACCAAGCCAGCCCGCAGGCCTCAGGAAAAACCCCAGGAGAAGCCCCAGGCTCAGGACAGGCCGCAGGACAAACCCCGGGAGGCGGCGCCCCTCAAGGCGGCGGCCCGGTCCGAAGGGGTGCAGGCCGAGGGCGGTTTCCAGGCCGAGGCGGGGAAGGACGCCCAGGAGGAAGACCAGATCCGGAGAGAGGCGGGTCAGAACCGTGTTCCCGGCCAGCGCCAGGGCGCCCGTCAGTCCCGGCAGAAGAAGCCCCGCCCGCCCAAGGTGGAGCAGCCGGCCCCGGTCCCCGCGCCCATGGAGCCGGCGCCGGTGGAAGACCTGCCGCCCCTGGACATTGACAACCTATCCCAGGACGGGAAGAACGCCTATGAGTTTCTAAAGGAGCTCACCCGGCTGATGAAGGTGGAGGTGGAGATTCGCCTCCAGGAGAGCGAAGGGCATTTGCGGGTGCAGATGATCGGGGATACCCTGGGGGTGCTCATCGGGCGGCGGGGAGAGACCCTGGATGCGCTGCAGTACCTGACCAGCCTGCAGGTGAACAAGGGCCGCAGCGAGTACCTGCGGGTGACCCTGGATACGGAGCACTACCGGGCCAAGCGGGAAGTAGCCCTGCGGCGCCTGGCGGAGCGGATGGCCAATCGGGCACGCCGCACAGGGCATCGGGTAGCCCTGGAGCCCATGAATCCCTACGAGCGGCGGGTGCTGCACTCCGCGCTTCAGGACAATCCCTACGTAACCACCCATTCTGAAGGGGAAGAGCCCTATCGCCGGGTGGTCATCACCTTAAAATAATTCCGGGATCATAAACCAAAGATAGCTTACGGCGGGGCGGAAGCGCTCCGCCGTAAGAAAGCATTTATCGCCAGAGGGGGGAATATCGCAGTGACTTGGATGGATATTGTGTTGCGCATCGTGGTGGCTATCCTTATCGGTACGGTGATCGGAGTGGAGCGGGAACGAAAAAACCGCCCAGCCGGTATGCGCACCCATGTGCTGGTATGCCTGGGCGCTTGCGTGATCGCCCTCATCGAATGCAGCATCGCCGAGGAGCTGAAGAGCCTGGGCGATACCGGCGGACTGCACTTCAACCTGGGCCGCATCACCGCTCAGGTGGTCAGCGGTATCGGCTTCCTGGGCGCCGGCACCATCTTCACCGCCCGTAAGAAAATCGCCGGACTCACCACCGCCGCCTCCCTGTGGAATGCGGCTTGCCTGGGCATCGCGGCGGGCATGGGGTATTACCTCATCGCCGGCCTGGGCTGCGTCCTGGTGATCATCGTGCTGCTGATGCTGCAAAGGATTGTCCACGTGAACGTGAATAAGCGGGTGGAGATCAAGTTTATTCATCGGGTGGAAACCATCGACTTCATCAATCACTATTTTGATGAAAAGGGCATTAAGGTACTGGACGTGGACTTTAGTGTGGAAAATACCAAGGACGGGGCCAACCTGTACACCAATATGTACGTGCTGCACCTGCCTGCCGAGGTGACCTATCGGGATATCGTGGTTACCCTGTCCGAGCACGCCAACGTGCAGTCGGTGCGCACGACCAATACCTGAAGACTGGACCTGGAGAACTGATTCAGGAGATTGAAAAAGGCCCGGAAGGTATGCTATAATAGGCTCAACGCTACGAAGGTAAGGGGGCGTGAAGCATGAGCAAGGACCGGCGCGAAGAATACGACGAGCAAGCGTATAGCCAAGACCAGGCGTACGACCAGGACGAGGCGTACGATGAAGAAGAATACGACTCAGAGGACGAGCTCCAGGAGGACGAGGACCAACAGGAAGAGGAGGACTCGGCCTACGAGGAGGAGTACGACGAGGACGTTTTTTCCCTGGAGGAGGACCTACGGCGAGAGCATAGAAAGCAGTGGACGCAGTACCTGGTGTTCGCCATCTGCGCCGCCGTGGTGGTAGGCCTGGCCATCTATGGATCTATCCAGCTCACCCATCGCCGCCTGGAATCCCAGCAGGGAATACAGGTACAGCCCATGCCCGGCGCGGCTAGCCCGCAGCCCGGTGTTACCGGCGGGCCTGGCGGCCTACTAACGGCCACCCCGGCTCCGGTGAACTATTGGCCTTCGGCGCTGTTCCCGGGAGTGCCCGTATTGGAGTCCGCCGCCTATGAGACCACGGTGGAGGACGGTTACGCCCAGGTAGAAGTGCCGTCGGAGACCACCAGGAGTTTCAGCCAGTATATTGAGACGCTGGTAGAGGAGGGCGCACAGATTTACGTGCGCACGACCCGGCTGTCGGTGCTGGCGCTTAACGAGGTGGAAATCCACCTGGTGGACAACAATCTGGAGAGCAAGGTCGTGTTGTGTGCCGAGCCGCAGATTGGGTGGGACGATCAGGATTACGACGCATTCCCTCTGCCGGAGGCCGGCAAGCTGGTATCGGTAGAGGAGGGGGTGGCTGCGGCCAGCCGGGTGCTTACGTACCGCCTGGCGTCCTCCACCGACGCCCTGGCCTATACCAGCGCATTAATGGAGGCCGGCTGGACCATCTCCGGCAGCCTGGAGCCCACCAACAACATCTTCTCCGCCGTATTTAAGAAGAACAACCTGCAGATCACCGTAGACTATTTTTCCAGCGGAGACGATTACCGGGTACGGTTGGACTATCTGAACTAAAACCACCATACGAAGGACTGGCGCGCCTGAAATAGGCGCGCCAGTTTGTGGTTACGGGGCAGGGAGGAACTTCCCAGCATGGATATGGGAAGTGCCCTGGACCAAGCCAACAGGCTAACCGGATGGCTATCCTAGGGTGAATACGGTCCTGTTCGGCACGGCCCCGGGGGTTGCTTTTTCAGGCGGGCTATGTTAAGATAGACGTGGGAAAATATCAGGAAAGGTGGTCGTCGCCTATGATATTTCGCAATTGCGCCGGGGGCGTGGTGTTCTGCGGGGATAAGGTGTTCTTGCTGCGCAATGAAAAGGAAGAATGGGTGCTGCCTAAGGGCGTCATCCGGGATAAGCGCCTGGCCCAGGACGTGGCCCTGGACCGCGTGTTCAAGGAGGCCGGGATCAAGGCCCAAATCATCTCCCCCGCCGGGCAAACCAGCTATGAGTTCTATTCCATCACCCGGCACCAGCCGGTGTGCAACCGCATCACCTGGTATGTGATGCGCGCCGATACCCTGGATTACCGCATCGCCTTTGAACAGGGCTTTACCGACGGCGATTACTTCCCCTTCGACGCCGCTATGGACAAAATTACCTATAGCCAGGATAAGGCCCTGGTGTCCGTGGCCTATGAAAAATATAAATCCATGGAAAAATGAGGGCCCCGCCGGGCAAACTTCACAGCAAATCTTTTGACAAATGCGCCCCCGTGTGCTATGATGGAGTATCCATTTATAGCAGGGGGCGTATTTATGTCCGGACATAACAAGTGGTCCACCATCAAGCACAAAAAGGAAAAGACCGACGCTCAGCGCGGCAAGATCTTTACCAAGATCGGCCGGGAGATCGTCATCGCCGTGCGGGAGGGCGGGCCCGACCCCGCCACCAACGGCAAATTGCGGGATGTGGTGGCCAAGGCTAAGGCCGCCAACATGCCCGGCGACAACATCATGCGGTCCATCAAGAAGGCCGCCGGCGAGGGCGACGCGGCGAACTATAAGGAAATCACCTACGAGGGCTACGCCCCCGGCGGCGTGGCCATCATCGTGGAGATCGTCACCGACAACCTGAACCGCACCGCCGCCGAAGTGCGCCATATCTTCGATAAGTGCGGCGGCTCCCTGGGCGCTACCGGCTGCGTCAGCTGGATGTTCGAGCGCAAGGGCGTCATCGAGCTGGATAACCAGAAAAAGCTGGACGAGGAAGAGCTCATGATGCTGGCGCTGGATGCCGGCGCCGCCGACGTGGAAGTGGCCGAGGACGAGGTCATCATCTACACCGACCCCGCCGATTTCTCCAGCGTCCGGGAAAACCTGGAAAAGGCCGGCTGCGTCTTCCTCTCCGCCGAGCGGGCCATGGTCCCCAACAATACCGTGGATATCACCGACCCCGAGCTGGCCGCCAAGGTGGAACGCCTGGTGGATTGGCTGGAGGATTACGACGATACCCAGGCCGTGTTCCACAACGCCAACCTGCCCGAGTCGGAGGACGAGGAGGACTAACCCCCCGCTCTCCCCCCTTGGGCCCCACCCCGGGAAGGACGGTTTTGCCGTCCTTCCTTTTTGTATCGAAATCGCCACACTTTTGCCACACATTATCGTTATAGATTTGGCGAATTGCGCCCTGTCATATATTGACACTTCAATGGACAATGTGTTACAATTTTTATGAATATTAGTTGTATTTTTCTTGTACCTTATATGACTCTCCATGGGATAATACTTATTTTGCGAAAGAGGTGTTTCCATTGTCTCCCACCACGGGCCCCGCTTGACGGCCCGCCGGGCCAACTCCATTGCCCGGTGGCCAGCGAAGTGAGGCTATTTTTCGCTTTCGCCCGAATCTCCGACGTCCCAATCCATTGATTAAAGGAGGATGCGTTCCGTGAAAAAGGCAATTCAGCGCCTTTTCCCGGTGTTCCTGCTCTGCCTGGCCTTGACGCTGAGCGGCTGTCAAGCCACTCCCCAAGGGGTGGAGGACGCGGGGGCGCAGCGGGCCATGTCCCAAGCGGAGCAGATGGGCGCACAGGCCACCAAGTCCCCCTACGCCCTGGTGTGTCAGGACGATGGGCGGCAGATTGACGTAGCCTTTGGCGAAGGCAGCCAGCAGTTGGTTATACGCGCCACCGCTCAAGTGCCCCAAGCGGAAACCTTCTATTCCTACACCCTGGTCCCCGCGAAGCCCGACCTGGACGCCCTTCATTCCATCTTCTTTGCCCAAGCGCAAGAGGTGTTGGAGGTGGAGCAAGTTTATACTGAATCCAGCTGGAAGGCCAATTTGGGGAATGGAGCCGTAGGTTCATTAGATATCAATATTGAAGGTTATATCGCTTTTGAATATTCCTTGGACGATGGCACCGTAAATGAAACGAAAAATTGGGATGCCGCCGTCTCCGACAACCAGATGGATTCAGCTACGGCAAAAGCGGAACTGGACCGCATCGCCCAGGGATTGGGGCTGTCCGGCGTTACAGTCGATTATTACGAGGACAGAGCCAACCGGCGGGGGGTCTATTTCTACCCCAATTACACCCCCTTCGACGTAGCGCCGGTGCAGGACAGGGGCAGCGATTTGGGGATGGAAATCGCGGTTTTTTCCCCATCCCGCCTCACTTCTATTTCTTGGATGAATTTCTATACCATTGAAGATGCCCAGCCGGTGGAAACCCTATTGTCTTTGGACGAGGCCGTCAATATCGCCAACCAACATATTGGCAGCGAGTTGCAACCTTTGACATCCGCTCCCTTTACCCAAGTGTCCCTGCGGGTGCGCTATCAGCGGGATGTGACGGAAGAGGACCAGTGGACTGCGCGACCCGTGTGGTATTTCTCCACAGACGATACTTCTTTTATGCTAACAGCTGATGAAGCCCCCGAGGGCGCTACCGGCCGCTATACCTCATCCTTCGCGGTGGACGCTCAAACCGGCGTATTGGAGAGCAGAGTTACCGCTGTGGACGAAGGTTAGTATGAAGCGGGTACTTTAACGCCCAGCAGTTGGGGACCCGCGCCGGCCAAGGGGCTACCTGGTGGTAAGCCTCACCCGGACCTTGCAATCCCATCACACAGCGCCAGCCGGGCCGGTTGTCCCGGCCCGGCTGGCCGCGTTTTGCCAACAGGAGGGAAGCCTATGTTTGCAGACGCTCGGGCGGCGCTGAAAAGCCCCTGGCTGTACCTGAGCAGCGCGGCGGCCCTGGTGGTGCTGCTGCGCCCCACCATGGAGTTAATCATCCCCGCCTGGCAGGGCTTGTCCACCATGGACGTGATGACCTATTATTCCCACGTGGACGCCTTTACCGGTCTAGGCCGCTTTGTGGTGCTGTTCTGCACCCTGCCCTACGCCGCCTCCTTTTTTGACGAATGCCGCAGCAACTACGCCCGGTACATCCTGCTGCACACCACCCCCAACCGGTACATCGCCAGCAAGATGCTGGCGGTATCCCTCTCCGGGGCGGCGGCCCTGGCCATCCCCTACGGGGTGATCAGCGCCCTGGGCGTCCTCCTGTTCCAGCCCGCCACCGCCGCAAATTTTCCCGCCTACTACAACATGCCCTTTTGGAAGGACTTCATCCTGACCCACGGGGCGGGGGCGGCCCTGGCGGTGAAGGTAGCGGTGGTGGCGCTGTACGGCTGGGTGTGGTCCCTCACCGGGCTGTTCTTCGCCTGCTTCGTCAACCACCGGCTCAGCGTATACGTGCTGCCCCTGGTGATCTACCAGACCACCTGCACCCTGATGCCGGACGGCCTGTTCCACCCGGCATACCTGCACAACGCCAATAACCTGCGCTATAGCGGCTTATGGGTTCCCCTGCTGATGGAGCTGGGGTACTATATCCTGTTCGGCGGGCTGTGCGTAGGGGCCATGAAAAGGAGGCTGCGCCATGTGTAGCTTGCGCAAAGCCCTGAGGCTGGCGGGGCAGCAGATGGGGGAATGGCCCCGGAAGCCCCTGTTCTGGCTGGCCCTGGCGCTGAACCTGAACTTCACCCTGGAACCGGCGGTGGCCCTGATTCGGGCGAGCCAGCTGCTGGGGGAACCCCTGCAGGTGCTGGAGCCCTATTTGCAGATGACCTCCCACCGTGTCCCCTGCTTTCTGTGGATGATTGGGCTGGTCATCTTCCTGTCCGACGCCCCCTTTCTGGACGAGCGGGCCACCTACGTGGGGCTGCGCATGGGGCGGGGGGAATGGCTGCTGGCCCAGCTTTTGTACGTGGCGGCGGCCTGCCTGCTGTACGCCCTGGTGCGGCTGGCTTTCGCCCTGGCCCTGACCATCCCTTACGCCTATTCCGGCAACCTGTGGAGCTCCACCCTGTGGGCCATTGCCAACGACGAGGGGGGCATCGCCTCTCAACTGAAAATATTCTTCCCCAACAAGTACATGATGACGCTCTATACCCCCTACGCCTTCCTGGGGCTGTCCCTGGGGCTGCAGAGCCTGTACTGCCTGACCATAGGCATGATGGTGTTCGCCCTGAACCTGGTGTTCCGCAAGGGGGTGGGCATTGCGGTGGCCCTGTGCGTACACAATTTGGGCTACTTCATCGCCTTTGACGGGAGCGTATTTGCCAACCAGCGCTGGTCCCTGCTGGTGCATTCCCTGGGCTGTCTCCACGACATCAACCAATTATTGATTCAGAGGTTTCCCGCCTTCTGGGAATCCTTCGCCCTGTTCCTGGGGCTGATCGGGGGGCTGGCGGCGCTGTGCGCGGCCTGGGCCCACAGGATTGACTTTTCGGTGCCCTACCGCAATCTATAAGGGAGAGGTGACAGACGATGGCCAACGCCTGTATTGAGGCCCATGGCATCGTGAAGCATTTTGGGCGGCAGGAGGTGCTCAAGGGCATCGACCTGACGGTGGAGGCCGGGGAGGCCGTGGGGCTGGTGGGCAACAACGGCTCGGGCAAGTCGGTGCTGCTCAAGTGCCTGTGCGGCCTGATGCGGCCGGACCAGGGGGAGGTGCGCATCAACGGCAAGGGCCTGGGGACGGACATCCAGCGGGCGCCGGAGATCGGCGCGGTGATCGAAGCGCCGGGGTTCCTGCCCAGCAAAAACGCCTACGACAACCTGTACGCCCTGTGGGTGCTGAACCGGCGGGTGCCCAAGGAGAACATCACCCGGTCCATCCAAACCGTGGGGCTGGACCCGAAAAGCAGGAAGCGGGTGGGCAAGTATTCCATGGGAATGCGCCAGCGCCTGGGCCTGGCCCAAGCGCTGATGGAGGACCCCTCCATCCTGCTGCTGGACGAGCCCTTTAACGGCCTGGACAAGACCGGGCTCAAGGAAATGTACACCCTGATCCATGGCCTAGGACAGCAGGGGGCCACCATGATCGTAGCCAGCCACAATCCAGGGGATATCGAACAACTGTGCGCCAAGGTCTACGAAATCGACGCGGGCAGGATGGAGCGGGTGCGCTGAGGCCCGGCGGGGCCAACCGCCGCAGCCCGCCCGCCCCGCCCCAGGGACCCGGCAGAAACCGCCTGGCCCGCCGAAGGACTGCGGCACAATCTTTAGCAATGTTTTAACAAATTTTCCCGGCCGGTCCCCCTGTTTCCCCTTGACTTTACCAAAAATAGTCAGCTATAATGAAATAGAATTATCATTATTTTATCAATATTTGCCCCATTCCTCACCTAATTTGCAATTTTTCCGTCATGAACCGGCGGGGCGCCGCCAGGGGCGGCGGGGCTCCGCGTCCGGCAAAGGAGGACCCGGCCATGAACAACCTTTCCACCCGGCGGACCCCTGTGCTGGCCGCCGCCCTGCTGGCGGCGCTGCTGGCGGCCCTGGTGCTGGCCATCCCGCCAGCCAAGGCCGAAGGGGCCATCTACCTGAGCAAGAAGCAGATCAACCTGTCCTGCAACCACAGCTTCCAGCTGGAGGCCACCTTGATGCCCGCGCCGGTTCCGCCGGAGGTGGTGGTGATCACCTGGACCAGCACCAAGCCCGCCGTAGCCACGGTGGACGAAAACGGGCTGGTGACGGCGGGGGATCAGGTGGGGGTGGCCCGCATCCGGGCGGTGACCAACGACGGCCGCAGCGCGGTATGCACGGTGCGCACCAAGCTGGTGCGGGTAAACAAGGTGGAGCTCAGCGGCGAGGACCTGCTGCTGGAGGTGGGGCAGAGCCTGACCCTCACCGCCGTCATTAAGCCGGAGGATGCCTCCATCCGCCAGGTCACCTGGTCCAGCGGCAATCCCCAGGTGGCCTCGGTGGACGAAAACGGATTGGTCAGCGCCCTGTCTCCCGGCCAGGCGGTGATCACCGCCAAGGCGGGCGCCAAGAGCGCCAAGTGCAAGATCACCATACCCGGCGAACCGGAGCCTACCCCCCAGCCGGGCACGGGGCGCAGCATCACCATTACCGCCGTGGGCGACGTTACCGTGGGGGGCGACCCCCGCCGCGCCGCCTCCCTCACCGCCTCCCAGGCCCATTACGAAAGGCTGTACCAGGCCAACGGGGGCAAGTTCTTTAAGAACGTGGACCGGTATTTCTCCGGCTCCGACGAGCTCACCCTGATTAACCTGGAGAGCAATTTCACCACCGGCACCAGCTACAAGAACAAGACCTACGTGTTCCGGGCCAAGCCCGCCTACGCCCATATCCTCAGCGATGCCGGGGTGGACGTGGTGGGCCACGCCAACAACCACGCCTACGATATCTCCGGCGCGGTGGCCAAGACGCGCTCCGCCGTGCGCGCCCACGGCATGGCCTATGTGGGCAACGGCGTCACCGCCACCGTCACCAAAAATAAGGTGCGGGTGGGCTTTTGCGCCTATTCCTATACCAACATGAGCGCCGCCCAGATCCGCAGCACCGTCAAGCGCCTGGCCAAGCAATGCGACCTGGTGGTGGTGTCCCTGCACTGGGGGAAGGAATACGTGTACAGCGTCAGCGCCTCCCAGCGCAGCCTGGCCCGCTCCCTGATCACCGCCGGGGCCGACCTGGTGGTGGGCCACCACAGCCATGTGGTCAGCGGCATTGAAAAGTATAAGGACCGGTATATCGTATACAGCCTGGGCAACTTCTCCTCCGCCATCCTTACCCCCCAGGACATGGATACCATGATCTACCGCCAGACCTTTATCCTGGACGACAGCACCGGCAAAATCACCGTCCAGCCCCCCGACGTGATCCCCTGCAGCATGAGCAGCGCCGCCAAGAACAACGCCACCCCCGTGGTGCTCAAGGGCGCGGACAAGCAGCGGGTCATCAAAAAGATCAACCGCTATTCCACCAATTTCTCCCTGTAGCCTCCCTGCCCAAGAGCGGCCGCCAGAACCGGCGGCCGCTCTTTTTGCGCTGGGCTATAGGTCCTTGCGGGCAATCCTGTCGGGGCATATCCGCCAGGACAGCAGGTAGGCCAGGGCGCTGAGCCCTGCCAACAGGGGAAACAGCGCCTGCATATCCATCCACCCTTTCAGCGCCAGCACCAGCCCGGTCACCAGGGCGGAACTGGCCATGTAGGACAGGATCAGCCCCGCCATGCCCTTTTCCTCTCCCCACAGGTGAGCCCAAGGAATGTTCACGCTGCCCGGCAGCAGGGACACGATCAGGGCCACGCTGGCGTAGAGCGTCAGGTCCCGCCAGGCCCACCGGCCCTGAAGCCAGGCCGCCGCGCCCCCCGCCGCCAGCCCCAGCGCCAGCCCCGCCAGGCACAGCAGGGCGTACAAGGCGTATTTCTCCCCGATCACCTGGCGGCGGGACAGGGGCAGCGTGGCGCTGTAGCGGTCCCATTGGGCCGCCTTGTCCATGGAGATGGTAGCGCCCACCTGCATGCTCAGCGTGGCCGCTGCCACGATGGCCAGCGCCCAGGGCGATACCAGAAAGGCGATCCCCGCCCCGATGGCCGCCAGCACGCACAGGGTCAGCCCGAGCCCCTCCCGCAGTTGATAATAGTCCTTCAGCATCAGCCCTTTCATGGCCGCTCCCCCTTTACGTACATCAGCATGATTTCCTCCAGGCTGGCCGGGTCCGCCACCCCTTGAGCATATTTCCGCTGGGCCGCCTTGCGGTCCGCCACCAGCACCTCCCACTGGTACCCCTGCCTGCGCCAGGCCAGCAGGTCCGCCCTGTCCAGGGCGCGGAACTGCTCCTCCCCGCAGCGCAGGATGCCGTATTCGTACAGCAGTTGGTCCTTGGGCTTTTCCAAAAGTACTTTGCCCTGGTGCAAAAACACGATGTAGTCCGCCACCTTTTCCAGGTCCCCGGTAATGTGGGAGGAAATCAGAATTCCGTTTTCCTCGTCTTGGACGAATTCCAGGAATAAGTCCAGGATGTCCTCCCGCACCACCGGGTCCAGGCCGCTGGTGACCTCGTCCAGCACCAAAAACCGGCTATCGTGGCTCAGCGCCGCCGCCAGCGCCAGCTTGACCTTCATCCCCTTGGACAGCTCCTTGACCTTCTTCCCCCCAGGTACCTTCAGCCTGTTCAGCAGGGCAAAGTACCGCTTTGCCTGCCAGGAGGGATAGATGTTCCCCAGCACCCGGTCCAGCTGCGCCGCCGTCAGCCCCTGGGGAAAGTTGCCCCCGTCCAGCACCACCCCGATCTTCTCCCGCTGGTCCGGCTCCAGGCTTTCCCCTTCCTGGCCCCACAGCCATACCTTGCCCCCGTCCGGCCGGATTAGCCCCAATATGGCCTCCAGCGCCGTGCTCTTCCCCGCTCCGTTTTCCCCGATCAGCCCCACAATGGCGCCTTTTGGCGCGCAAAAGCTTACCTTGTCCAGGGTGAAGCCTGGGTAGACCTTGGTCAGCCCTTCCACCCGCAGGATGTTTTCCGCCATACGCTTTCCTATGCCTCCTCGTAAAATAGTTTCAGCAGTTCTGCCAGCTTCTCCACCCCGATGCCGCAGCTCCTGCCGATTTGCGCCGCCTGTTGCAAATGCTCCTCCGCCCGGCGCTGTTGCTCTTCCTGATAAAAATCCTTGTTCCGGGCCGATACAAAGCTGCCCCGCCCTACCGTAGTCTCGATAAACCCGTCCCGCTGCAAATCCTCGTAGGCCCGCTGCACCGTAATCACGCTGATGTGCAGCGCCTTGGCCATCGCCCGCATGGAGGGAATCGCTTCCCCCGCCTCCAGCTCCCTCCGCATGATCATCCCCTTCATCTGGGAGGTGATCTGCTCGTATATGGGCATGTTGGTATTGCTGCTGATGATGATGTCCACAATGCCCTCCCTCTGTACTTTAATGTACTTAATGTATAAGTACATTATATATCACTCGCGCCATCGTGTCAATCCCCTTTCAAAAAAAAGAAGCGCCCTCTCCCATGGGACGGCTCTGGGCGACCCGGCGTAATAAAAAAACAGCCCGCCCCGTCTTATCGGGGAAGGCTGGGGGGCCGCCCCGCCGAAGGCGGGGCGGGGGCGCGGT